>CAUHCL010000006.1 GCA_959604655.1 uncultured Alistipes sp. | reverse complement strand
AAAATTTTGTATACTTTTGTATCACTTGTTCCGAAAATGCGACTTGACAAGTCGAAGATAGTTAACAGGATTGACATTCGTAAACATAAGATAATCCGGCGCATCACCACTACAAGCACGAAGATTCACCACCGCGCCGCTTTCCGACCTTTACGTTACAAATCACAGTAAACTGCCGAAATCCGAAACAATGTATGCAAATTCCGACCGCCCTGAAATCGGCCGGATGAGGGATTTTTACGTCGAGGGGAAAGAGTACGACTCCAGAAACGACAACAACTACGGCGTGCGAGGCCTCTCCGCACGACACCCTGCACAGTGCCGTATGCCTTGCGGCATGCGGGCGGGCGAATTACGGACTATAACCGCAAACACAATAAGACTAAAATAAAAAACGAATGATGAAACGAACGATTTTTCTTCTGATGATAGTCATGGCCGGCGCACTCCGTTCGGAGGTGAAGGCGCAGGACGTGGCGATAAAGACGAATCTGCTTTCGGACGCCTTCATGAATGTCAATCTCGGCATAGAAATAAGACTGGCACCCCGCTGGTCGATCGACGTGGGCGGTGATTTCAACGGATGGGATCTGTCGCGCGGCCGCAAATGGAAGCACTGGTTCGTGCAGCCCGAAGCCCGCTACTGGTTGTGTGATGCAATCGGAGGTCATTTCTTCGGCATACATGCAATGGCAGGACAGTACAACATCGGCCACCTGGACATGGATTTCAAATTCCTCGGCACCGACTTCGGCAAATTCAAGGACAACCGCTACCAGGGATGGTTCGGCGGTCTGGGCGTCGCCTACGGCTACGCGTGGCTGCTCGGCAAACACTGGAGCCTCGAAGGCGAGATAGGCGTGGGATGGCTGCACACCAAATACGACAAATTCGAATGCGAGGGCTGCGGCCGTCGCGTCGGAAACGGCCGTCACGACTATTTCGGCCCCACCAAGGCTGCAATCAATCTGGTATACGTATTCTGATCGTTAACTCGCTAATACATTTACACATATGAGATTACACACACTGTGCGCGGTCGCGGCCGCAACGCTCGCCGTTGCGGGGCAGGCCACGGCACAAACGCAAACCGACGACTCGCGCGTAAAGGCTCTCAAGGTGGAGCGTTCGGCGAACAATCTCTTCGTCACGATGGATTTCGACGCGTCGGATCTGAAACTCGGCGCCGACAACGAAATTATCTATACCCCCGTCATTTCTCGCAACGGGCAGCGGCTGGAGTTGCCGTGCGTGGTGGTGGCGGGACGCAACAGACACATACAGAACCTGCGTCACGGTAAATTCGCCGCCGACGCCACGCTCAGCCGCACGGGCAAGGTCATCGGCTACTCCGTCAAGGTGCCCTACGAGGCATGGATGGAGTCGGCGCGCCTGACGCTCTCCGAGGAATTGTGCGGATGCGGCGGCACGCCCCTGAAAACCGCCGTACGCAATCTGTGCGCCGTCAACTTCTCGCCCGACCGCTTCGCTCCCGCGTACGCGTTCATCACGCCCGAGGCCGAGCTGGTCAAGACGCGCGAGTCGCGAGGTTCGGCATACATCGATTTCGAGGTCAGCAAGACCGACATCAACCCCCGCTATCGCCGCAACCCCGAGGAACTGCAAAAGATACGCGAAACGATCGACATAATACGCAACGACGCCGACACGCGCATCGTGTCGCTGACCATCGAGGGCTTCGCATCGCCCGAAGGCCCCTATGCCGAGAACGAACGTCTGGCCGAGGGCCGTACCGAGGCGCTGCGCAACTATGTGCGCGGACTCTACACGTTCGATCCGTCGATCATGCGCTCGTCGTGGGTAGCCGAGAACTGGACGGGCCTGCGCAAATACGTGGCCGTATCCGATCTGGCCGACAAGGAGGGCATACTCGCCGTCATCGACTCCGAGAACCTCGAGCCCGACGCCCGCGAGTGGAAGCTCAAGAGCACCTACCCCGAGCAGTACGGATTCCTGCTGGAGAACGTGTATCCCGCACTCCGCAACTCCGACTACACGGTGGAGTATGTGGTGCGGTCGTACACCGACATCAATGAGATCAAGGCCGTGATGAAGAGCGCGCCGCAGAAGCTCAGCCTCCGCGAGATGTATGTGGTGGCGCAGAGTCTGGAGACGGGTTCCGACGAGTACCGCGAGGTGTTCGAGGTGGCCGTAAGGATGTACCCCGACGATCCCGTGGCTAATCTCAACGCCGCCAACATAGCCCTCGGCCGCAACGAGCTCGACCGCGCGGCGCAGTATCTGGCCAAGGCGGGCGACCTGCCCGAGGCGATCTACGCACGCGGAATACACGCTGCCAAGAGCCGCGACTACGACCGTGCCGCAGGTCTGTTCGCAGAAGCCGCATCGCGAGGCGTGAAGCAGGCGGCGGATGCCGCGGCGCAACTGCGCGAACTCGGACTTATAGAATAGAAAATTGTTTCAACAATCCTTAATATTAAATTCTTATGAAAAAAGGTAACTTTTATTTAGGCGCATTCATAGCACTGGCTATGGGCGCGCTGGTCGGCTGCTCGAAAGACGACGACGGAACGGCTAAGGTCACTCCCGACATGACTACGTCGTATGCAAACATCAGCATCGTGATGCCGAATCATGCGGGTACTCGTGCCGACTTAGACGACGGAACGAATGACGGCTATACAGACAGCGATGATTTCGAATACGGAACGGCTGCCGAGAATGCTATCAAAAGCATGCTTCTCATATTCTATGACGCACAAGGAAACGTGGTAGGAAATTCTACTGATATCGAATTAGACAACAAACAGCAGAATACAGGATCGGTAGCCACCATGTATAAAAACTCCGTTAAGATCACACTCATAGAAGGTGCCAACATGCCCGCATCGGTAATGGCATATGTAAACCCCGCCAACACGACTTCGCAGAATGACCGTCTGGATCGTATAAAGACTCTCTACCGTGATGTATATAAAAATGCCGATGGCGGATTTTTAATGAACAACTCGGGATACTATGAAGGTGGCAACTACAAACTCGCCAGCGACATTAACTCAGATTGCATCTTCGCGTCAAAGGAAGCCGCCGATGAAGCCACTGCAAATCAAACCATAACAATATATGTAGAGCGTGTGGCCGCAAAAGTAAAACTGGCATTCAACACTACAAAGCAAGGTGCCATAAACGATGTCGACGTATACGACAACCAAGGAAATCAGAATTACAAACTTACATTTGTACCTGAGAATTGGGCCGTGACAGCTACCGCCAAACATACCATGCTGTTAAAGAACCTAAATCCGACTACAGCAGACCTGGCAACAACAATTGGAGATTATCAAAACTGGGTTCTCGGCACTAATCGTACATATTGGGCACGATCATATGGCTACGGGGTCGACGGATTGCAGGAAGATAAATGTAAAGCGGCTAATTTCCCTGTTGTCGGAACGGATAGCAATACCGACTACCTGCTCTCTTATGTCACTAACAGCAATGCGAATAATGAATATAAGAACATTACGGCCACTCTTACAGACGATAACGTTTTCTATATTATGGAAAATACGATGCGCGGATCTCGTCTCACCACCGCAGACTACCTCAATCCGTATGCATGTGTAACAAGCGCCATCGTAAAAGGCCGTTATACCGTAACGGGAACTGGCGCAGAAAAATTCGCCAACGGATTTTATATTCGATCATACAGCAAAGTGAATGGCGATAAGACAGAAATAGTAAATGCCATTTACACTGAAGATGAACTCATAACAGCGATGTTGGCAGGTCAGAATATCATCAAACTCGCTGATGACGTAACGGGTGACATTAAAACCAAAATAGGATTAGGCCATGACAATGAAGTAAAAGATGCCACCGGTGATAAGAATATTAAAAACCCCGCCAATCGTGTTGCATTGAAGGTAACCGACAAGACAAACCTGGAGTTCAACAACAATGGAACATGGGAAGCTGTTACTGACGATAATATATC
Organism: uncultured Alistipes sp.; assembly: GCA_959604655.1. Lineage (GTDB taxonomy): Bacteria > Bacteroidota > Bacteroidia > Bacteroidales > Rikenellaceae > Alistipes. The sequence continues at coordinate 41,491 of CAUHCL010000006.1, read as the reverse complement.
GAAAGTCAACGAGAAACTCTTCATCTACGCAGGTCAGGCAAAGCACTATAACAAACGTGAAGCTTTCTTCTATGTTCCCATCAAGCACAACGCAACAGGTACAGATAACAAAATACCCGAAAAGGATGTGCCTACGGGCAATTACGGTATCGTTCGTAACCACTCTTACCAGATAACGATTAACAGCGTCGGAGGACTTGCAATCGGTATACACGGCAACGAAAAATTGCTGCCCGATCCGAACAGTGTTCAGGATTACTACATCAACGCCTCGATGAACGTCCTGGCATGGCATGTAAAGGGTCAGTCGGTAGATTTGTAATTGAAACATTTTGGTAACTCTTTTAACGGCGGGGCGAGACCCGCGCGGACTGGTCCCGCCGTTAATTTTTATAAAATTCGCCTGCCGAAAGACGGCGAAACCATCGAGAAACCCCCTCGCGGAGGGTCGATCCGCACAGATGCGGGAGCAGTCCCGAAAAGGACGCCCCGAGATCGGACCAAGCCCGATCCACCAAAAACGAATGCACGAGGTTTCGGATGCCGAAACCCACGAGATACAAGACGATAATAAAAACAAAATAAATAACTAACGATGAAACTGTTCAATAGAAGAAGTTTACGGCTCACCGCGGCGCTGTTCGCGGCGATGGCGGTAACCCTCGCATCATGCGATTCCGCAATCTACGATGACGAAGGCGACTGTTCGGTACGTTACCATGTCGGTTTCCGATACAAAAAGAACGTACTCGACGTCGACGCTTTCGCCTCGCAGGTGAAATCCGTATCGTTGTTCGTATTCGACCGCAACGGGTCGCTCGTCACGTCCAAGACCGAATCGGGAGAGGCCCTCGCACGCGAAGGCTATACCATGCAGATCGACGTAGCGCCCGGGCGCTACGACCTCGTGGCATGGTGCGGACTCTCGGAGGGCGACGCGTTCTCGCTCGTGGGCACGGACCCGTCGTGCAAAGAGGATCTCGCATGCCGTCTGGCGCGCGAGAAGGATGCCGAAGGGGCATGCTGCCGCAAGCCGCTCAACGCACTGTTCCACGGCTACGCCGAGAACGTGGAGTTCCCCGACACGTACGGCGATCCCGTCGTGGGCGTGGTGGATCTGACGAAGAACACCAATACGGTGCGCGTGATACTCCAACACTACAACGGCAAGGAGCTCGACAAGGACGACTTCGCATTCACCATAACCGACGCCAACGGACTGATGAACTACGACAACCGCCTGCTCGACGACGAGACGATCATTTACAGCGAGTGCAAGAAGCAGTCGGGCGAGGTGTCGCTGCCCAAAGCGTCGAGAACGGTGACATCCATAAGCTCGGTCATAGCCGAGATCGATCTGGCGCGTCTGGTGAAGGAGGGCCATGCCCCCGAGCTGGCCGTGACATGCAAGGACAAGGCGGAACCTCTGCTCCGTCTGCCGCTCATCGATCTGCTGCTCTACGCCAAGGGCGACGTTCCCTATGCCAAGGACGACCAGGACTACCTCGACCGTCAGGACAACTACAATCTGATATTCTTCATCGACGACGAGAACGGCTGGTACACCAACAGCGGCATCTGGATCAACTCTTGGCACGTAATGAGACAAAATTCGGACTTATAAACGATATCGGGTTACCATGAGATCAAGCATTTCATACACATTACGACTGTTCGCGTTGCTCGCCGCGTTCGTCGCGGCCTCGTGCGTGAACGACAACGAACCCGATTGTCCGCCGATCGGGCAGGCACGGCAGTACGTCCTGAACCTGCGCGTGGTCACAAGCAAGGCGGCGACCCGCATGACGCGTGCCGCGGGGCACGGCACGGAGGAAGCGACGCCGGCCGAAGACTATATCGACATCGCGGGTCATGATTTTCTGGTGCTGGTATTCGACGGCTACGGGCGTCTGATCCAGCGGTTCGAACCGTCGAGCACGGTAATCAAGCCGGGGCAGGGCACATCCTACGAGCTCTCGGGAGTGCTGGGCGAAACATCGGCGAATGAAATCCAAGTGGCGGTGATCGCCAACTGTAATAGCATGGGGGCAGGCGACGCCTACGACCGATTCGTGCTCGGCAACACCTTCCTGAGCGAGATGTACGGCGACGGGACAAAATGGAACTTCACGCTGCCCCATCCCGAAGGCGGCTGGCAGCCCGACATAGATACCAAAAAGACCATCCCCATGTACGGCTGCTCGGAGGCAAAGCCGCTGCGCGCCGCCACGAAAAGCGCGGACGACGAGAACCGCTACGACCTCAACCTCGGCGAGATAAAGATGCTTCGCGCCGTGGCGAAGATCGAGATAGTGAATTGTCTGCCCGAGGGCGTGGAGATCGCGCCTAACGTCACCTTGTCGGCATACAACACCCAAGGTCGCCTGATCCCCAACGTGACGAACAACCCCGACTGGAACGTCGAGGGAACGCAAGTCATCTTGCCTACCCTGCCCGACAATGTACAAACGGCCACGGGTCTCAGGTTCTTCACCGAATCCGAATCAATGACGATCGGCGGCAAGGAATGCAAGGTCTATTCGGCCTACGTCACCGAAGCGAACCTGACGACAAACCGTCCGCATATCAACCTGACGGTCAAAGACTCGGACGGGCAAGGCACCTCTTCGAAAGATTACGAAATGGCGGTGGACAGCTACACCAACGGCAAAGCCTCAAAAGAGTTGGCAGCGCTGCTGCGCAACCACATCTACCGTTACGAGATCAAATCGGCGTCGAGCAACAGTCTTACGGTAAGCTACACCATCTGTCCTATGGGATCGGGCACCGCCGACATCCCCACATTCGAATAACGCAAACTTTTGACGAAAGATGAAACGACTGACATACATATACGAGAAAACGATCGTCGCCTTGCTGGCATCGGCAATAGGCATAGCCGCCGTTTCGTGCCGAACCGACGATATCGACACCCCTCGCGTCGACATGCGCGAAGGGCTGCCCGCGACTCTGTCCCTCACGGTGAACCTCAACGACATGGGCAAGGCTACGCGCGCGGCCATAAACGACGAGTACGCCCGAACGATCAAGAATCTGTGGGTGGGCATCTACAACGTCGAAACGGGCGAGTGTACGTTCAACAAACTGTTCACCGACTTGAAAGGGCCCGAAAATCACACGGCTGCCACTTTGGATGGAATCGTCACAAAATCGGGCAAAAGCTACATAGTGGCTGTCGCGAATGCGGAGGACAACTACGGAATCACCGACAACACGGAGCTGAAGCAGGCGGCGGGGCTACCCGATAACAGAGGCGGCGAATTGAGCGCCCTGCTCGAAAAGGCAGACACGTGGGAGAAATACAAGAGCATATCGCTCATGCTCACCGATCCGTCGAACATCGATTTCTCGGGCAGCGACAATCTGGCCATGAGCGGCACATACCACACCGAGTTGAAAAATGACCCCACGTCATGGTACGACGAGGATGGCAATCCGACGCCCTGCCACATTCCCGCGGGCGACACCAAGCTGCAAGGGTACATCCACCTGCGCCGCATGATCTCCTACGTGAAGTTCAACATCGAGGCAGACACGAACATCGAGATCGAGCCGATAAGCTGGCAGGTGCACAGCAATCCCATAATAGCCTATTTGCAGGAGCGGGACGCCAATTCCGCCGACGTGTCGACCTATTTCGGCAATCGCGACGGATATTCGAGCAACCACGGAGTATCGAATCTGTCGTATGATTTCGACAGCGGCGACCTCACCGATGCCACGGGTGCGGCCACGAACAAAAAGGGTTCGTCGTTCGATTTCTATCTGTTCGAGAACAAACAGACCGCAACGGCATACCAAGAGAGAGACGGAGGCGATTACGTCGGCATCAAGGACGGATATGCCGACCGCGAGCGTGAATGGAAAAACGCCGACAAGGCGAATACGGGAATATACAAGAGCCTCAGCCCTACGGGAGCAGAGGCGGAACCCAACGCCGAGGGAACCGACACCAAGAACTTCGCGACATATGTCACGTTCCGTCTGAAGGTGACCTACTGGGTCAAAAAGACTATCGCTGACGGTGATAATGTGGATGTCAATGATACCGAAGCATTCACGCCCGTATCGAAGGATACGAAAGGTGCCGTCCGCCGCGAGGGCTATGCCAACTACACGGTGCATCTGGGATACATAGATGGCAGCGACGACAAGGCGAAAGCTACGGATTTCAATTGCCGTCGCAATATGAAGTACACCTACAACGTGACCGTCAACAGCCTCACCAACATCATAGTGGAGGCGTTCAACAACGAAGAGAAGCAGTCGGGAGCCGAAGGCGACGTCACCGACGTGCAGGATGTGAACCGCATAGAGTTGGATGCGCACTACGCCGTATTCAACATACAGCTCTCGAACAAGGACCGTCAGAATCTGAAATGGATGATCGAGGCGCCATACGACAACGCCACCTATTCGTACTACGCCGACGATTACCGCGCAGGCGGCAGTCACAATAACGACTACAACAAACTCGCCTCGGACCAGTTCTACACATGGATTCGCTTCAAGCCCACGACCGACGCAGAAACGTTGCGCCGATACCGAGACTATACGGATGAACCCGAAACGAACATCTGGACCCTGGAGCAGTTGGCCGATCCCGCGACCTACCGCGGTGTCAACGAGCAAGGTACGGAGGTTACGGATGTCAACAGCGAAACACAGCTATGGTACACGGTATTTGTCGACGAATACGTCTACCACAAAGACGCCAACGGCAACCCGACTGACAAATATGACGCCGACAGAGGAGGAACGGTCGAGGGCGGCTGGCATGCCTATGTCAACCAGAATCCGCGCATAGTGTGGATCGCCTGCAACAACCGCCATATCTCGGAGGACAAGGAGAGCATGTATATGAATTCGAAATACATGATCTCGCAGAACTCGATATTGACCTATTACTCAAGCACTACCCGTACACCCAATGACACGGCTTTGGGACTCGAACGCGAAAACGAGACATTCGGTCTTAATCTCGCATGGTCGGAGACGGCATGGGATGCTCTGTCATCGCCGAACGCCAACAACGGCCGCTGGAATGTATGGTACTATCTCAGCGGAGGCAATATAAATAACACACAATCCACTTCAGGTCGAGGATGGAGTGCCATGGCCGCTACGAAGAGTGTTAAAATAAACGGCACAGACCGCACGTGTCTTACCCCGTTCAGCCGAGCAGCGATCACGTCCGACCAGTTGAAAGAACCTTCGGGAGACAAAACGGCACAGATATTTATGCCTGCAAACATAGAGACAGAATTATATGAAGGAAATCCAGACAATTATCCCAGAAAGACAGATTGGAAAGAACTTGGTCCAAGCGAAGAAAATGAATTTATCGAAATTATAACAGCCTGCATGTCGCGCAACCGCGACGAGAACGGCAACGGCATCATCGATGTGAACGAAATGAAGTGGTATGTTCCGACAACGGGTAAATATGCCCGTATCATTCTCGGACGGGCCGTTATACCGCAATCATTACGTCTGATGAACTTCGACTTGATCCCCGCCTACGGTTTTAAGCAGAGCGACGGTAAATATAATACAACCGACTCTGATCGGAATACCAGATATCATTTTGCATCGAGCGACAGAAAAATCGTTTGGGCCGAAGAGGGGACATCTTCATCCGATTGGTTGCAGGGCAATTGGGACATGGGAGCCTGGCAGATAAGATGTGTACGCAATCTGGGAGTAAATATGGGGCGAGTTATCGATAATGATCCCATAACACAGGCATACAAGTACGATAGCGAAACAAAAACATTCTCATTGTCTTATTACGAAAATGCCTGCAAACGCGCACCGCAGTCGAACCATCTGCTGTCACACGACGTGCAATCGTCAATAAACCAGCCTGCCGCTCAATTCGAAGTAGCTGAAGATAACTGCAATGCAACCAATACCCCGATAGTGGCAAATACGACGACGTTAAGGTTCAACAACTCGCAGTTAACGAATTATACAACTGACGCGTGGAAAACGGCTTGCGACAACAATTACATCTGCGGCAGATATGCGCAGAAAACGGACGGAAGCGACCGCGGTTCATGGAGAGTCCCCAACCAAAAGGAGTTAGTAATGATGCGACGCGAAGGCATTTTATCGGGATCTGACAATACAGATGGCTGGATGTCATGTACACAAGAACATTTCGATGCCTATAAAAACGGAGATGGCACTACCTTGACGAGACGTTTCTTCGTATTCTATCCCAATCGAGGAACAATCAGCGACGGTGACGTATCTCAACGCCATGTACGCTGCGTGCGCGACGTGATGAACAACTGACGCACCGTCGGCTTCGACACGAAACGAGCCGATACGACACAAGAAACCCCGCCCCTCGCCGTATTGTTTTTCGGCGAGGGGCGAGATTTTCATGCGGTCACACCGACGGGGCAGCGCGGCGGCGCCTGCCCGACGAAGAGGCCGCCGAGGAGTTCAACACGGATATGACCCGATGATTGGCATCGTCGATAACCGAATTTTCCAGCGACGTGAGGTAGATTCGGGTAGTGTGCTCGGAGGTATGCCCCATGCCCGCGCTGATGACCGAGACGGGAATATTGTGGTTACGCGCCACCGAAGCCCAGCTGTGGCGGGCGGTGTAGGATGACAGACTCGCTTCGAGTCCCAGCATATCGGACAGCAGTTTCAGCCGACGGTTGTAGTAATTGAGCGCGACGCAATACTGTCGGTATGCCGTCGCGGGGTCCAGGCTCGTCAGTATGGGAAACACATAGGGCGTGCGGCCCGCGCGATCGGCATATCGGTCCATCACCGACTTCATGCAGGGCTCGACCCTAACCGAAAGGCACTGCCCCGTCTTGCGTCGGTCGTAGCGCAGGACCCCGTCGCGGATATCGTCCTTGCGCAGATAGGCCATGTCGACGAACGCCATGCCGCGCGTGTAGAAACTGAACATGAACAGATCGCGGGCCAGCTCCAGCGACTGCGAGCCGCCGAGGTCGAGACGCGAAAGGCGCGCTATGACGCTCTCGTCGACGGCGCGTTTGCGGGTGCGGTCGACGCCCGTATAGACATTCCGAAACGGAAAGGTCTGCTCCACGAGCCGCCGCTGCACGGCCCGATTATAGACGGCCCGCAGGATACGCATGTAGAACGACACCGTGTTGCGGACCACGCCGCGGCGGAGCAGATACTCGTTATACCCCTCCACGATATCCTCCGAAAAGGCGAACACGGGCAGATCGATCCCGTTGAGATAGGCCGAGAAACTCTCGGACGCATAGTGGTAGTTGCGGGCGGTGCCCAGATTCCCCGTCGCCTTCAGCTGACGTATGCGGTTGCGCATGAAGTGCAGAAAATCGATTCGGCGTTCGGGATCGGTGAAGCGATCCACGATGTCGTCGGCGACAAAATCGCCGCCCGACGACTCCAGCTCCGACACGATGCGGCGCAACAGCCTCGTGTCGCAATCGATGACGCGCTGCAAACGGTCCGCGTCGACACCGCGGCCCTCGACGACGCGCTGCCGCTCGGGATTCCATTGCACGGGGAGCAAACGGATATCGGAGACGATGCGTCGCGTTTCGCGACGATGAGTGATTTGATAATAGATGGAGCCCGACTTCCCCGCAACGTTCGAATGACGCAATTTTACCTTGATTGATACCATAGTTCCGTATTTAATAGTTCAGGCAATTATATACAATATAATTCTATTTCGGAACAACGCCGCCCGATCGGCGCACGGGCACGGGGCGGCGGCCCCTACTGCAACCCCGACTGCGAACCCGACCGCGTTCCCTACCGCGTTCCCGACAGCGTTCCCGACCTCGTTCCCGCCGACAGCTAAATCCGCAGCGAGCCGACACAACCGACGCAGAAATCTGCCGACGCCGAAATCCCCCACAACCGACACGGCAGCACGAAAAAGGGCTGCCCCGCATGGGACAGCCCTCGCATCAACCGAGGCGCGAACGCCTCGCAGTCATCGGCATCAATTAAAGCCGTGCTTGTCGATCTCCAGCGTGAGCGGCGTTACGTTGTAGGGGTGCGAAGCCACCTTCACGTAACCCTCGTTCTGGTTCAGATCGCCCTTGTTGTCCACGATGGCGTTCTCGGGAACGGGCCACAGCACGTTGTGAACGGCTATACGGAAAATACCCTTGGCATACTGCACGTAACCCGTCTCGCTGTACGTCTTGTTGGTTCCGTTACCCTTATAGTAGAAGTCATTGTGGGCAACCACCCAGTCGAAATAGAAATTGTATCCGAGCTCGGTGCAGGGATTGGCCGTACCCGTACCCTCGGGACCCGAGAAGTTGGTCATCGAGTAGGTGCGTCCGTTCCACTCGCAGGTCTTGCCCGTGCGGGCGTACATGTAGCTAATGCGCACCAGCTCGACGTGGCGGGGCTCGCAGTAGTACAGCTCGCGGGCACGCTCGGCCAGCACGGCCGAGATGCCAGCCTCGGCGGCAGTGAGATCCTCGGCACCCGCACGGCGGCGTACCTCGTTCAACATAGCCGCGCAGTTGGCAGTGTCACCCTTCCAGTAGTAGGCCTCGGCCATGATGAGGTAAGCCTCGGCCGAACGGTATACGTACCACGGAGTATAACCGCCCCTCCAGTCCGAAGACGCGGTCTCGTCGGGCACATACAGGATGTAGTGCGGCCAGCGGAACCAGCAGCGGGTAGAGTCGGCGACCGACATGTTGTTGGGACGGATCAGGTGCTTGCCGTAATACTCGTCTTTCTTCGACTTGAGCGAGAGGTTGTTGTAGTACAGGTCCTCCATCTCGCGCCAAGACTTGGCCGACATGTCGTCGGGATTCTCGGCGTTGATGCCGTACATGGGACCGCGCATGTCGTTCTTCTCCTTCTCGCCCCAGATCTCGTACTGGTAGTATGCCGAAGGGCGCATGGTGGCGATGCCTCGGCCGACGTTGAAGTCGTTGTCGAGATAGCCGCCCTTGCCGTTGGCAGTGGACTGGAGGTCGATGGTACAGCCCGTAGCGCCCTTGGGGGTCTTGATCGAGCCGTTGGCCCAGTAGGGAACAGCGTTACGCATGGTCTGGATACGCTCCGAACCCTGGTCCTTGGTATCCTCGGTCGAAACCACCACGTGAAGCGTCTCCGTGTTGGCAACGCTCATCTTGGCGGCACGCGAGTGCAGGTCGAGCATGAGGTTACCCGACGTGTTGTCGAACTGGATGGTCTTCACCAGCGGGTGTGCGGCCACGACCTCGCGGCCCACCTCTATGGCACGGTCGTAACGGCCCGTAACCATACAGAACTTCATGAGCAACATACCGCAGGCACCCTTCGAGATGGCACCCTTGTCGTTGTCGTCGGTCACCCACTTATATGCGAACTCCATGTCGTAGTAGCACTGCTCGGCTATCGAGAAGCGGTCGTACGAAGTGAAGTTGTCCTCGGGCGTACGCAGCTCATGGTCGATCCAGGGCACGTCGCCGAACTGGTGGATCATCTTGTAGTAACGATAGGCGCGGTGGAAATAGCACTTGCCTATCACCTCGTTCTCCTCGGCTTCGCTGTTGAACGTCGCGTTGGCACGACGGTCGAGGGCGGTATTGGCATACTTCACGCCCTTGAACATCTCTTTCCAGTACCATTCCATTTTGTTGCCGTCGACGTCGTTGCGCAGACCTGTGGGAGTCATCTGCGTGATGAAGTCGCACATCGACGACGAAGCGTCGGTCTTGCCGTTCACGGCAATGTCCGAGGTGAACATCTCGGTGAGGATGGGAGCGCCGTCGCCGAAATACTCGTGACGCATGTTACGCTCGGCGGCCACCAACGCAGCCTCCAGACCCGCCGAATTGATATATGTATTTTCGGGTGCGAAGAACGAGAGGGGCTTAGGGTCGAGCCAGCTCTTGTCGCACGAACCCAGCAGCAGCGAGGCGGCTGCGGCGGGGATTATGTATTTGATCGATTTTTTCATAATTCACGTTTTGGGGGATTACATTGTAAGGTTCAGGTTGATGTTCCACGTACGCGGAGTGAGGTCGCCCTGCTCGGGGTCGCCCAGATACCAACCCGTCATTACGAACGCGTTGCGGACGGTGAACGAAACGGTAGCACCCTGAATCCATATCTTGCTCAGCCACTTCTTGGGCAGGCGATACGAAAGGGCTATGCTCTCCATACGCACGAAATCCTTCTTCACGTAGTTGTTGCCCTTGTTGGTAGAACCGATACGGGCATAGTCGTTGGTCGGGTTGTCAACAGTCCAGCGGTCGATCTCGATGGTCGTGTGGCGGTCGGGCTGGCTGATGGCGTTGGCCGCACGGTTCAGCGTACCCCACTGGCCGAAGTTGCCGTAAAGCAGGAACGAGAGCGAGAGGCCGTTCTTGAAGTTGAACTCGTTGCGCCACGAAGCACGGTAGCGGGGAGTGGTGTAACCCTGCCATACCTTGTCGTCGGTGTTCAGCACGCCGTTGTCGTCCACGTCGAGGTACTTGAAGTCACCGGGCTTCAGACCGTAGCGCGCAGCCTCCTCCTCTTCGTCTACCTGCCATACACCCAGGCGCTTGTAGCCGTAGATCTGGTTGGTATCGTGACCTATGTACCAGCCGTTCTTCACGTCGTCCTCCTCGCGGCGGCCGATGACGTTACCCGCGTCGTCGAGCACATCGACATAGTTGCCGTAGAGGTGCACGATCTTGCGGCGGTTGAGCGAGAAGGTAACCGAGGTATCCCACGAGAACACGCGGTTCTGCACGGGAGTAGCGTTGAGCGTAAGCTCGAAACCGTGGTTGTTGAGCTGGCCGAGGTTGTCGTACACGCTGTCGAATCCCGTAATCGAGGGGATCGAACGCGACACGAGCATATCCTTAGTCTTGGCCAGGTAGAACTCGGCCGATCCGCGCAGGACGTTGTTGAACAGACCGAAATCCAAACCGAAGTTCCACGACTCGGTGGTCTCCCACGACAGGTTCTTGTTCGCAAGACGGTCTACCCAGATCTGCGACGTGGTGTAGATGCCGCCCGTAGTCGCATCGATGTAGGGATGCAGCGACGAAGTCAGCGTCGAAAGTGCGGCGTAGCGGCCGATATCGCGGTTACCGTTCTGGCCCCACGACACACGCAGCTTACCGTAGTTGAGCCACGAAGCCTTCTCCATGAACTTCTCGTTGGTGAATACCCAGCCCAGCGCGATTGCGGGGAAGGTGGCACGGGGATTACCGCCGCCGAATGCCGAATAACCGTCGCGGCGAACCGAAGCCGTGAGCATGTAGGTATCGCGGAACGAGTAGTAGAGACGAGCCATGAGTGCATCGCCCGTATCGTAGTTGTCGTCCGACGAGATCGCCTGCTCTGCACCCGCCTGCACGCGGTGCCAGCCCAGGATATCCATAGGCGAGAACTCCTTGGCGGTCATAGAATCCGACCAGTACTGGTTCTTCTCGGCGTTCTGCAACAGAGTGATGTTGATGTTGTGCTTGCCGAACTCCTTCTGCCAGCGGATCACGTTATCGAGCTGCCATTTGTAGGTCTTCTGGTGCTCGCGCTTGGCCTCACCGCCCACACCCGCGTAGTCGGGCGACTCCGACGAGTTGTGGTTGTAGTACTCATACCACTTGAAATAAGGAGTGTAGTTCATCTGATACTCGATGCCGAACGGAAGCTGTATCTTGGTGTAGATGCTGGCGTTCAGCGTCTGGGTAACCTGACGGCGATCGATGTAGGTGTTGGCGAAGAAGGGGTTGAGCGTGTTGTTGTCACCCGAAGGATAGCGATAGTAGGGACTGTCGGGATCCATCGTGAAAGGCGTGTAGGGCGAGTTGTTCTCGCGCTGGCCGTGGTCGGCCTGCAAATAGCCGCCCTTGCGCTCGGCGAACGACGCGTTCATGCCGACGGTCATCCACTTCGATACCTTCGACTCCAGATTGAGGCGGGTACGCAGGTTGGTGTAGCGGTTGCCCACGATAACGCCCTCACGGTCGGCATAGCCCACCGACCAGTAGTACGACGTGTTGTCGTTGCGGTTGGCGATGCTGGCGGTATAGTCCTGCTGGAGACCCGTCTGGTACACAATGTCGTCCCAGTCGGTCTCGAGGCCTGCCAGATAGTTGTCCTGCTCGATGGTCTTGAACTCCAGACGGCTCAACCACGTACGCATGAGCGTCTCCTCGTCGGGAAGCGTGGTAACGGGCGTAGCCTGGTCGTAGTTGTACCACGTGAGCTGGTCGATATTCTGCAAATTGCGCGGGTCGCGGAACTTCTCGGGGACTTTCAGACGCTCCTCGTTGGTGAGCTGGCCCTCCTCATAGTCCTGACGGAACTGTACGAAGCCCGCACCGTCGAGCACGTTGACGGGACGCGCACGGTTCACGAAACCGATGTTGGCATTGAAAGTGATGGTCGGACGACCGCCCTGACCCTTCTTGGTGTTGATACAGATAACGCCGTTAGCCGACTTGGCACCGTAGATGGCGGCCGAAGAGGCATCCTTCAGCACGTCGACGCTGGCCACGTCCTGGGGGTTGATGTCGGTAATAGAACCGTTGTAGATCACACCGTCCAGCACGATGAGGGGCGACGAACCCGCCGACAAGCTGGTAGTACCGCGGATCGAGTAGCTTCCCGCAGCCTCGGCGTCGGTCGTCATGCTGACCTGAAGACCCGCGGCGGCCGAACGAAGCAGGTCTGAAACCGAACGGGGAGCCTCGGCGGTCATCTTCTCGGTATTGACCGTAGAGATGGCACCCGTGAGGTCCTTTTTCTTGGCAGTGCCGTAACCGATCACCACCACCTCCTCGAGCTGCGCCTTGTCCTCTTCCAGAACCGCGTCGACGGTAGTTTTGGTACCCACTGCGATCTCCTGGCCGATGTAGCCCACATAAGAGATTTGCAGAACGGGATTTTTGCTTTGCAAAGCGAGACTGTAACGTCCGCTCACATCGGTGAACACACCGTTGGTCGTACCCTTCTCGACCACATTGGCGCCTATCACCGGAGTTCCTTCGGCATCCTTCACGACACCGCTGACCGTCTTGGGCTGAGCAAAGGCCGAAAGACAGCAGATCCCCATCATAACTACCAGCGCCAGAAATCTTTGCGCGGTCTTAAAGAGGGGGGGGAATTGTGTAAGTTCAATTTCATAATTCCGATTTAAGTTTGTTTTTGGTTAGATTTTTATAATTCGGTCAAAAATTTTTTTATCAAGGTTGCGGCACGCCGCTCTGCCGTCTGACAAATCCGATCGGTGTGGATTGCGACCCGAGCCGCTCCGACCGAACGACACATGGCATACAGCACCTTAATAAATACGGAACGACATGACCGCTGTCGACCGCACGATTGAGCAATCCTACATAGGCAATTCGTATTTTTTTATAAATGCATTATTATCGGTTGGTAATCCACTTGGACTCGCAAATATAAAATATTCATTCAAAACCGCCAAATTTTTTCGGACTTTTTGCGGCACATATCAGCCTGCCGATGCACCCTGCCGATGGAACGCAAGTGGTATTTTCGTTTCAAAATACACCTCAATACGCTATTTTTCAGCATAATAGCGACGCAACAAAAATTTCATCGCTTTCGTTTCGACAGAGGGGGGGGGATTTTGCCGATCGATAAGCAATATAGGACATATTTATCCCGAATACCACACGGCCATCATGCCGCAGAATGCGAATTTCGCCCGATCGTACCGCCACACAATTAATAATATAATCATTTTATATCGGGACCTTATATAAGAATCGGCATAAGTACAAAATATGGTTTCGGCCATGAAAAAAAACGTAATTTTCCGTTTTTTCCGAATCGCCGCGACACCACTTTGCAACCGCCAACCTCGGTCGACGGAGGTAGGACGCACGACAACGTAGGGCCCGCAATATCACGCAGAAACGAAAATAACCAACGAATATTTTGAAACGGGATATGCGACATAAAGAATTTTGTATTAATTTCACGCTTCGAAAACCTATTATACCGACCCCAGACATGATCCGCACACGCACCGTCACTGCCGCTGCACCATCCGCCCGACGGATGCCGCGCCCGACGTCCGCGGCGGATCAGCAAACGCTAACACCGCTCAAAAAATCATGACACCTCCCTACATCACTCCGCAGAAAGCATTCACCACAGCCAAGGAGTACATCATAATGACCGTCGGCATGTTCATCTACTCGTTCGGCTGGATAGGCTGCGTGCTGCCCGCCAAAAGCACGGGCGGCGCGGCGTCGGGTCTGGCGATAGTAATCAGCACGGCTCTCGAGAACGCCTACGGGTGGGAGCTGCGCATCGGCACCATCGTTCTGGCCATCAACGCCGTGCTGCTCATCATAGCGGGATTCGTGCTGGGCTGGAACTTCGGACTGAAGACCATATGGTGCATACTCATGTTGTCGTTCTCGATGAACATGTGGCAGGGCATACTCCCCGCGGAAGATTTCCTGCACCTCGACCGATTCCTGTCGATGGTGCTGGGCGGCGTGGTAACGGGCTTCGGCGTGGCATTGGCGATCATGCAGGGCGGCTCGGCGGGCGGCACCGACATCGTGGCGATGATAATAAACAAATACCGCTCGATAAGCTACGGCCGCATAATATTCGTACTCGACTTCATGATCATAGCCTCGTCGCTGCTGGTAGGCTTCTCGGTCGACGCGGCCATCTACGGCTACATCATGACGCTCGTGTTCGGCTACACGGTCGACATGATACTGGCGGGCAACAAGCAGTCGAGCCAAGTGTTCATCGTGTCGCGCCACTACCAAGACATCACCACCGCGCTGAACAACGATCTCGGCCGCGGCGTAACACTCATAGAATCGGAGGGCGGCTACACCCACAACCACTCGAAGATGGTGATGGTGGTGTGCAACCGCCGCGAAACGGCACAGATACTCAAGTTCGTCCGCGAGATCGACCCGCAGGCCTTCATGACCGTATGTTCGGTGATGAGCGTCTACGGCCGCGGCTTCCAGCCCATAAAACTTTAGTATGGACATAAGACCCGTAACCGACGACCGCAGGAACTACATGGCGCTGCTGCTCATGGCCGACGAGCAGGAGTCGATGATCGATCGCTATCTGTCGCGCGGCGAGATGTTCGCGGCATGGGACGGCGACGAGCTTTGCGCCGTGTGCATCGCAACCGACGAGGGCGGCGGCACGGTGGAGATAAAAAACATAGCGGTCGCGCCCGAGAGGCGCGGCGAGGGAGCGGGGCGCGCGATGATCGGATTTCTGGAACGTCGCTATCGCGGCCGCTACGATTCGATCGTCGTCGGCACGGGCGAGAGCCCCGCTACCCTGCCGTTTTACGAGAAATGCGGGTTCGTGTATTCGCACCGCATACCCGATTTCTTCACCGACAATTACGACCGCCCGATAGTGGAGTGCGGCACGGTGCTGCGCGACATGGTTTACCTGAAAAAGACGTTATGAGCATGACCACAGACATCATCGAGGCGACGGCGTTCGACCCCGCATACACGGAGCCGATAAACCGTCTGCTGGCACAACTCACCGATCGCCGCACCGTGACGGACGACGACCTGCGCCGAATAATCAGCGACGAGGCCGCGCATCTGTTTCTGCTGCGGGCCGACGGCGCGATAGTCGGCATGGCCACCCTCGCCGCATACCGCACGCCGTCGGGCACGAAGGCGTGGATCGAGGATGTGGTGGTCGACGAGTCGATGCGCGGACGATCGCTCGGGCGCATGCTGCTCGACCACGCGATCGGTCATGCGCGCCGCATGTCGCCCGTAACGCTCATGCTCACCTCGCGTCCGTCGCGCGAAGCGGCCAACGCCATGTATCGCGCCGCGGGCTTCGAACCAAAACAGACCAACGTCTACAAAATCGAGCTGTAAGATGGAACGACCCGCCGACACGCTTCCCGTAGAGAGCCATCCGCTCGCGCCGTTTCTGCCCGACGGCTGCCGCCTGCTGATGCTCGGCAGTTTCCCGCCCGAGCGCAAGCGCTGGTCGATGGAGTTCTTCTACCCCAACTTCAACAACGACATGTGGCGCATAATGGGGCTGCTGTTTCACGGCGAACGCAGACATTTCGAGGCCGAGGGCGTCAAGCGGTTCGACCGCGAGCGAATAGTCGACTTCTGCACGAGGCACGGCATCGGACTGTTCGACACCGCGACGCAGGTGCGCCGTCTGGCGGGCAACGCGTCCGACAAGTTCCTGGAGGTGGTGACCCCCACCGACCTCACGGCCATGTTGTCGTCGCTGCCCTGCTGCGCGGCAGTCGTCACCACGGGCGAAAAGGCCACCGACACGCTCGTCGGCCACTTCGGCTGCGAGAAACCACGGGTCGGCGAATACGTGCCACTGCACGTGGGCGGCCGCACGCTGCGCTTCTACCGCATGCCATCCTCGTCGCGCGCCTATCCGCTCGCGCTCGACCGCAAGGCCGCGGCCTACGGACGCATGTTCCGCGATATAGGCATGCTGCCTTAATGCCGCCGCGCCAATTGCGGAGATTCTCCCGCCCGCATAATAATAAATGCGAAAATCAAACGTTTTAATGACATAAAAACATTCGGACGGTTCCCGATCCGTTTGTTTTTGCCTATTTTTGCATGTAACGTCCAACTCATCCACCGCAAAGCGAATGAAACACACGATCCCGTTCATATTGCTGCTCACGGCACTCTCCGCCTGCAACCGAGGCATAGGGTTCGACATCGAAGGCAAGCTCGCGGACAATGCCGCGGGAGTGGTGTATCTCGTCACCGAGAACACCTCCTTGGATACCCTCGCGACGGCTGCCGTCGGCGCCGACAACACGTTTCGTCTGCGCGGCAGGGCCGCGGAGCCTGCTACTGCATTCATCTGCGACGACAACGGCAACGTACTGTCCGTCATGCTCATCGAGAAAAGCCGCCTGCATCTGACGCCCGCCGACAACGGATACGTCACCGAAGGGGGCCCCGTGAACGACAAATACAACATCATACTGCGCAGGCTGTCGGGCGTCGCGAGCCAGGCGGCGGAGATCGACCCCGAGAGCGAGACGGCCGAGGAACAATACGAATCGCTGACGGCAAAGTATCGCGAGATACTCTCGACGGCCATATCGGACAATCTCGACAACATAATAGGCGTGGAGCTCTTCATAGGTCAAGAGTCGAAGGGCATGTCGGCCGAGGAGATGCGGGCAAGGATGGCCCGATTCTCGCCACGCATGCGCGAACTATCGGCCATGCGCCGATTCGCAGAGTATGTAGATACGTACGAACGCACCGAAACGGGCCGTCCGTTCATCGACATTCCGCTGACCACGATAGCGGGCGACGATACATCGCTCGGCGAGATATGCGCCGCCAACCGCTGGGTGCTACTCGACTTCTGGGCCACATGGTGCGAGCCGTGCCTCACGGAGATACCCTACCTGCAACAGGCATACGCCAAATACGCATTGCAGGGGTTCGAGATATGCAGCATATCGATAGACCGTGACCCGTCGCGCTGGAAAGCATTCGTGGCGCACAACAGAATGCTGTGGACCAATGCTCTGGATACGCTCGACGAGGACGGCGAGTCGGCGGCAAAGGCATACGGGCTGCAATCGATACCCTGCAATTTCCTTATTTCGCCCGACGGGACGATCGTCGCGCGCAACCTGCGGGGCGAGGAACTGCTGCGCGAGCTGGAAACACGTCTGGAGTACTGACAAAGGCAAAAAAATCTTTCACGACGAACAGATTATATATCAATCCGATACGAAATAAAGGCAATTTTTATCGCAAAAAAATACGCGAAATATTTGCACGGAATAAAAAAACGCTCTATATTTGCACTCGCAATCAGGGAATGGCTCCGTAGCTCAACTGAATAGAGTACTTGACTACGGATCAAGCGGTTACAGGTTTGAATCCTGTCGGAGTCACTGATAAGAGCGGTCTATCGACGATAGGCCGCTCTTTTTTTCATGCGATTACAACGGGAACTATCTGTTTCAGGCGTCGGCATTCGATCATCGGTATTTCGCCGCTTTTCAGAGCCGCAAGGCAAATGGAAAATATTCTCCCGCTCTGCAAAACGGTGAAATGCGGAATGACGTGCTGCTGCCCGCAGGACTGCACGGGCCGCAGCGGCGCAACGCCAAAAATCGGCGACTTCTTTGCGCCACCCCAAAATGCGACTCGCAGAGGCCGCCGCCCCATGCGGCGGACCACAAATCACCCTTCATTCGCAGTATCCTCCGCCGTCGGCGAACCGCAGATCGCGGCCCGAAACCAAGACACAAAAAAATCCCGCCCGACAAAATCGGGCGGGACTCGCACTGCTACGAAAGCCGCACAAACCACACGGCTGCCGTTCTTTAAGATTAATAACCCGGGTTCTTCTCAAGCAGGTTATTAGATGCCAGCGACGAGTCGGGAATCGGGAAACGGTTCCAGTTCTTGTTGTTCGACGCCTTGTGATCCCACCAGTCCTCGGTCACGTACATATTCCAGCGGATAAGGTCGGTACGACGGCGGCTCTCGCCGAGGAACTCGATCATCCACTCGTCGGCCAGACGATACTTGTCCAGATTGGCCTCGGTCACGGGATTCGGGTCCTTTCCGCCCTCGAAGTTGCGCGCACGCACCTTGTTGATGAGCTTCACGGCATCACCCTTACGGCCTTCCATGTTGAAATAGCACTCGGCCAGCATGTAATAGATCTCCGTGAGACGGCATACGGGAGTCATGGCAGGCCATCTCATCTCGGCCTTCTCGTAATCGATCTGGTCGACGGGAGGACACAGCTTCATGAGGCGGTATCCCGATGCCTCCTCGCCGAACTCCATCGAAGAGGGAAGATTGGCGAACTTCGAACGATCGATCACCTTGCCGTCGGCGTCAAGCGGCTTGCCGTCCTCGGTCCAATCGGCCACGCGAGGAGTCTCGACTCCGGGAACACCCAGAGCGAAGCGGGCGATACAGTCGTTCAGATACACGACCTTGCCCTTATACTCGCGGCCGCCCAGGGAAACCCAACCCTCTTTGGCTCGGCTGCTCTTGTTGACCTGACGTCCCATAAGGAACATACCCGAATACTTGCCGTTACCCTCGTAGGTGTACTGCTGCTTGCGCAGGTCGGTATCCTCGAACTTCTGCATTACGCGGCCCAGCTTCCAGTCGGCATCGGTGTAGGGGGTGCCGTCGGGACGGTACGAAGGCTGAATGGCCGCACCGTTCCACGAATCGTAACCCGTACCGCCGAGATAGGTATTGGTGTTGTAGCAGAACCATGTCGCGAACTGACCGCTGTCGCAACCCGCATAGGTTGCATCGCTCGGGATACCGTAGATGATCTCGGGGCAGGTCTCGTTGCCGCGTGCGAACACCTCGTTCCAGGTCTTGCCCAGATCGTAGGGACCGTAAACGCCGTTTATGATATCCTCGCAGATCTTGGCGCACTCCTCCCACATGGGAGCCTTCTTGCCGTCGGTATAGGGAACGGCGTTGAAATAGAGCTGAGCCAGCATGGCAGCACCCCATGCGCGATGTACGTAGCTGGTCTCCTTGCCGCCCAGGGTCTCCTTCACGGGGAGTTTGGGGATGTTGGTCTTGAGGATGTTCTCGATGAACTCGAAAGTCTCCACGTCAGTGGCGCGGGGCTTCAGATCCTTGTCACCGTAGCTGTAGAGCGGATAGCCGCCGAACATGTCCAGACCGTCCTTATAGAGATCGGCAACATACATGTTCAACTGGGCCACCATCAGATCCAGCTCGTCCTGCGTTATGCCCACCTTGTTCAGGTCGACGCGGGTGGTGATGTCCTCGATGGCATCCCATGCCAGGGCCACGCCCATACCCACACCGTAGAAGTTGCTGTAAAATACGCCCTCCGACGAGGGGAACACGTGATAGTGCTCGTTCTGGTGAGTACCGCCGTTATACCAGTCGCCATTGCGGGTGGGGATACAGATCTCGTCGGTACCAAGCTCCATGACGTCGAAACGGTGGCGGTCCGAAGCCCTGTGCCACTTCCAGTGGGTGATGGGACGGCAGTAACGCTGCCATACGGCATCCTTCGACGTAAAGAAAGTATCGGGTACGACCTGCGAATAGTATTCGGGGTCGGTGTTACATCCCGTCGTGGCTACGATGGCCACGGCCGAGAGCAACGATGCGCGTAATATGTTTTTTATAGCTTTCATAATAATTGTCTCAGTTTAGAATGTAAGTTGAACACCGAATATGTAAGTGCGGGTGCGGGGATAGAAGCTCGAGTTCCACCACTCGATACCGCCGCCGATACCGTTTACGTTAACCTCGGGATCCATACCATTGTAACCCGTAATGGTGCACAGGTTGTTGATGTTGGCATACACGCGAAGGCTCTTGATGAAGCTGTTGGTCTTGTTCGCCAGCGGCAACGTATAGCCGAGGTTGATGGCGTCGATCTTGACGAAAGTACCGTCCTCGAGGAAATAGTCGCAGAGCTTCTTCTCGACCTTGATGTCCTTGTTGCGGCCGTAAGCGCTCTTGAGCAGGTTGATGCTGCCCTGATTGGTCAGACCGAAGTACATGTCGAGGGTGTTGTACACATCGAAGTCGATCCAGCTGCGGATGTCGATACCCAGATCCCAGTTGCGGAACTTCACGCGGTGGTTCCACGATGCGATCACCTTGGGAACGAAGTTGCCCGTGTACTGCTTGTCTGCCGAAGTAGAGTTCTTCGACTGGATGATCTCACCGTCCTTGTTGTAGACGAGGAAGTCGCCCGTCTCCTTGTCGATGCCTGCGCACTTGAGCAGGTAGAACTGACCGATGGTCGTCCCCTCTTCCACGCGCTTGGCGTTACCCGGAGAACCCGGTGCGGGGAATCCGTCCTCCTCGAAGTAGGTCGAGTCGCCGTAGAGGGTCGTCACCTTGGTACGATCGTGGCTGAGGATGATATTGGTGGTGTAGCTCCAGTCCTTGCTGCGAACGATGTCGCCACCGATCTCGAACTCCCAACCGCGGTTGGTCATAGAACCGATGTTCTTCATCATGTCGGTATTGGGATAGGGAGGCTGGGGAACCTTCACCGAGTAGAGCATGTCGACCACCTTGCGGTTGTACCAGTCGAACTTACCGTAGAGACGGTTGTCGAAGAACGAGTAGTCGATACCGATGTTCCAACCGTGCTGCTCCTCCCACTTCAGATCCTCGTTAAGGTTGATCGAGGGACCGTAGACGATGTTGTAGTTACCCGTATTGGGCATCATGAAATAACCGTCCGAACCGTAAGCCAGAGCACCGTAAGAGGTCGAGAAACTTGAGTTACCCGTCACACCGTAGGCGGCACGGATCTTAAGGTCGCTTACCCACGAAGCGTCCCTCATGAACTCCTCGTCCGAAATACGCCAACCGCCCGATACCGACCAGAAGGTACCCCAACGGTTGTTCTTCATGAACTTCGACGACGACTCGCGGCGCAGCGAGGCGCTGAGCAGATAGCGGTTGTCGTAATCGTAGTTGACACGGCCGAAATAAGAGAAGAGCTTGGTGGTTACGTTCTTGCTCGAACCCATCGATGCGAGGCCCTTCTTGAGGTAGGTACCCGAACCGATGTCCCAATACTTGATACCCTGCACCGAGAAGTCGTAGTTGGTCATGTTGAAGCTCTCGCCGTTGCCCTCATAGTAAGAGTAACCCAGCATGGCGTTGAGATTATGCTTGTTCCACGAGTGGATGTAGCTGGCGTAACCCTCGGCGTTGATGTTCTCGGTCTTCGAGAAGCCCAGATAGGCCGTACCCTTGCGGGCGTTCTCGATCTCGCCGCGGCTGGTCTTGTAGGTGAACGTGTGGTTCTCCCACTGGCGCAGCTCGTAACCCAGAGTCTGGTTGAAGGTCAGGCCCTGTACGGGCAGTATGTTGAGCTTGAAGCTTACCTCGGGCATGAACCACTTGTCGATGCCCTCGTAGTCGCGCAGATTCGAGTCGGCGATGGTGTTGTACTCCAGAGTCTCGTTCAGCCACACGTTGTAGCCCGTCTCGCTGTTGGGATCGTAAGCCGAACGGGTCGGGTTGTTACGGATGGCCTGCGCGAAGTCGGGAATGCGGTTGTCGCGGCTCGCCTGACGGTAACCCGCCTTGGTGGTGATGTCCAACCAGCCGTTCAGAGCGTGGAACGTGGCGTTCATACGGCCCGAGATGTCGGTACGCGAGTCGTTAATGGCTATACCCTCGTTGTCGTTGTACTGGAACGTGGTGTAGATCGAAGCCTTCTTGCCGTTGGCCTGCAAGTTCACCGTATGCTTGTGCGAGAAGTTGTTCTTGTTGAGCATGGCATCGTACCAGTCGAAGTCCGAACCGTAGTCGGTGGCACCCTCGTCGGCGCGCAGAGTCAGATACTCCTCGGCGCTGAGGATGTCGGGACGTTTCATGACGGTCTTGTGCGAGAGTTCGGCCGTATACATAAGTTGCAGCGTACCGTCGCTCATGCGGTTGGCGTTCTTGGTGGTGATGAGGATCACACCGCCCGCAGCGCGCGAACCGTAGATGGCACCTGCCGAGGCATCCTTCAGCACGTCGATCGACTGGATATCCTCGGGGAGGACCGAACGGATATCGCCGCCCGGCATGCCGTCGATAACCACCAACGGACCCTGGCCCGCATTAACCGAGGCCATACCGCGCAACTGCAACGAGTTGCCCGAGTTGGGCGAGTCGGTTCCCGAAATGGTGAGGTTGCCGACCTTACCGCGGAGGGCATTGGCCACGCTGGCGTCGCCCGAACCCGGCATAAGCTCGCCGCCCGATACCGACGAAATGGCCGAGGTGACCATCTTCTTCTCCATCGTACCGTAACCCACGACCACCACCTGGTCCATCTCGGTCACGCTCTCCTTCAGAGTAACGTCGATCACGGTTCTGTTGCCCACCTCGACTTCGGCGCTTTCGTATCCGATAAATTCGAATACCAGCACATCTTTAGAGGCAGCCGCCAGCACGTAGGCGCCCTCGGCGTCGGTGTTGGTGCCCTTGAGGGTGTTCTTGACGGTCACCGAAACGCCCGCCAGAGGATTGCCCTGCGCATCCTTGACCTTACCGGTCACCCTGCCGCCCTGAGCCGCAGCATCGGGGGCGAAGATTCCGCCTACGATCATGAGCATGCTCACTAAACATAGTAAACAGTTTTTCATAAAGATAAATTTAAGTTAATAAAAACATAGGTTGCATTTCGGTCACGGCGGTCCTCATCCGCCCCGCCTGCTTGCACTTTGCGGCAACTCCAATTCCCTCACTGAGCAGCCGCAATACAAAGATATATAAAAATCCCCCCCCCTCCAAGAAAAAAAACGATCTATTTTCGTGCATTTACCCATTTTTTTCGTTTCTTTTCAAGGCTGACGACGTTTAAAACGGTCGGAGATCAACGTCTGCGAAAACGGCCGAAAATAGCATTTCAGGCCATTTTTATGCTATACGAAACGGCATGCCGACCCGTATCGAATCTCGGTGCAGACAGATACGAACAGCGGGGAATTAATAAAATTTTACATTTACAGCAAAGGGAAAACACGAAAACGCCCGACAGCCTGCAAGCATAGTGCGGCAGTCGCACATCATCGGCACGTGCGATTGGAAAAAAACGCTAATACGGAAAAGGATCGGGCAAAAAAACAGAGGACCGCGCCCGTCAGTCCTCCATGATGTAGATATACTCGTCGGGACGCTGCATGTGGAACTTCTCGCGGGCGTACTGCTCCAGATACTCGTCGTAATCAAGGCGCTTGAGCATGGTGCTGTCTTCCTCGATACGGGCACGGAAATGGTCGCGTTGGTTCTCCAGACGCCCTATGCGGTGCTCGACCTTTATGACGGTAATGAGATTACGCACGGTAAGCACCGCCGTATATACGAAGATCACGGCCGTGACGCCGAACCATATCTTCTTGCTTATTTTACCGTTCATATTCATCGCAGCGGCTTCGTTTCTTTACGGTATGTGCATGAACTTGTGCGTCTGCACCGATATGCACCACTTGGGGTTGGCTTTGGCGTACTCCACTATCGCGGGCATGATCCGCTCGTAGACGCTCCACTCGGGTTGCAGGTAGAGGCGGCAGTAGCGCCCCACGCGGGCCGCATTGCGCTCGGCCCATTCGAAATCGTCCTCGCTTT
The DNA here is from genome assembly GCA_959604655.1 of uncultured Alistipes sp. Classification (GTDB taxonomy): domain Bacteria; phylum Bacteroidota; class Bacteroidia; order Bacteroidales; family Rikenellaceae; genus Alistipes. The sequence goes on along the minus strand of CAUHCL010000006.1, from coordinate 17,375 downwards.
GGATGATGACCTTCAGTTCGTGCGCACGGCCGAACGCCTCGTCCAGAGGCGGCTGACGGCGCTTGGGCGACAGACACACCCAATCGAAATCGCCGCTGAAGGGGTGCGTGCCCGACGTTTCGAGGAATATCTCCAGCCCCTCGCCGCGCAGCGCCGACGTGAGCGGCCCCAGCGGATAGAGCAGCGGTTCGCCTCCCGTGATGACGATAGCCTGCGCCGCGCAGGCCTTGGCACGCGCCACGACAACCTCAACATCCACGGGCGGGAACACGCGCGGATTCCAGGTGTACTTGGCATCGCACCAGCTGCACCCCACGTCGCAGCCGCCCAGCCGTATGAAGTAGGCGGGCTTGCCCGTGTGGTATCCCTCGCCCTGGATGGTGTAGAAATCCTCCACTAAAGGCAGGCGGCGGCCGCCGTCGAGCATATCGTTATTCGTCGATGACATAAATATCTTTCAAATTGCGTCCCAACTGGTCGTAGTCGAGACCGTAGCCCACTATGAACTCATTGCCGATCGACAGAGCCGTGTAGTCGATGGGATACTCGTAAAGGAACTTGTCGGGCTTGAAGAACAGAGTGCAGATGGCTATGCTCGCGGGGCGCTTCGCCCGCAGATTGTCGAGCAGGTAGTTCATGCTGTGCCCCGTCTCCACTATGTCCTCCACTATTATTATGTCGCGTCCCTCGATATCGAAATCGACCCCGAGCTGCTGCTTGACCACTCCCGTCGACTCGGTTCCCTCATATGAAGAGATCTTCACGAATGCCAGCTGACTGTCGAAGGTGGTCTTGCGCACCAGATCGCTCATGAAGAGGAACGATCCGCTCAGCACGCCCAGAAACACGGGAGTGCGGCCCGCATAACGCTCGTTCAGCTTCTCGGCCACGCGCTCCACCGCAGCGTCGATCTGCTCGGCGGGGATCATCACGCGGAAAGTCTTGTCGTGAAGTTTTATCTTGTTTTCCATTAAATCTGGGTATAATAAGCAATTACATCTAATGCACCGCAAGAGCGAATCCGACGGCCGATTACCTGCGGCCATAGGCCGCATTTACAGATTTGACCCTCCCCTAAAATCCCCTCCTCGGAGGGGACTTCGGTCGCGACGCTCCGAATATCGTTAATTAAAGCATATAATCGCGTTATAACGCAAATCGGGCGGAATTTGGTGTCCGCCCGATCGATCTATCCTTTTATCATGGCTTTCACCTCCTCGAACACCGTGAGTCCGTTGTAGCCGAACTTCTCGTCGAGCACCTTGTAAGGCGCCGAATATCCGAAGTGGTCGCAACCGTGTATGCGTCCATTTTCGCCCACCAGGCCGCGCAGGTTCAGCGACAGTCCCGACGTCATGCCGTAACGCGGCACATCGCGCGGCAGCACGCTGTCCTGGTACGATTTGGGCTGGTCGCGGAACAGGCCCTCGCTCGGCACGCTCACCACGCGCACGGGAATGCCCTCGCGCTGCAACAGCTCGGCACCCTCAACCAGCGTGGCCACCTCCGAACCCGAAGCCAGCATCACCACCTGGGCCTTGGCCGAGTCCATCACTATATATGCGCCCTTCACCGCCTGCTTGGCTTCCTCGCGGCGGCTGCAATTGAGCGCGGGCAGATTCTTGATGTTCTGACGCGACAGCACCAGAGCCACGGGGCGCTGCTCCGAGATGGCATAACGCCATGCCACGGCCGTTTCCTCGGCGTCGGCGGGACGAAGCACCACCATCGAACGCTCGCCGCTGTGGTTGCGCACGTGCTCCATCAATCGTATCTGGGCCTCCTGCTCGATGGGCTGGTGGGTAGGACCGTCCTCGCCCACGCGGAACGAATCGTGCGTCCAGATATAGATCACATGCAGGCGCATGAGGGCCGACATGCGGATCGCGGGTTTCATGTAGTCCGAGAATACGAAGAACGTTCCGCACGCAGGGATCACGCCGCCGTGCAGCGCCATGCCGTTCATGACGCACGCCATGGTAAGCTCGGCAACACCCGCCTGGAAGAACTGACCCGTGAAGTCGCCCTTCGTGAAGGCCTTGGTCTTCTTCAGAAAGCCGTCGGTCTTGTCCGAATTGCTCAGATCGGCCGAAGCCACGATCATGTTCTCGATCTTCTCGGCATAGACGCCCAGCATCGTCGCCGACGCCACGCGGGTAGCCGTATCGGGCTTTATCTCTATCTTGTTGTAGTCGATCTCGGGGATCTCGCCCGACAGGAATCGGTTCAGCTTGCGCGACAGATCGCGGTTGGCCGCACGCCACTCCGTCTCGGTCTGCTTGCGCTGCGCGGCCCACTGCTTAAGCTCTATGCGGCGCGCCTCGTAGATCTCGCGCGTCTCGGCGAACAGGCGGAACGGATCGTCGGCGTCGCCGCCCAGATTGCGCACCGTGGCGGTCAGATCGGCACCCGCACCCGACAGAGGCTGTCCGTGCGTCGACACCTTGCCCTCGAAACTCTCGCCGTCGGCACCGCGCGCGCCCTTGGCCATGATCGAGTGCCCTATGATGAGCGTGGGACGCTCCGTCTCGGCATTGGCCGCGGTGAGCGCGGCGCGCAGGGCCTCGACATCGTGACCGTCGGCCTCTATGACACGCCAGCCCCAGGCACGGTACTTGGCAGCCACATCCTCGCTGTCGATCTCATCGACCTTGGTCGAGAGCTGCACGTTGTTGGCGTCGTAATACATTATCAGGTTCGCAAGACCCAGATGGCCCGCTATGCGGCCCGCGCCCTGCGAGATCTCCTCCTGCACGGCACCGTCCGAGATGAACGTATATGTCTTGTGAGCCATCCACTCGCCGAAACGCGCCGCCATGAAACGCTCCGCGATCGCAGCGCCTACGGCCATGGCGTGTCCCTGCCCCAGAGGTCCCGAAGTGTTCTCCACACCGTGCGCCGCATCGGCTTCGGGGTGTCCCGGGGTGATGCTGCCCCACTGGCGGAACGACTTCAGATCGTCCGTCGAATAGAAGCCCGACAGCATCAGCACCGAATAGAGCATCGGCGACATGTGGCCCGGATCAAGGAAGAATCTGTCGCGGAACGGATACGAAGGATTCTCCGGATCGTAACGCAGAAACTCCGTATAGAGCAGATTGATGAAATCGGCGCCGCCCATGGCTCCGCCCGGGTGTCCCGACTTGGCCTTTTCGACCATGGCGGCGGTCAGGATGCGGATATTGTCGGCCGCCTTATCAAGTTTAGAGTTAGCAAACATATTATTTTTCAATTCTTGTCACTCACAAGTAATCACACACTTAAACGCCCGATAACAATCGCGGCGCCTCGTTCCGTACGCTCGGACATACGAGCGCCTATACAAATGTAATACAAAAAAACTTAACCGACCTGTTTAAGCTCCAAAAAATTCGCCCCCTCGATCCGCTTTTTGGCGTAGGGAAGCGTGACGGTGAACGACGTCTCACCAGAAGAGGGGACGTCGTACATGGCGTCGATCATTATCGCCTCGCAGATCGAGCGCAGGCCGCGTGCACCGAGCTTGTACTCGACGGCCTTGTCCACGATGTAGTCCAGCACGTCGTCGTCGAAACGCAAATCCACGCCGTCCATAGCCAGCAGACGTTCGTACTGCTTCACGATGGCGTTCTTGGGACGGGTCAATATCGAACGCAGAGCCTCGCGCGTGAGCGGCTGCATGTAGGTGAGCACAGGCAGTCGGCCCACCAGCTCGGGGATGAGGCCGAACGATTTGAGGTCCTGCGGCATGATGTACTTCATCAGGTTGTTGCGGTCCACCGCCGACGCGCTCTGCACGCCGAAGCCTATGGCGCGGGTGTTGAGCCTTTGGGCGATCTTCTTCTCGATGCCGTCGAACGCGCCGCCGCAAATAAACAGTATATCCTTCGTATTGACCTGAATGAATTTCTGGTCGGGATGCTTGCGCCCGCCCTGCGGCGGAACGTTCACCACCGTGCCCTCCAGTATCTTCAGCAGGGCCTGCTGCACGCCCTCGCCCGACACGTCACGCGTGATGCTCGGGTTGTCGCCCTTGCGCGCGATCTTGTCGATCTCGTCGATGAAGACTATGCCGCGCTCGGCAGCCTCGACATTGTAGTCGGCCACCTGCAACAGACGCGTGAGGATGCTCTCCACATCCTCGCCCACATAGCCCGCCTCGGTGAGGACCGTGGCGTCCACGATGGTGAAAGGCACGTTGAGCACGCGCGCGATGGTGCGGGCCATGAGCGTCTTGCCCGTTCCCGTAGGTCCCACCAGCACGATGTTCGACTTGTCGATCTCCACCTCGTCGTCGTGCTGCGGCTTGCCCGACTTGCTCATGAGGCGTTTGTAGTGGTTGTACACCGCCACCGACATGTAACGTTTGGCATCGTCCTGCCCTATCACGTATTCGTCGAGAACGGCTTTGATCTCCTGCGGCTTGCGCAGTTCGGGGACCGTAAATTCGGCGTTCTTGCCGCGGCGCTTGGCACTTTCGACCAGATCGCTTTCGATCAGCATGTTGTAGCCGCGCTCGACGCAGCTGTTGCAGATGTTCGATCCGTCCTCGCCGCGGAACATCAGAGCCACGTCGCTGCGTTTCGCACCGCAAAACGAGCAGCAGTCGTCGCCGCCGTGTCCCGATCCCTTATATCCTTTCTGTGACATAAAAAAATTATCCGATGTTGTTGGTACGTTTCGTCAGCACGTCGTCGATCAGACCGTAGTCCTTGGCCTCGGCGGCCGACATCCAGTAATCGCGGTCGGCGTCCTGCTCGATCTTTGCGATATCCACGCCCGAATGTTCGGCGAGGATCTCGTACAGCTCGCGCTTGGTCTTTATGATCTCGCGCGCCGTGATCTCTATGTCCGACGCCTGCCCCTGCGCCCCGCCCAGCGGCTGGTGGATCATAACACGCGAATGCGGCAGGGCCGAACGCTTGCCCTTGGCGCCCGCCGTGAGCAGCACGGCGCCCATCGAAGCGGCCAGTCCCGTGCAGATGGTGGCCACGTCGCTCGAAATGAGCTGCATGGTGTCGTATATGCCCAGACCCGCCGACACCGAACCGCCCGGGGAGTTGATATAGATCTGTATGTCCTTCGAGGGATCCGCCGACTCCAGAAAGAGCAGCTGCGCCTGGATTATATTGGCGGCATCGTCGTAGATGGGCGCGCCGAGAAATATGATGCGATCCATCATCAGACGCGAGAAAACATCCATCGTGGCCACGTTCAACTGACGTTCCTCGATGATGGTCGGTGAGATGTAAGATGCCTGCATCGACTTAAAGTCGTGCAGTCTGAGGCTGCTTATGCCGCAGTGACCGCGCGCATATTTTTCAAACTCGCTCATAACTGTTCTTTCTAATTACTCTTGTTTTACAATATCGTGCACCCGCTCGGGCCGATCGGGGCCCTCGCCCCGACGGTCTGCGCCGTTACGACGGGCCGTATCCCGCCCCCGCGGCGGATGTCGCTTCCGCCACCGCGCGGACTACGCCCGTCATACCAAAAATTGGACTCTGCAAACATTACGCCCAGAGTCCAACTCGCAGAATATTTTAACGAATATTAGTTCGCTTGCGCCAATTTGGCAAACTCATCCGACGAAACCGATTTGGTGTCGACCTTGATCTTCGATTTCACGTAGTCCACGACCTTCAGTTCGTAGAGTTTCTCGTATATCTTCTGAGCCTGCTCCTTGTTCTCCAGGATCTGCTTCGAGAAGCCTGCGATCATATCGTCGGGAGCCGACGGCATGCCGTACTGCGCGAACTGGGCCTTGGCGAACTCCTTGGCCTCGGCCTCAGCCTCCTCGGCGCTGACCTTGAGGTCGGCCTCCTTGATGATGTGCTTCTGGATGTAGTTCCAGGTGAACATCTTCACAAATCCGTCGAAATCCTTCTCTATATCCTCCTTGGTGAACTTACCCTCGTTGATAACGTAGAGCCAGCGCTTCAGGAACTCGGCGGGCATCTGCAAAGCGGCCTTCTCCATAAGGAAGTCGCGGACGTTGATCGTGAACAGATAGTCCGACTCGCGGCCCAGCTCCTTCTCGATCTCGGCGTCGACGAACGAATCCAACTCGGCCTCGCTCGTGACGTTGCCTGCGGGGAACGCCATCTTGAAGAACTCCTCGTTCAGCTCGGGGTTGGCGAACTGACGGATCTGCTTGATCTCCATCGTGAACTGCGGGTTGATACCTTCCAGCTCGTCCTCCTTGACCTGAAGGATGGCGGCGCGCTGCGAAGCGGTCTTGTAAAGCTCGTTGACATTCACGTCCATCTTCTCGCCCGTCTTCTTGCCGATGAAGGGCTTGCGCTCCTCGTCGCTCATCGAGATAAGACCTACGTAGGCATCCTCGATGCGCATGTCGCCGTTGTCGAGAATAACCGTCAGAGCCTCGTCGTTCTTCACCTCGTCCACGTCGACCAGACGGCCGTAGCGGCGCAGGTAGTTATCCTTGTAGGCGTCGTGCATCTTGGCGTCGACGGCGATCTTGTTGTAGGTCAGCTTGTCCTTCTCCGAAAGATCGAGCTTGACCTCGGGAGCCTCGCCGATCTCGAAAAGGAACTCGTGCTCGGTGTTGTTGTCGAAATCGAAGTCGCCCTGCTCGTCCGAAGGGATCACATCGCCCACGTAGTCGATGCCCTCCTTCTGCAAGTACTCGAACACTGCGTTCGAAGCCGTGCGGTACGACTGCTCGGCCACGGCGCCCTTGCCGTACATCTTGCGAACCACGCCCATAGGCACCATGCCGGGACGGAATCCGGGGATGTTGGCCTTGCGCTTGTATTCGCGCAGCATCTTGTCCACAGCCTCACCATAATCCTTTTCGCTTACGACGACCTTCAATAACGAGGTGCCCTGCTCACGTTGTTCTCTTGTAATCTCCATAACTATATATTGTTTTATTTTTCAGCGCATAATTGCATTTCGGGATGCAAAGGTAATTAATTTTAATTAATTAGGCAATTTATTATGAAATAACCTTATTTCGGAGCGTAGCGACCAAAGTCCCCTCCCGAGGAGGGGATTTAGGGGAGGGTCAGATCAGAATAACGGCGAAAGCCGTGGCACAGACCCGCATACCGTCAGAAGCGAACATTCTTTCCATTAGGATAATTCGTACTATAAGCGCCACTAATTAATCGGATTCCGCGCGACTTTTTATTTTCTCTGCGCGACCTTATCGTCGCGCAGGCGGTAGAGCTGGTCGCGCAGACGCGGCGTGAAACCCGCCTCGCGGATGGCCCGTCGGATGCCCTCGGCGTCGAAACTGTTGTGCGCCCCCGCGCTCGACACCACGTTTTCCTCGATCATGATCGACCCCATGTCGTTGGCGCCTCCGTGCAGCGCGAGCTGCGCCGTAGCCTTGCCCACGGTGAGCCACGAAGCCTGTATGTTGCGGATGTTGCACAGCACAAGACGGCTCACGGCTATCACGCGCACATACTCCAACGGCGAGAAGTGCGAAACTATGCCCTCGCGTTCGAGGCGCGTGCCCAGCGAGCGGAATATCCACGGAATGAAAGCTATGAATCCGTAGTTGCCCTTCGGGCAGCGGGCCTGCAAGTCGCGCACGGCGAGCAGGTGGTCGATCCGCTGCCGCGGCGTCTCCGCATGGCCGTACATCATGGTCGCCGAGGTTGGCAGATTCATCATGTGGGCCTCGTGCATCACCTCGATCCACTCGGCCGCGCTCGGCTTGGCGGGCGATATGGCGCGACGCACCCCGTCGTCGAGGATCTCGGCCCCCGCACCGGGCAGCGAGTCGAGCCCCGCGGCCGCCAGTCGCTCCAGCGTGCGGCGGGTCGTAAGTCCGCTCACGCGGGCTATGTGCGACACCTCGGGCGCACCCAGCGCATGCAGGCGCACCGAGGGATAGAGCCTCTTCAACGTGGAAAAAAGATCCTCGTAGAACTCTATGCCCAGCTCGGGATGCAGGCCGCCCTGCAACAGCAGCTGGTCGCCTCCGAGCTCCAGCATGCGGTCGATCTTCGAACGGTATTCGTCGACAGTGGTGATGAACGCCCGCTCCGTCTCGTGGGGCTTGCAATGGAAGTTGCAGAACTTGCAGCCCGAGATGCACACGTTGGTTATGTTCACATTGCGGTCGATCTGCCACGTCACCACGTTCGGATCGGGCACCACGTCGCGGCGCACCTCGTCGGCCACGGCTGCCAGTTCGGCCAGATCGGCCCGCTCCCACAGCCAATACGCTTCCTCGCGCGACAGCATGGCGCGGTCGCGCGCCTTGGCGAATATCTCCCGAGCCTCCATCATTTCCTGCGCTTAGGCACTATCAACTCGAAATCGAGCGTGCGGCGGCGCAGATCGGCGCCCTTCACGCGTATCCACACCTCGTCGCCGAGGGTCATGCGACGCCCCGTGTTGCGGCCCACGACCTCGTAGCGCGCCTCGTCGAACGAATAGTAGTCGCCCTCGATGTCGCGCAGGAACGCCATGCCCTCGATATGGGTGTCGTTCAGCTCAACGTAGATGCCCCACTCGCTCATGCCCGACACATGGCCCTTGTACATCTCGCCGATCTTATCCTTCATGAACTCCACCATCTTGTACTTGATCGACGCGCGTTCGGCATCCGACGCCACCACCTCGCGCTCGGAAGCATAGACGCACTGCGCCTCCAGCGCCTTCTTGTCGGGCGACTTGCCGCCTGCCAGATAGTGCGCCAGCAGACGGTGCACCATCATGTCGGGATAGCGGCGTATGGGCGAGGTGAAATGGGTGTAATATTTGAAAGCCAGACCGTAATGGCCTATATTGTCGGTGGTGTAGAACGCCTTGGCCATGCTACGCACCGCCAGCGTCGACACGGCGTTCGCCTCGGGACGCCCCTTGACCTCGGCCATCAGCTTGTTGATTCCCTTGGCCACCGCACGTCCTTTCGAAGCGCGGAACTGATATCCGAAGCGCAGCACGAACTCGCGGAAGCGGGTCAGCTTTTCCTCGTTCGGCTCGTCGTGCACGCGGTATACCATCGTGCGCGGCGTCTTTCGGCCCCCCGCGATGCGGCTCGAACAGAACTCGGCCACACGGCGGTTGGCCAGCAGCATGAACTCCTCGATCATTTGGTTCGACTCCTTCTGCTCCTTGGTGTACACGCCCAGCGGCTTGCCGTTCTCGTCGAGGATGAACTTGAATTCCTCGCGGTCGAAACTGATGGCTCCGTTCTTGAATCGGTTGCGGCGCATGGTCTGCGCAATGCTGTTCAGCACGCATATCTCGTCGGCGAAATCGCCCGCACCCGTCTCGATGCGCGCCTGCGCCTCGGCATAGGTGAAACGGCGGTCGGAGTAGATCACCGTACGGCCGAACCACTCGTCGAGCACGTCGCCGTTCTCGTTCATGCGGAACACCGCCGAGAAGCAGAGGCTTTCCTCGTTGGGGCGGAGCGAGCACAACTCGTTGGACAACCGCTCGGGCAGCATCGGCACCGTACGGTCGACCAGATAGACCGAAGTGCCTCGGTCGCGCGCCTCGCAGTCGAGCACCGACTCGGGACGGACGTAGTGCGTCACGTCGGCGATGTGAACGCCGATCTCCCAAACGCCGTTCTCCACCTTGCGGATCGACAGCGCGTCGTCGAAATCCTTGGCGTCGGCGGGATCGACCGTGAAAGTGGTCACGTCGCGGAAGTCGCGGCGTTCGGCGTAGTCGGCCTCGGTAATGCGGCTGTCGATGGCCTCGGCGGCTCCCGACACCTCGTCGGTGAACTTGTAGGGCAGGTCGTATTCGGCCAATATGGCGTGCATCTCGGTATCGTTGTCGCCCGTGCGGCCCAGCACTTCGAGCAGCACTCCGCGCGGACTCTTGTCGCCCTCGCGCCACTCGTCGATGCGGAACACCACCTTGTCGCCGTCGTTCACCTCGCGGCATTCGCGGCGCGAAAAATAGATATCCATCGGCAGCTTGCGCGAATCGGGATGCACGAATATGGTGGAACGCGTCACCTCGGCGACGCCCACGTAGCGTTTTCCGCTTCGCTCCAGCACGGCCGTGATCACGCCTTCGGGATTGTCGCCCGCACGGTGCGGCTTGCGCTGCAAAGCCACCTCGACCCGATCGCCGTCCAGCGCATAGTTGGTGTTGCGCGGAGTAACGTATATGTCGCTCTCCAGACCCTCGACTCGCACGTATGCGGCACCCGAGCCCACCATGTCGACCACACCCTCGTAACGCGGCAGCTGGGCCACCGAGAGCTGGTATTTGTCGCGGCCGCATCGCTCGACCACGCCTTCGTCGGCCAGCCGTTCCGCTATTTCGCGCACGGCGTAGCGCGCATCGCGCGAATTGCCGCCCGAGGCGGCCACCAGCTGCTTGAGCGCGAACGCCCTTTCGGGGAACTCCCTGAACATATTTACCACGAACGCTTCGCGGTCCCGTGCCGAGACGTCGGCATTTGCCGAAGCGCCGCGGCGCGAATCTCTTTTCTTTCCTTGTTTCATCTGTTCAATACATTAAGTGTCAGGCGATACATAAATTCCTCGCCGATCTCCAAAGCCCGTTCGTCGGGCAGGAACGTCGCCGTATGCGAGCGTCCCGAAGCGCGACCCACGCCCAGACGGTAGAAAAGCGAAGGGTACGCGTGAGTGTAAAAGCCGAAATCCTCGGCCGTGGTGCGCATCTCCAGATCGCACACCTTGAAACCGCAGCTGTCGGCCAGCAGCATGGCTTCATAAGTGAGTCCGGGATCGTTCTCCACGCACGGATAGCCGTGGCGTATGTCCGCCTCGACCTCGACGTCGTATTTGTACTCGATCTCCTCAGCCATGTGCGCTATCATCTCCTTCACGCGGGCGCGCAGGTTCTCGTTGAACGTGCGCATGGTACCCGCGCACGACGTCCGCTCGGGAATGACGTTGGTGGCGCCGTCGGCCGTCACCTTGCCCACCGACACGACGCACACGTCGCTGTTGAGCGTATTGAGGCGCATTATAAGGTCGGCCACGGCCACCACCGAATCCTTTATGCGGCTGCGCATGGCCGCGTGGCCGCCCACGCCCTTCACCGTGAAGTAGAGCTCGTCGGCCGAAGCCATGAACTTGCCCGGGCAGAACCCTATCTCGCCCACCTCCAGATCGGCGTCGACATGCTCGCCTATCACCGCCTCGACATCGTATGCGTCGAACGGCTTCTCGGCCAGCACCAGCGACGCACCGCCCGGGGCGCATTCCTCGCCGGGCTGGAACAGTCCGAGCACCGTACCCTCGAAATCGGGATCGGCCTGCAAACGCTTCAGAACGCCGTACAGCACCGCCGCATGGCAGTCGTGACCGCAGGCGTGCATCACGCCCTCGCTGCGCGACGCCCACTCAACGCCCGTGAGCTCCGCAATCGGCAGCGCGTCGATATCGGCGCGAAGCACCACGCAACGTTTGGCGTTTCCGCGACGCCCCTCTATGCGGGCCAGCAGGCCCGTGGATGCTATCGGGCGGAACTCGATGCCCGCCTCCGACAGACGCTCGGCTATGAAAGCCGCCGTGGCATGTTCCTCGAACGAAAGTTCGGCCCTGCGATGCAATTCGCGGCGAAAATCCTTTATATCCATGACTTATAATATCTGTTCCGTTACATTGCGTTTTACGGCTGCACGTCTGTGCGGACGGCAGCGCCCCGCCACCTTGGCAAGCTGCGCGATATGCGACGGCGCCGTTCCGCAGCACCCGCCGACTATGCTCACCGCGCCCGCGCGGCATATACACTCCATCTCCTTGGCGAAACGGTGCGGCGCCAACGGCGGATCGCCCGCCGCGGGATAGGCGATCAGGGGTTTGTCGCAAAGCGAGGCGAGCTCCGCCAACGAAGCCTCCATCGCCTTGGGACCGTTCGAGCAGTTGAACCCCAGCACGTCGATATCGTCGAGCGGCAGATCGCCCAGAAAAGTCGCTATCGGCGCGCCACTCGCAACGCGTCCCGCGATGCGCGACAGAACCGCCGACACGATCACAGGAATGTCCCTATTCAACTTGCGGCACTCCGCAACCGCTATTTTCACATTGGCGGCATCCATCGCCGTCTCGACGAGGATGGCATCCGCGCCGCCGTCGAGCAGGCCGCGGATCACATCAGAATAGACCTCGGCCATGTGCTCGGGGGTTATGTCGGTCGCGAGCGACAGATTGCGGGTGGTGGGGCCCACCGAACCCGCCGCGAACCGAGGATGCCCGGCCGTGGAGTACCGTGCGGCTGCCGCGCGGGCTATTTCGGCTCCCGCGCGCGCCAATTCGTAAGAGCGCGACTGCAATCCGTAGCGCTCCAGACACAACGCGTCGGCACACATGGTGTCGGCGGTCACTATGTCGGCTCCTGCATCGAGATACTCCCCGTGCACGGCGGCGACCGTATCGGGATCGGTGAGGCACAGCGCCTCGAGGCATCCCTCCGCGCCCCGCTCCATGAGTCGGGTCCCCATGGCGCCGTCCAGAAGCAACATACGTTCGGCAGTTCGTTCGAGTAATGTCATATTCATTGTTTTACCAACTCCACTTCGAATAGTTTGCTCCACCGCTTGCCCGTGACGAATATCCGTCCCGACGAGGCGTCGTAAGCGATTCCGTTCAGAACGTCGGTGTCTGTATCCATATCTTCGGATTTCAGAAGGCCCGAGAAATTCACCACGCCCTCCACGACGCCCGATTCGGGATTGATGATAATCACGTAATCGGTGGTGTAGACATTGGCCCAGATGCGGCCGTCGATCCACTCCAGTTCGTTGATGTATTGCACGGGCTCGCCGCGGAGCGTCACGGTGAAACTGCCCTCGCGTTTGAAGCTGTCGGGAGAGACCCTGTATATCTGCGACGAGCCGTTCGACATGTAAAGCCGCTCGCCGTCGCTGGTAAGGCCCCAGCCCTCGCCCGGGTAGCGGACGTTCTTCAGAAGTTTGCCGTTCAGATCGTAGATATGCACCGTGTTGTTGGTCCACGTAAGCTGGTATATCTTGTCGCCGAGCACCGTGATGCCCTCGCCGAATTCGTTGCGCGGCAGGCGGACCAGCACTTCGGCCTTGCCGCTTTCGAGGTCGACGCGCTGCAACACCGACTCGCCCCACTCGCCCGTGCCCTCCCACAACACACCGTCGGCGAATTGCAGGCCCTGCGTGTAACTCGACTTGAGATGCGGATACACGGCCTTGACATTATAGCCGTAACGTACGGGCTCCACGACAGCCGTCCGTCGGACTCCGTTATTCGCGCTGTTCGAACGCGACGCGCACGACACCACGACGGCAGCGGCGACGAGAGCAGCCATAAAACTTTTCATAACGAATGAGTATTTGGAAACAAATATACGACAAAATTCGCAAACCCGCGATTTTTGTCGTCCATTTAACCGACTGAAGACATCCTCGGGCGCCTCCGACAGAGAGCCGAATGCGGCATTCCCGAGGACCGAACGGACCATAAACAGAAATAAACGGCATATTTTGCATGCGGCGAACGTCGCATTTAACAAAAATTATGTCCCGTAAGGCAACTACACGGAATCATTCGATCTGTATTTATTTTTCACATTGCGCGAGAATCGAAAGAACCGCGCATTTTTATTAATCAAAACTATTTTTATATGAAATGACTCAAATGTTTGGTCAGCACAAGCTGCGAGACTGCGGCCGTTATCGATCGGCCGCTCGGAAACATCGAATTCGAAACGGGTGAAATCTATCTGTTTCACAAGACCGATCCCGACTGTCCCGACAACGATGCCCTTTGGGCACTCTTCGGCAGCCGCGACGCCGACGGCATCATGCTGGAATCGTGCACCGACAACCTCATCGACTTTTCGTTGCGGTGTCGTCTGCCTGCCGACTACCGCTACTGTCGGCTCGCATCGAGAAGCGAAGTGCGCGAATACGCCGTCGCTCTGGCGATGTTCGAGATCGAACGCAACCCGATCGGGTAGATCCCGACGTAAATGAACGCGAAACGGCTCTCCTTTTCGGGAGAGCCGTTTTCGTGTAACGCAATATTTACGGCTATGCCACCGCGCTTGCGATAAGGAACGTAGCCGCAACGGTAAGGATGGCGTAAAGTTCGGGGTAAGCGGCCAGAATAAGCGTCTTACCCATCACGTCGTGACCGTTGCCGATGGCGGCGATACCGTTGGCGCACACCTTGCCTTGATATACGGCGGCGGCCAGATTGACGATACCCACCAGCACGCCGATGCCGAACACGGCAGCACCCTGCAACATGGTGATCTCGGGGGTGATGATGTTGTAGATGCTCGTCACCATGAAGAAGCATACGAAACCGTAGAGACCCTGCGAACCGGGCAGTGCCGAAAGAGCCATGTAGCTACCGAAAGCGCCGTCGTTCTTCTTCATGGCGCCCACGGCTGCCTGACCGCAGATAGAGGTGCCGATCGCCGAAGCGATACCTGCCAGACCCACCATGAGGGCAACGCCCACGTAGGCCAAAATCAATGCTGTTGAATTTTCCATAATCGTTTGTGTTATTGAATTTAATCTTGATTTATCATTTGTTTGTTTCGTCGGTGAGCGGTTGGAACGAGCGCGTAGTCATCTCGAATCCCGCATTCTTGTAGAACTCCACGAATGTAAGACGCATGGGGTGAACCAGCGACGAGATGGTGGACATGAACAGATTTATGCCGTGCCCTATGAGCAGGATGATCGATGCCCCCACGATCTGCAATGCCACAGCCCACCAGGGCGAGGCCGACAGATCGCCGTCGAGACCCGTGATACCCAGCGCGAGGCTGTTGAACACCAGCGCCAGCACGCCGCCCGAGAGTCCGATGGCGAACAGACGGATGTACGACAGCACGTCGCTCAGCAGACCAGTGATATTATTATAGGTATTCCACAATCCCGAACCGAAGTTCATGAATATGTTCTTGCCCGGGGAGTTGAAGAAGAGCATCAGCACCAGCGCGACGCCCGCCACGGCGAGGAACGCGGGGGATCCCATCGTGAAGAAGGGAATCGTCCACGCCTCGTTGAGCATCTGCAACCCCGAAGCTACGCAGCACGACAGAATGAGCAGGAACCAGCCCAGCGTGCCGAGCGCGTAACGGAATCCGAAGATGTGCGTGGTCATGCAGATGTTGATAAGCATACCGAGCAGTATCTGGAACACACCCAGAGCCAAGGCGTAAGAGAAGAACTTCTGCTGGAAGTCGAGGAACGGCGAATGGGCAATGTCGGGATAACCCAACATCTCGGGGATGCTCAGACCGAAGAACGAGCCCGTGTAGAAGCCGAACAACACCGTGGCGCCTCCGCACACCACCGTCAGCCAACCCGCGCGCTTGAGCGAGTCGCCGCCCTTTCTTACGAGGAACAGCCCCGCCAGCAGCAGGATGAGTCCGTAGCCCGCGTCGTTCAGACAGATGGCGAAGAAGAGCATGTAGAACGGCGCAAAGAAGGGCGTGAGGTCCAGCGTACCGTACTTCGGCAGCGCATAGAGGCTGCCCACCAGCTCGAACAGACGGGCGAAGCGGTTGTTCTTCAGCTTCACGGGGGTATTGTCCTCGGGCGTGGGGTCGCTTTTCAGGTACACCACGTTGGGGTATTCATCCAGAAGCGCATCCACCTCGGCCGACATGTCCTTTTCGGCCCAGCCCTCCATGACGACCAGAGTACCGTCGGCCGCCTCGGCAGCGGTGCCGCGGATCTTGACGTTCTGCAAACGGTGCGCTAAAGCAGCGTACTCGGCCTCGACGGCCCCTACGCTCGCCGCGCAACGCGAGAACTCGGCATCCAGCGCCTTGAACTGCGCGCGGTCGTCGGCAGCCTCGGCCGCAACGGCGCGGTAGTCCCGATCGGGGGCCTTGATCTCCTGCGCGTCGATGGTCACATCTCCGTCACCCGCGGTGACGACCACGAAATATACCGACGAAGCCGTGCGGGCTATCTCCTCCAGAGTGTAGCGCTCACGCCACTCGGCTTCCGAAGCCTCGAACGTGGAGGTCTGCGCCACGAAGTAACGCAGCACGACGCCGCGGCTCGCCAGCGACGCATGGGCGTCGGCCGAGAACTCGCCCCACGGACGCAACTCGTCCGAGAGTTTCTCCAGACGCGCTATCTCGCCCGTGAGCCACGCCTTGCGCTGCTGCGCGTCGGCATAGGCCTCGTAGGCCTCGGCGCCCGAAGCGTAGGGAGCGGCTGCGGGATCCATCGACTCCGACTCGGCGAACGCACGCAGGTAATCGGCGGCCTTGCGGTAATGGTCGATATCGGTCAGCAGCTGGCGGTCCTGCTCGGCAGGCTCCCAGCCCGACGTGGTGATATCCACCAGCCCCAGTCCGCGCAATCGGGCTATAAAATCATCGCTTTGCGCAGCAAACAGCACAAAGTCGTAACGCGACATTTTAACTATCATAGCATAGACCCCTCCGCAGCCTGTTGTTGACGGGTTTTGACAATCTTCTGTGCCGATTTCGAGAGGTTTTCCTCATCCTCCATGAATCGTTTGATCTTGCGTATGGCATCCTCGTAGCCCGGGATCTGCACCTTCTCGTACAGATTCACCTTCTGCGTGGTCTTGCGACGGGCGTAATCCAGCAGCTCCATCTTGCGGTTGTAGACCTCGTATTCGATGCCCAGACGCGCCATGCGCTTGAGCAGGTCGATGCCGTCGGCGAACCACACGGGCGAGGAGAAGAGATCGTAGGCCTTCTCGTCGAAGCTCACATCGCGCAGCACGGGAGTACGCACGCCCGCGATCTTCTGCGTCTCAAGCTCGACGTCGGCCACGCGAAGCAGCGTAGGATCGAACTCGCCCCACAACGCCGCCATGTAGTCGTACTCGGCAGCCAGGGCGTCGAGCCGACGGCGGTAGTCGCGCGCCGTATCCTTCGCCTTCTTCACCTCGGAACGCAGCGCCGACTCCTTGCTCTTGATGGTAGGCAGTGCCGTCTGACGCATCTTGAGCTGCTTGCCGAGTTCGCCCAGCGAGGTCTTGTTATATTGAAACTTGATTGCCATATCGTGTTATTCTTTCCAGTACTTAGCGATAAGCTCGGCCTTGATGGCCACCTCCTCCTTGGTGAAGTACTCGGCGAAGAGCGCCCACGCCGTATCGAGCATGGTATCGATGTCGATGTTCACGTCGATGGCCAGCAGCTTCTCCGAATAGTCGTGCGCGAACTTCAGTGCGCGCTCGTCATAGTCCGAGAGGTCGAAACCGTTCTCCAGCTTGGTCTTGGCATTGGCGGCGTCGGCATAGAGGCGCACGCAGGCGTTCATCACCTGAGGATGGTCCTCGCGGGTCTTCTTGCCGATCACGAGCTGCTTGAGGCGCGACAGCGAACGGAACGGGTCGACGATGACCTTGCCCGTATCGGAGTCGTTGCGCAGGAACAGCTGTCCCTCGGTGATGTAACCCGTATTGTCGGGAATGGCGTGCGTGATGTCGCCGCCC
>CAUHCL010000005.1 GCA_959604655.1 uncultured Alistipes sp. | reverse complement strand
AGAGCGTCTGCCTTACAAGCAGAGGGTCGGGGGTTCGAATCCCTCAGCTCCCACAGAAAACGAGACGATTTCAAAATCGTCTCGTTTTTTCGTATATGCTACCCTCTCAAGAGTCGCGAAGTTTCGGATCATACGTCGGCAGACCTCAAGTCGCTACCCCTGAAAGGGCCCGCCATTCGCATATGCTCATTCACGCGGTCTCCGCAGGCTGCCGCCCGAGAGAAACATAATATCTGCGGATCGAAAAACCGTACATCGCTGCCCGCGCGCTGCGAACAGCAACCAAGGTCCAACCCCAATCCCGTCATTCCTCATTGGAATCTGCATACCTCGCTCCACGACAAGGCATAGACATAATTCCGCAATTCATTGCGGTTGGCTCGGCGGCAATAACGATAATCGGACGGCAATACATGCCACTTGCGAAAGGTACGAAGATCATCCTTGCTGCTCGACTCCAAAAACAATCGGCCCTGCGAGCGTTTATCGTACTGGCCCCACATTGAATCGCTCGACGGGCAGCGGATATCGCTGCGGTGGAACAAGTACAATTCTCCCGCCTGAAAGAATGTTCTCGGAACATGCGAAAACAGGATGAGTGAATAGGATGTCTGCCCCTTAGACCCGTGATGCGGGACAGAAGTCGTGCGATGTTTTTTCATTGTTCGGCATTTATTTTGAATTAACCATTTTCAAAATAAGTGCGCGGGACTTTCACAATTAGCAGAGATCAATCAACTAACGTAATAACCATTTTGGTCAAGGACCGCGCACTATGTGCACACCCCCTCGACTGTTTATCAATGGTTATTCTTAAATATGTAGTTGATCTCTGCTAAAATAAACAGCGTGAACTGTGTATTTTTCGTTGCTCAAAAATACGTATTTCATGTCTATTATGCAAATATTTCTGTAATTATCTTGTATTTTTATTCGGACTGCATTAGCCTTCAACCAAAAGAGAAGCTGCCGAAAACTTGTTCGCTATTATTATATATGTACCACGTTCGGAGCGTCTCGGCAAAATGCAAGCGAACTTGCTTTTGCTCTCGCTTATTCGTATCTTTGACTTCGTCTTAGATACTCCGTTTCGGCAATGCTCAAATAAATTTGGCATTGCACTCAACTTATTCGTATCTTTGCCCCATGGATTTCAAACTCGTATCGGAATACGCGCCAACGGGCGACCAGCCCGAGGCTGTCGCGCAGCTTCTCGACTCGATAGGCAGCGGGTCGCGTCACAACACCCTTATGGGTGTTACGGGTTCGGGTAAGACATTCACCATAGCCAACGTCATAGCGCGGCTCAACCGCCCCACGATAGTGTTGAGCCACAACAAAACGCTTGCGGCGCAGCTGTACGGGGAGTTCAAGAACTTCTTCCCCGAAAATGCCGTCGAGTACTTCGTGTCGTACTACGACTACTACCAGCCCGAGGCCTATCTCCCCTCGTCGGACACCTACATAGAGAAAGACCTGTCGATAAACGACAACATCGAGAAGATGCGTCTGAGCGCCACGGCGGCCCTGCTTTCGGGGCGTCGGGACGTGATAGTGGTATCGAGCGTGTCGTGTCTGTACGGCATAGGAAACCCCGCCGATTTCCACGCCACCTCCATAAGTCTGAAGGTCGGCGACGTGGTGAGCTACAAACATCTGCTCTACCGTCTGGTCGAGGCCCTCTACACGCGTACCGAAAAGGAGATGACGCCCGCGACATTCCGCACGAAGGGCGACACGGTGGACATAATGACGGCCTTCGGCGACAACTGCTACCGGGTATCGCTGTTCGACAACGAGATAGAATCGATACAGCTGATAGACCCCGTGAGCGGTCAGGCATACAGCTCGCACGACTACATCACCATCTTTCCCGCCAACATGTTCGTGACCACCAAGGAGCGGATAAACACGGCCGTGCAGCAGATCTATCTCGATCTGGGCAAGCGGATAGAGTTTTTCGAGCGGGAGGACCGCATGATGGAGGCGCAGCGCATAAAGCAGAGGGTGGAATACGATCTGGAAATGATAAAGGAGTTAGGATACTGCTCGGGCATCGAGAACTACTCCCGCTACTTCGACGGCCGCGCCGAGGGCACTCGCCCCTTCTGCCTGCTCGACTACTTCCCCGAAGACTATCTGATGGTGATCGACGAGAGCCACGTGACCCTGCCACAGGTGCATGCCATGTACGGCGGCGACCGCGCCCGCAAGGAGAATCTGGTGGAGTACGGCTTCCGCCTCCCCGCCGCCAGGGACAACCGCCCGCTGAAATTCGAGGAATTCGAGAACATGATGGGCACCGCCATATACGTCAGCGCGACACCCGCGGATTACGAGCTGGTGAAGAGCGAAGGGGTGGTCGTGGAGCAGCTCATCCGCCCCACGGGGCTGGTCGACCCGCCGCTGGAGGTGCGCGTCACGCTCAACCAGATAGACGACCTGATAGAGGAGATCGACAAGCGCGTGCGGGTGGAGGACAAGATAATCATCACCACCATCACCAAACGCATGGCCGAGGAACTCTCGAAATATTTCGACCGCACGGGTATCCGCAACCGCTACATCCACTCCGACGTGGACACGCTGGAGCGCGTGCAGATACTCGAAGACCTGCGCGACGGGCTGTTCGACGTGCTCATCGGCGTGAATCTGCTGCGCGAGGGGCTCGACCTGCCCGAAGTGGGTCTGGTGGCCATACTCGACGCCGACAAGGAGGGATTCCTGCGCAACGTGCGTTCGATAACGCAGATCGCGGGACGCGCCGCGCGCCACTCGAACGGAAACGTCATACTGTATGCCGACCGCTGCACCGACTCGATGATGATAGCCATCGAGCAGAGCAACCGCCGCCGCGAGAAGCAGGTGCGTTACAACATCGAGCACGGCATTCTGCCGCGTCAGGCGAAAAAGAGCGGCACGGGACGCAACATGCTTCTGGGCGAGCAGGCGCCCAAGCCCGACATGACCGTATATCCGATAGCGGAGGAACACTACACGATAGCGGCCGACGTGGAGAAGAGCTACAACGCCAAAAACATCGACGCGCTCATAGCGCGGGCCAAGGAGGACATGGAGCGGGCCGCCAAATCGCTCGATTTCCTCGCGGCCGCACGCTTCCGCGACCGCATGTACGAATTGCAGAAAATTAAGGAGGAGTCTCGCTGATCCTCCCTATTTTTTTATAAATTCAAAACTCAAACAGCAAGATGAAAAGACAATCGAAAGGAGAAGCGATCTACTGCTTCCGACGCTGGACACGCGGGGGATACGCAGTATTCGCCTCGCTGAACCGCAAGTGGACCATAGGTGTGCTTACGGTCACCATGTCGATCGTCACCCTTGCGACGGGACGCGCCCGGGATATGGGCGCCGACACCGCCTCGATCTACCGCTCGGTAGAGATGGAGGCCGTGGGAGTCTCGGGCCGACGCGCCACCACGGCGCGCAGCCTCACGTCGCAAACCCCCGTTTTCAATCGTACGACGGAGAGCGTCGCGCCCTTGCAGACCTTGGAGTCTGCACTGCGACTTTCGCCCGCCGTCGACATCCGTGAACGAGGCGGCAAAGGTGTACAAACCGACATCTCAATCCGAGGCGGTTCATTCGACCAGACAATGGTCACTCTCAACGGCATCAACTTCACCGATGCCAGAACCGGCCACCAATCCCACTCCTTACCAATCGACATCAACGCGGTATCGTCCATCAACGTCATCGACGGCGTGTCGGGCGTGGGCGCATACGCGGGCGCGGTGGATATCCGTACCGCACCGCTCTACCCCCGCTACATCAGCGCCGAGCTGACGGGCGGCGGACACGGCTACATGTACGGCTCCCTCGCGAGCGGTTACTCCGCCGACCGCATGACCCTCATGGTCACGGGTTCGGCCCGCCACAGCGACGGCTACACGCACAACACCGACTTCACGAACTACAACGGTTACGTGCGCATGACCTACGATTCGCGATGGGGACTTTTCGACGCACAGGCGGGATACCAGAACCGCGCCTTCGGAGCCAACGGCTTCTATTCGCGCGCCTACCCCGACCAGTACGAACAGACCTCCACCGCCTTAGCCTCGCTCCGCTGGCTCAGGCAGGGACGGCGGCTCATGGTGACGGCCAATGCGAGCTACCGCTACAACACCGACCGTTACGAACTGATAAAGGGCGACGAATCGCGGGTGCCGTTCAACCACCATATAACCGACAACATCGGCGCGGAGATCGGTTTGGCATACGACTGGATCGCGGGCGAGACCTCGATCGGGGCCGACGTGATCTACAACCACATTTACAGTACGGTACTGGGCGACGAATGCGCCCCCAAACGCATCCGCGGCATCGACTACAACCACAAGAAGGGCCGCACCACGCTCAACGCCACACTCCGCCACACCAAGGAGTGGCGACGGTTCACCTTCACGGGAGCCGTCGGGCTGAGCAACTCCGACTACGGCACGGACGCCCTCTGGAGCCTCGGCGCGAGCTATGCCGCGGGCCGCTACTGGCGGTTCGACGCGGGAGCCGTGGAGTCGATGCGTCTGCCGACGTTCAACGACCTCTACTACACCGCTACGGGCTACGAGAGCGATCGCGACCTCAAGCCCGAACACGCCGTAACGTGGCATGCGGGAGCCGATTTCTCGCGCAACGGCTGGAGCTCCAAGCTCTACGCCTACTACCGCCGCGGCCGCAACATCATCGACTGGGTCAAGATGACAGACAGCAGCAACTGGAAATCGACGCAGATTACCGCAATGAACACCGCGGGCATCGAGTTCTCGGCGGCATACGCCACCGACGGTTGGATGCGCCGCGCGCAGATCGCCTACGGCTACGTGCACCAGGATTCGCATTCCGAGGCAGTGATATCGCAGTACAAGCTCGACCACATGCACAACAAGCTATCGGCACGCATCGACACGGCGCCGCTGAGACGCTTCACGCTCTCCGTCACGGGCACGCTCTACGACCGTATGGGAGGCTACACCGATCGCAGCGGCGAGACGCACGATTACCGCCCCTACTTCCTGCTCGACGCGCGCGCAACCTACATGCTCGGCAAATGGCAGCTGTACGTCGACGCCACCAACCTGACCTCGACCGAATATTTCGACTTCGGCGGTCTGAAGATGCCCGACTGCTGGGTATCGGGCGGCGTGGTGTTCACGATAAGATAAAATAACAAACTATAAGATCATTCAGCGAGAAACCCGAACAGGGCTGTCGAGCGACGTAAGTCCGACAGCCCCGTTTTCTTTCGACATCGGTGCGCACGGTGCACGAAAAAACCGCGCCCGACTTTCGTCAGACGCGGTTTTCTGTGCCCAGGACAAGACTCGAACTTGCACGAACCTAATTGTTCACTACCCCCTCAAAGTAGCGTGTCTACCAATTTCACCACCTGGGCCTTTTCATCCCGAGCGATCGGCCGTAATGCCTTTCCCTCGAAAAGGTGTGCAAATATAGCCACTATTTCGCAAACTGCAAAATTTTTCGGCAATAATCAACCGTAATATGTCATTATTTATGACCTGCGGCGGCAAAACCGTCCTGCCGAGGCCCTAAAAAAGTCATAAAAACGCCATCAGCATCAACTGGGCCATCACCACCCGCACGAACATCGACAACGGATACACGGTGGCGTAAGCGACCGACGCATGCTCCCCGGGAATGGTGTCGTTGGCGTAGTTCAACGCCATGGGGTTGGCCATGCTGCCGCAGAGCATTCCGCACGAGGTGCCGAAATCGACCCTGAACCACCGCATGGAAGCGACTCCGACGATGATTACGGGCACCAGCGTGATGAGGAATCCCAGCCCCACCCACACAGCTCCCGTGCGGCTCACCGCCGTCTCGAAGAAATCGCCGCCTGAGCTGAGTCCCAGACATGCCAGATAGAGCGAGAGCCCGAATCCGCGCAACATGAGATTGGCGCTGCGGGTGGTGTAGGTCACCAGATGCAGACGCGGGCCGTAGGTGCCGATCAGCATTCCCACGATGATGGGTCCTCCCGCCAGTCCCAGCTTGACGGGCACCGTCACCCCGGGCAGCGACAACGGCACGGCCCCGAGCACGAGTCCCAGCACGATCCCTATATATATAGATGTAAGATTCGGTTCGTTCAGCTCCTTTTCGGCGTTGCCGAGTACCCGCTCGACCTTCTCCACAGCCACACCGCTGCCGACCACCACCACGCAGTCGCCCATCTGCAACATCAGATCGGGCGTCGCCAGCAGAGCCACGCCGCTGCGGTATATGCGGCTGATGTTTATGCCGTAGCTGTTGCGCAGACGCAGCGCCCCCAGACGCTTGCCGTTGATCTCGGGCCGCGTGATGATTATCCGCCGCGACACCAGCTGGCTGTCGATGGCGTTCCAGTCCACATTGTCGTTGTTCCAGTCGATGCTTTCGCGCTTGCCGATCATGGCCTCCACCGTGTCGATATCCTTGCGCGCGGTGACCACCAGCACGCGGTCGCCCTCCTGCATCACGGTGTCGTTCGACGGAAGCATCACCTTGCCGTCGCGCCACAGACGCGAAATGACGAAAGGCACGTGCGTCAGTTCGGCCACCGTGTGCATGTCGCGCCCGAACACACCCGGGTTCTGCACGCGCAGCGTGGCGATGAAGGTATTGTTCACATGTTCCTCGTTGGGCCCCGCCACATCGGACGGACGCACCCACAGACGGTTCATGAGCAAAATGGCTATTATCACGCCCACCACTCCCAACGGATAGGTGACGGCACAGCTCAGCGCGGGGGCCGAGGTGGGCAGTCCCAGCTGGGCCAGCGTCTGCTGCGACGCACCGAGAGCGGGCGTATTGGTCGTGGCGCCGCACAGCACTCCCGCCATGTCCGACAGCGGGATGCCGAAACCGAAGCTGAATCCCACGGCCATGGCCGTTCCCAGAATTATCACGGCCAGCCCCAGCATGTTGAGCTTCACGCCGCCCGAGCGGAACGCGCTCATGAATCCAGGGCCGACCTGCAACCCGAGCGAATAGACGAATACCACCAGACCGAAATTCTCGGCGAAAAGCAGCATCTGCGGATCGATCGTAATGCCGAAATGGCCCGCCACGATGCCCGCGAAGAATACGAACGTCACGCCGAGCGACACGCCCCACACGCGCACCTTGCCGAAGATGAGGCCCACGGCGCACACGAGCGAGATGACGACCACGGCCTGCAAGGCCGAGTGTACGGTAAACAGAGAATCGAACATGGCTCTGACTCCTTACTGTTTTATCGGCGCAGGTCCATCTCGTCGAGCAGATACGACGCCCCGCCCACCTTGTCGATGGTGAAGAGCACGTAGCGTATGTCGACCGAAATGTTGCGGCATATCGAGGGATCGAACTCCATGTCGCTCATCGTCGAGCGCCACGTGCGGTCGAAGTTGATGCCCACCAGCTCGCCGCGGCCGTTTATCACGGGCGAGCCCGAGTTGCCGCCCGAGGTGTGGTTGGTGGCGAGGAAACACACGGGCACGGTGACACGGCCCGCCACATCGCAGCCCCAGCGGCCGTAATCCTTCGCGGCATGTATGTCGCGCAGGCACTGCGGCACGTCGTAATCGTATATCTCGGGGTTGTCCTTCTCCATCACGCCCTCCAGCGTCGACACGGGACGGTGATACTCGCCGTCGGCATACTCATACCCCGCCACCGAGCCGTAGGCCACGCGGAGCGTGAGGTTGGCATCGGGAAAGAAGGCACGGTCGCGGTCCCACTCCATGAGTGCCCGCACGAAGGGGCGGTACCAGCGCTCCACCGAGGGGATGTTGCTCAGGTTGCGGTAGGCCGACGCGGCGATACGCTTGCGCAGCGGCGAGAACATGGCGGCGAAACGCACCATCGGGTCGTCGTCGATCGCGGCGGGATCGAACGCGTCGCCGAACAGCATGGTGCCGTCGTAGAGCCGATCGACATATGCGTCCGCGCCGCCGCACTCGGCCACAGCCGCCGTAAGTTCGGCGGGAACGCGGTCGGCAGGCATGCGGTCGAGGAACTCGGCCAGCATGCGACGCGCTATGGCGCGGTCTATCTTCGGCGAATAATCCTTCATGAAACTGCCGCGCATCTCCCGCGCCGCCGAGGCGAAATCCTCACCCTCCTTCATGCGGCTGCGGCGCGCCGTCAGCTGCGACGCGAAACGCACCGCCTCGATGGCGCCCACCGACTCGGAGTAGAGTTCGTAAACGTAATATTCGGGCTTGGCCGCGGCATAAGCCGTGCGGATCGAGTCGAGCAATCCAGCATACTCGGGCTTCGCGGCGGCCCACTCGGCGAACCGCTTCTCGTACGCCCGCTTCTTATCGGCCGTACCCAGACGGCGCAGCCCCAGCACCTCGCCCTGCCACTTTTTCCAGGCGTTGGCTATCGAGGCGTGCTTCGAGGCATACTGTATGCGCACCGCGGGGTCCGCGGCCTGCGCGGCCGAGATTATGTCGAGACGCTGCGTGCGCAGCTCTATCTTCATGGGGTCCGACACCTCGGCCACATACTCCACGGCATCCGAGGTGACATACTCCTGCGTATTGCCCGGGAAACCGTATATCATGGTGAAATCGCCCTCGTCGACACCCTTTACCGATATGGGGAAGTGGCGTTTGGGGCGATAGGGACGGTTTGCCTTCGAGTATTCGGCGGGGCGGTTGTCCTCGCCCGCATAGACGCGGAACACCGAGAAGTCGCCCGTATGGCGCGGCCACATCCAGTTGTCGGTATCGCCGCCGAACTTGCCCACCGACGAGGGAGGCGCCCCCACCAGACGCACGTCGCGGAACACGTCGTACACAAACAGGAAATACTGGTTGCCGTAATACATCGGCTGCACGTCGGCCGCATGGCCCTGCTCCGAGGCGGCCTTGGCTATGTCGGCAGGTTTCTCGCCCGCCGCCACGCGGTCCGTCACATCCTCCATGCGCACCAGTATGCGCACCGAAAGCCCGGGCACGGGCAGCTCGCCGTCGCGCGACGGCGCCCAGAATCCGTGGGTAAGATAGTCGTGCTCCACCGACGAAAGCTGCTGTATCGAGCCGTAACCGCAATGGTGGTTGGTGAGCAGCAGTCCCTCGGCCGAGACGAACTCGCCCGTACATCCGCCGCCGAACAGCACCACGGCATCCTTCATCGAGGCCTTGTTGACCGAATAGATATCCTCGGCCGTGAGGCGGAAACCCTTGCTGCGCATATCCTTTATGCGCGATCCGATCAGGCTCGGCAGCCACATTCCCTCGTCGGCCGCGGCCGAAAGGATCATCGCGACGCACGCCAGCAGCGATAACGTAACCTTTTTTATCATAATTGTTAAAATGTTTCGGAATTATCCGTTTCGCGGAACCATGTCTGCGGCTCCTTGGAGCCGCGCGAGCCGCAGCCTCGCCCCGCGGAGGCTCGCTGTCCGCTCACTCCGCAGGCTGCGACCCGCTTTTAGACAAACCCGAATCGGATAACACCCAAATGTTTTTTTCGATTCGGCAAAAATAGGCAAAAAGTGATAAAATGCCTATATTTGCGAGATAAAACCGTTATATAAAATTCGGAATCTTGAACTTATGACAAAAAATCTACTATTCGCGGCGGCCGCGACGGCAATGCTCCTTTCGTGCGCCACGACACCCGAGCAGGTGAAGAACGAGCTGCGCGCTCCCGCCTACCCTCTCATTACGATCGACCCCTACACCAGCGCATGGTCGACCACCGACCGACTCTACGACAGTCAGGTGAAGCACTGGACGGGACGCGACTTCCCCCTGATGGGAACCCTGCGCGTCGACGGCAAACTCTACCGCTTCATGGGCGAGGAAGTCAGCCCCATGCAGGCCATAGCGCCCATATCGTACGAGGAACCCTGGACGGGCGCCTACACCTTCGACGCCCCGCGCGGCGACTGGCAGGCGGTCGATTTCGACGACAAGGCCTGGAAGCACGGCGAGGCGGCGTTCGGCACTCCCGAGGAGACCAACATCCACACGCCGTGGCTCACCAAGGACATCTGGGTGCGCCGCACCGTTGAGATCGATCCCGCCGCACTCAAGAACAGCACGCTGTTCGTCAAGTATTCGCACGACGACACGTTCCAACTCTATTTCAACGGCAAGGAGATCGTCTCTACGCCCTACGAGTGGAAAAAGGACCGCTGGGTAGAGATCTCGCCCGAGCTGGCCGCGACGGCCGCCGACGGCAAGATCGTACTGGCCGCACACTGCAACAACCGCACGGGCGGCGCGCTGGTCGACCTGGGCGTCTACAAGCGCAGCAACGACGCCGTGGTGATGAATGCCACGGCCGAGCAGCTCGCGGCCGACGTGCAGGCCACGCGCACCATCTACGACTTCGCGTGCGGAGGCGTCGACCTGCGTCTGACCTTCACCGCACCCCTGCTTTTAGAGGATCCCGAGCTGGTTTCGCGCCCCGTGAACTACATTTCTTATGAGGTCGAGTCGAACGACGGCGCCGACCACGACGTGCAGATCTATTTCGAGGCTTCGCCCGACTGGTCGCGCGACTCGTCGGGACAGAAGTGCACCGCCGAGAGCTACGACGACTCGCGCTTCAACCACGTCAAGAGCGGCACAGTCGACCAGAAGATCCTCGCGCGCAAGGGCGACGACCTGCGCATCGACTGGGGCTGGTTCCACATGGCCGCCGACAAGGCGTCGAGCCGCGGCGCGGTGGGCGATCCCGTCGCCATGCGTCGCGAATTTGCCGACCGAGGCACCGTGGAGGGCCGCAGCGAGGGCACGCAGATGGTTCTGTGCAGCGAGCTGGGCAAGGTCGGAGCCAAACCCGTCGACGGATATGTGATGCTGGGTTACGACGACATATATTCCATACAGTATTTCGGCGACAACGTACGCCCCTACTGGAACCGCAAGGGCGACACCACCATCGAGGCGCAGTTCGCCAAGGCGGCCGACGAATACCGCTCGCTCAAGAAGCGTTGCGAGCGTTTCGACGCCGAACTGATGCACGACGCCGCCGAGGCGGGCGGCAAGCAGTACGCCGAGCTGTGCGCGCTGGCCTATCGTCAGGCCATAGCGGCCCACAAGCTCATCGAGACCCCGCAGGGCGAACTGGCATGGCTCTCGAAGGAGAACTTCAGCAACGGATCGATCGGCACGGTGGACGTCACCTACCCCTCGGCCCCGATGTTCCTCTATTATAACCCCGAGTTCGCCAAGGCGCTGCTCAACTTCATATTCTATTACAGCGAGAGCGGCAAATGGACCAAGCCCTTCCCCGCGCACGACATAGGCACCTACCCGCTGGCCAACGGCCAGACCTACGGCGGCGACATGCCCGTCGAGGAGAGCGGCAACATGGTGATCCTCACGGGCGCGATATGCAAGGCCGAGGGCAAGGCCGATTACGCGCTCAAGCACTGGGACGCCCTCACCACGTGGACCGACTATCTGGTCGAGAACGGCGCCGACCCCGCCAACCAGCTCTGCACCGACGACTTCGCGGGACACTGGGCACGTAACGCCAACCTCGCCATCAAGGCCATAGTGGGCGTGGCAGCCTACGGCGACATGGCCCGCATGGCAGGCAAGACCGACGTGGCGGAGAAGTACACCGCCAAGGCCCGCGAGATGGCCGCACGCTGGAAGGAGATGGCCGCCGCGGGCGACCACTACCGCCTGACGTTCGACGAGGGCGACACGTGGAGCCAGAAATACAATCTGGTGTGGGACAAGCTGCTCGGCTACAACGTATTCGATGCCGACATCGCCCCCACCGAGATAGCCTACTACCTCACCCGTCAGAACAAATACGGTCTGCCGCTCGACATTCGCCGCGCCTACACCAAATCCGACTGGATCGTGTGGACCGCCACCATGGCCGACGACAAGGCCACGTTCGAGCGCTTCATAGCTCCCGTGCACGCCTTCATGAACGAGACCACCGACCGCATCCCCATGAGCGACTGGTACAACACCGACAACACCACCCACGTGGGCTTCCAGGCCCGTTCGGTCGTGGGCGGCTACTTCATAAAGATGCTTGCCGAGCGCGACAAGAAGTAGCGATCAATCATAACCGTTACAAAAACAAGCCGTTCGGATTTACGAACGGTTTGTTTTCGTTGTACATATCGGTAATGCCCGAGGTCATTACCATCCTCGGCGGTTCGCATGCTGCGAGTCGCAGCCTGCGGAGTGAGCGAACAGCGAGCCTTTGCGCGGCGAGGCTGCGGCTCGCGCGGCTCCAAGGAGCCGCAAATACATTAACATTGCATGGCAACGTCGGCAGTTCACCGCAGCCCCACGCGGCGGACTACAACTCGCTGCAAAGACTCGTGCAATCCTGCCGCCGTCGGCGAACGGCCTGCGACAAAAAACCCGCTCGGTGTTCCGAGCGGGTTTTCTATCACGACGAAGCAGCCTCTTACAGACGCGCCTTGATCTTCTTCGACTCTTCCTCGTATCCGGGCTTGTCGAGCAGTGCGAACATATTCTTCTTGTAAGCCTCCACACCCGGCTGGTTGAAGGGGTTCACGCCCAGAATATAGCCGCTGATGCCGCACGCCTTCTCGAAGAAGTAGATCAGCGCGCCGATCGACTTCTCGTCGATGGCGGGGATCTCTATGCGGATGTTGGGCACGCCGCCGTCGATGTGCGCCAGCTGCACGCCCAGCTCGGCCATCTTGTTGATCTCCGAGATGCGCTTGCCCGCCAGGAAGTTCAGACCGTCCAGATTCTCGGCGTCGGTCTCTACCTTGACGGTATGCTTGGCCTCGGCCACCGAAATGATGGTCTCGAACAGAGTGCGCTCGCCCTCCTGTATATACTGGCCCATAGAGTGCAGGTCGGCCGTGAGCGTCACGCTGGCAGGGAATATACCCTTGCCGTCCTTGCCCTCGCTCTCGCCGTAGAGCTGCTTCCACCACTCGGCCACATACTGCAACTTGGGCTCGTAAGAACCCAGAATCTCGGTCTTCTTGCCCGACGCGTAGAGAGCGTTGCGCACGATGGCGTACTGCGCCGCGAGGTTATCCTCGACGGGAACGTCGGCTGCGGTAGCCTTCTCCATCTCCACGGCACCTGCTACCAAAGCCTTGATATCGACGCCCGCAACGGCCAGCGGCAGCAGGCCCACGGGGGTCAGCACCGAGAAACGGCCGCCCACGTCGTCGGGAATCACGAAGGTGGGATAACCCTCGTTCGTCGCCAGCGTCTTCAACGCGCCGCGCGCCTTGTCGGTCACGGCCACGATGCGGGTAGCTGCGTCGGCCTTGCCGTAACGCTTCTCGATCTCGGCCTTTATGATGCGGAACGCTATGGCAGGCTCGGTGGTGGTGCCCGACTTCGATATCACGATGGCGGCCACCGAATAGTCCTTCACCGCCTCGAGCAGTTCGTAGGTGTAGTCCTCCGATATGTTCTGTCCCGCGAATACCACCGTGGGATTCGCATGCTTGCGGTGCAGATACTCGAAAGAGTTGTTCATGGCCTCGATAACGGCCTTGGCGCCCAGATACGAACCGCCGATTCCGATACATATCACCACCTCGGCCTTGGCACGCAACTGCGCCGCGCGGGCCTCTATGGCAGCTATCTGCTCGGCGTCGATAGACGACGGCAGGTTCACCCAACCCAGAAAGTCGTTGCCTGCGCCCTCGCCCGAGTGAAGCAGCGCGTTGGCCTGCTGCGCGCGGGCCTTCATGCCCTCGTCGACCGTAACGCCCGACTTGGCAATGTCCAGTTTAATCAAACTCATCGTTTCAGTGATTTTGGTTTATAATCGATCATATCAATTTTCCCGTAAGTTCGCGCATCGCCCGCCGCGCCGAAGCACCCCGATAGAGCACCTCGTAAACCATGTCGGCTATGGGCAGCTCCACCTCGTGCGACGTCGAGGTGTGGCGTATGCACTCGGCGGCGTAATACCCCTCGGCCACCATCGTCATCTCGTTCATGGCGCTGCGCACCGTGCATCCGCGCCCTATGAGCAGGCCCAGACGGCGGTTGCGGCTGTACGTGGAATAACACGTCACCAGCAGGTCGCCCAGATACGCCGAGGCGTACACGCTGCGCTCGCCGCGGCAGTACACCGACAGGAAGCGGCTCATCTCGGCTGCGCAGTTCGCGATGAGCACCGCCACGAAATTGTCGCCGTAGCCCAGCCCCACCGCCAGCCCCACCGCCAGCGCATATATGTTTTTCATGATAGCCGCATATTCCACGCCATAAATGTCATCGGAACAGCTCACCCGAATGTAGGGACGCTCGAACATGACTTTGATGCCCTCGCGCACCGCCTCGTCGCGGCACACGGCCGTGAGATACGACAGACGCCCCATGCCGACCTCCTCGGCATGCGACGGTCCCGTCACGATGGCCATCTGCGACTCGGGCACGCCGTAGCGGCGCGACACGTACTCGGCCACCGACAGGAAGTCGTCGGGCACTATGCCCTTCACGGCCGACACCACCACCTTGTCCGACAGAGGTTCGGCCAGCGGCTCCAGCACCTTCTTCAGGAACGCCGAAGGCATGGCCAGCACCACGGTCGCGGCATCTCTGACCGCCTCGTTCACGTCGGGCGTCGCCTCGATAAGCGAGCGGTCCAACTCGGCGTCGCGCAGATATTTGCAGTTGCGGCCCTCGTCGCCCACCGACGCGAGCACTTCGGGGTTGAGTATGTGCCACCCCACGCGCACGCCGTTCTCGGTGAGTATCTTCACGATGGCCGTAGCCCAGCTTCCGTACCCTATGACGGCACATTTGCGAGCGTTGTTTGTCATGCGAGAGAACAGTTGATGTTAACGCCGACAAAAGTAATAATTTTCCGTGAAAAAAGTGGGCAGGCTCTTGCAAAACTTATCCATCTTTTTCCTACCTTTGTGCAGTCGTGCGCCATGCGGCGCGCGGGCATACGCATTAGCGAAGCCTAACGGCACGCAATCAATCGTTTAACGGGACAAGAAGTTAGTTAAGGAGTTAAATATGGGATTTTTTTCATTGACGCAGGAATTGGCCATCGACCTCGGTACGGCCAATACGTTGATTATCTATAACGGCAAGGTGGTGGTCGACGAACCCTCGATCGTGGCTCTGGACGTACACACGGGCAAGGTGATGGCCATAGGCCAGCAGGCCCGCCAGATGCACGAGAAGACCAACCCCACCATCAAGACCATACGTCCGCTCAAGGACGGCGTGATCGCCGACTTCAACGCCACGGAGCTCATGCTGCGCGGCCTTATCAAGAAAGTGCGCACGTCGAGCAGCATGTTCGCCCCCTCGCTGCGCATGGTGATCTGCATCCCCTCGGGTTCGACCAACGTGGAGATCCGCGCCGTGCGCGACTCGGCCGAGCACGCGGGCGGACGCGACGTCTACATGATCTTCGAGCCCATGGCGGCCGCGCTGGGTGCGGGGCTCGACGTGGAGGCCCCCGAAGGCAACATGGTGATCGACATCGGCGGCGGCACCTCGGAGATCGCCTGCATATCGCTGGGCGGCATCGTCTGCTCGGAGTCGATAAACGTGGCGGGCGACGTCTTCACGGCCGACATACAGAACTACGTGCGCCAGCAACATAACATCCGCATCGGCGAACGCACGGCCGAGGCCATCAAATGCTCGATCGGCGCTGCCGTTCCCGAGCTGGAGGATGAGCCCGAGGATTACGTGATAACGGGTCCCAACATGCTCACCGCGCTGCCGCAGACGGTCACGCTGAGCTACAACGAGATAGCCTACGCGCTGGAGAAGTCGCTCGTGAAGTTGGACGCCGCGCTTATGAAGGTGCTGGAGACCATGCCCCCCGAGCTGTATGCCGACATCGTGAAGAACGGCGTCTATCTGGCGGGCGGCGGAGCCTTGATTAAGGGCCTCGACAAGCGTCTGTCGGACAAGTCGGGCCTGCCTTTCCACATCGCCGAGGATCCCCTGCGCGCCGTGGCGCGAGGCACCAGCATCGCGATGAAGAACATCGACAAATTCTCGTTCCTGATGAGATAACAACGCCCCGTCCCACAAGACGGGCACATCGCGGCGGGACCTCTCGCCGCGATTGTCGCCAATGACGGTTAGGAATGTACAAGCTGATCGAATTCATACGCAGAATATATGTTGTGCTATTGTTCATCGTCATCGAGGCAATAGCACTCAATTATTATGCGCACTCCTCATACTACACCCAGGCCAAGATCCTCTCGCATGCGAATCGGGTGACGGGCGGAGTGCAGAGCGCCATTTTCGGCGTGAAGCACTACTTCACCCTGCGGCGCGAGAACGAGCTTCTGTCGGAGCGCATCGCCGAACTGGAGATGCAGGTTTCCGTCTACCGCGGACAGGCCGCCGACGCTGCCATCGACTCGATGCAGCTCGGGATCGAGGAACTGGCGCAATACCGCTACACGACGGCCCGCGTGGTGTCCAACAGCATCTCGCGCGAGCGCAACTACATAACGCTCAATCGGGGAATGTCCCACGGCGTGACCGAGAACATGGCCGTAATCACCCCCGACGGAGTGATGGTGGGATACGTGATCGGATGCTCGGAGCGTTATTCGGTGGTGATGCCCATGCTCAACATCGATTTCCGCACCAGCGGCAAGATCGCGGGTGACGACCATTTCGGATCGATCTCGTGGAGCGGCGGCAGCCCCTACAAGGTGAACATGACCGAACTGTCGAAATACGCCGACATCGAGATAGGCGACGAGGTGGTGTCGTCGGGACTCTCCCACTACTTCCCCGAGGGGGTGAAGATAGGCAGCGTGGAGAGTTTCAGGCTCAATGACTCGCAGACCGCCTACGACGTGGTGATCCGTCTTGCGGCCGACGCGACCCGTATAAGCAACGTGATCCTCATCGAGAATCTCGACTACGGCGAGGCGTCGCACCTCGAAGAGTCGACGGCCGGCGGCGGCGCGGCGCCGCAGAGTGCGGTCCGACAACAGTAGGCCGCCACGACGGCGCGACGCAAGACGCTGCGGCCGTGAACAAAACAGAGAGAAACTTATGCAAAAATACCTGTCATACGCGGGAGTTTTCATAACGCTGGTGCTGTTGCAGATATTCCTGATCGACAACATCACCCTCAGCGTCTATTTCCACCCGCTGATATACGCGGCCTTCATCATCCTGCTGCCGCTCGACACCAAACCCGTGTGGGTGCTGCTGCTCTCGGCCGCCATGGGACTCACCATCGACGTGCTGACGGGCATGGGCGGGCTCAACGTCATAGCCGCCACGGCCGCAGGCTTCCTGCGCGGGATAGTGGTGAACCTCACGTGCGGCCGCGCCTCGGGGCCCGACGAGGCTGTGCCCGCGCTCTACCGCCTCACGCAGAAACACCTGGCTTGGTACATGACGGGAATGATCGTGCTCCACAGCTCCATCTACTTCCTGCTCGAATCGCTCTCGCTGCGCCACCTGCCGCACGCGCTGCTGCGCATGACGCTGAGCGACATAGCCGCCGCCGTGTTCATCTGGTACTTCATCAAACTGTTCATCGAAAAAATACTCAACAAGTAACGCATGGCCGACAACGACGCACATATCCGCCGTACCATTCTCAAGTGGGTGGTATTGGGTGTTTTCGGCATCATAGGGTGCCGCGTGGCCTACATCCAGCTCATCGACACGAAATACAAGCGGCTGGCGGCGGGCAACGTGCTGCGTTACGAGGTGCAGTACGCCCCGCGCGGCGAGGTGGTCGACCGCAACGGCGAGTTCCTCGTGCAGAGCAAGGAGTGCTACGACCTGATGGTCATCTACCGCGACATCGGCAAGCAGGGATTCGACACCGTGCGTTTCTGCAACATCGTGGGCATCGCAAAAGAGAAGCTCATCACTACGCTGCGCAACGCCCGCATGCGTCCGCGCGCACCGATGCTCGTGGCCAACTACGTGCCCAAGGAGGTCAAGCTGCGCTTCGAGGAGTGCAACTTCCCGGGCTTCTACACCGTCTACCGCACCGTGCGCCAATACCCGCGCAAGATAGGTGGCAACCTGTTAGGCTACGTGGGCGAGGTGAATGCCGACATCATCAAACGCAACCCCGAATACTCGGCGGGCGACTACATAGGCATGAGCGGCGTGGAGGCGGCCTACGAGTCGGAGCTGCGCGGCAAGGACGGCGTGAAGATACTGGAAGTCGACACCCACGGAGCCATCAAGGGCTCCTACATGAACGGCGCGTTCGACTCGCTGCCCACCCCGGGGCGCATGCTCACCTGCACCATCGACGCCCGTCTGCAAGCCTTCGCCGAGGAACTCATGGAGGGCAAGGTGGGCGCCGTGGTGGCCATAGAACCCTCGACGGGTGAGATTTTGGTGATGGCGTCGTCGCCCACCTACGATCCCGACGAGCTGGTGGGCCGCGAGCGAGGCAACAACTACATGGCGATGCTCTACAACAAGCGGCAGCCGCTGTTCAACCGCGCCGTGAAGGCCATGTATCCTCCCGGGTCGACGTTCAAGCTCGTGCAGGGACTCGTCGGCATGCAGGAGGGCGTCCTGCGCCCGTCTGACACGCACCCCTGCCACGACGGCTACCACGTGGGACGCATCAGCCAGGGCTGCCACACCCACGCCTCGCCGCTCGACCTGCGCAGCGCCGTGGCGCAGTCATGCAACGCCTATTTCTGCTACGTGTTCCGCGACATAATCGAGAACCGCAAGTACGGCAGCGTGAAGAAGGGACTCGAAGTGTGGAGCGAATATGTCCGCAGCTTCGGGTTCGGCCGCAAGCTCGATTCCGACTTCCTGGGTGAGGGCCCGGGCACGGTGCCCACGCGTGAGCTCTACGACAAGCGCTACCGCAACTCGTGGAACGGACTCACGGTGCTGTCGCTCGCCATCGGTCAGGGTGAATTAGGATGCACGCCCATGCAGATGGCCAACCTCGCCGCCACCATAGCCAACCGCGGCTACTACTACATACCCCACATCGTAAAGGCCGTCGAGGGGCGCGACTCGCTCGACAGCCGTTTCTACGAAAAGCACTACACGAACGTCGATCCCCGCCACTTCGAGCCCATCGTCGAGGGCATGTGGAAGGGTGTCAACATCCCTGGCGCGGGCACGTCGTCGAAAGCCATGCTGCCCGGACTCGACGTGTGCGGCAAGACGGGCACGGCCCAGAACCCTCACGGAAAGGACCACTCCACGTTCCTGTCGTTCGCCCCGAAGGACAATCCGCGCATAGCCATATCGGTCTACGTGGAGAACGGCGGTTTCGGCGCGGCGGCGGCGCTGCCCATCGCCAGCCTTCTGGAGGAATTTTACCTCACCGACACTATCACGCGGCCGCAGATGGTGCAGGACGTGAAGAACATGCAAATATACTATCCCTACTATGCCAAACAGAGGTAACAACGCACAGATGCCGCTTTTCGAGGGCGTCGACCGCATAGCGATCATACTCTACCTGCTGCTCGTGGCGGCGGGCATGGTCTGCATCACCTCGGCGTCGTACGACGACAGCATAGAGGAACTGTTCTCGTTCAAGCACTTCTACATGAAGCAGGCCATATGGATCGGCGCGGCGTTCGGCGCAGCGCTCATCATCCTGCTGCTCGACTCGCGCTACTACCACATGTACGCCTACTACGCCTACGCCGCGGGCATACTGCTCATAGCGGGAACCCTGGTGCTGCCCGAGAAGATCGCCCCCGTGGTCAACGGCGCCAAGGCGTGGTACAAATTCAGCGAATCGGTGAGGATACAGCCCGTGGAGTTCGCCAAGATAGCCACCGCGCTGGCCGTGGCGCGCATCATGAGCAACTACTCGTTCTCCATCAAGCGCATCGGCGATCTGTTCCGCGTGGGACTCATCATCATGCTGCCTCTGGCCATCATCGTGTTGCAGAACGACACGGGCTCGGGCGTGGTGCTCTGTTCGTTCCTGTTCGTGCTCTACCGCGAGGGTCTGAACAAATGGCTCTGCATACCGATTCTCATCGTGGCGGCGCTGTTCATCTCGTCGTTCCTCTTCACGCCGCTGTTCCTGCTCTCGCTGCTGGTGCTCATCTTCACCCTCTCCGACGCCATGATGATAGGCGCCTGGCGCGCGCACATCGTATTTCTGGCGAGCGTCGGACTGGCCACGCTCGCGCTCTACATCCTGTCGCTGCTGCTGTGGGACGGAGCCTTGAGCGCCTACACCTGCATGCTCGTCGTGATGATAGCCGCCGTGGCCGTCGCCGCGCTGCTGGCCGTAAAGAAGAATCTGGCGCCGATATTCCTCACGCTGGCCCTCTTCGTCGGCTCCATGATCTTCGTGCCCACCGCCGACGTGATCTTCGAGTCGATACTCAAACCCCACCAGCGCGAGCGCATACTCAGCTTCCTCGGCATAGTTAGCGACCCGAGCGGCGCCGACTACAACGTCAACCAGTCGAAGATAGCCATCGGTTCGGGCGGACTGCTGGGCAAGGGATTCATGCAGGGCACGCAGATAAAGTACAACTTCGTGCCCGAAAAGCACACCGACTTCATATTCTGCACCGTGGGCGAGGAATGGGGCTTCGTCGGCGCGGCGGTGGTGCTGGGACTGCTCTGCGCGCTCATACTGCGCCTGATGAAGATAGGCGAACGCCAGCAGGAGCCGTTCAGCCGCATTTACAGCTACTGCGTGGCCTCCATACTGCTGTTCCACGTGCTGGTGAACGTCGGCATGACCATAGGTCTCATGCCCGTGATGGGCATCCCGCTGCCGTTCATGAGTTACGGAGGATCGTCGCTGGTGGCCTTCACCATACTGGTGTTCATAGCCATACGTCTCGACGCCTCGCCCCGCAAGGGCCTTTCGGAATGGTAGACGCGCACAGCCGGGAGAAACGAACAACTTCAGTTTTATTATGATATTTTTGTACTACATCCTCACCGTCGCGGCCGTCGTCTGGTTCTCGATCGCCGCTTCGCGCTACATCGACATGATCGACCGCACCACCCGCCTCTCGGGGGCATTCCTCGGTGGAGTGCTGCTGTCGGCCGTCACCTCGCTGCCCGAACTCTTCACCAGCATCTCTGCCACGGTGCTTCTCGACAGTCCGAGCCTCTGCATAGGCAACATTCTGGGCAGCAACCTTTTCAATTCGGGTATGCTGGCCGTCGTCATACTCTTTTTCCTGCGTCGGTTCGCCGCGGCCCGACTCTCGCGCAGCCACACCTACGTGGTCGTGTTCCTGCTTCTGATGTACTGCGCCGTGGCCGCCAACATGCGGGGCTGGATCTCGACCGACATCATACTGGGCAACAGCGATTTCCCGTGGCTCTACGTAAGCGTCACCTCGCTGCTGGTCATAGCGTTCTACGCCATGTCGATACGCTACCTCGCGGCCGACAACGGAGCCGTCCCGTCGGCCGAGGCGCACGACGACGAACACGGCGCCGACCTGCCGCTGCGCAGCATAGTGCTGCGCTTCACTCTGGCCAGCCTGGGGATCATCGCGGCGAGCATCGTGCTGACCTACATCACCGACGACATAGCCGCCACCTACAACCTCGGATCGGGACTGGCGGGCGCGCTGTTCCTCGGCATAGCCACCTCGCTGCCCGAGGTCACCTCCACCATATCGCTGTTCCGCATGCACAACTTCGACATAGCCTTCGGCAACATAGCGGGCAGCAACGTGTTCAATTTCTTCATCCTGGCTCTGGCCGATCTGATCTACGCAGGCTCGGGCGTCTACGACTTCTCCGACGGCAAGGTCGTCAACCTGACGCTGTTCGGCGTCGCGGCCACCCTCGCCACCATCGTCATGCTGCGCTGCCGCACCACATGGGGCAAGGCCCTGTGCGCCATAATAACGGTCGCATGCTACGTAACATTCCTTACGGTGTAGGGACCGACATGAAAAATGCGGGCCGCCGACTTTCCGAGGTCAGCGGCCCGCATCCGTGTCTGCTACTCACGCACGAAGGCGTCCAGCTCGCAATAGACCCTCTGCACGGGCAACCCCATCACGTTGTAGAACGACCCTTCGATGCCCTCTATGCCGACATAGCCTATCCACTCCTGTATGCCGTAGCTGCCCGCCTTGTCCATCGGGCGATAGTTGTCGACGTAATACGCTATCTCCTCGTCCGAGAGTCGGCGGAAACGGACCTTCGAACGGGCCGAGAAGCTGCGCATGCGCTCGGCACCGCGCAACGTCACACCCGTTATCACCTCGTGGTCGCACCCCGACAGCTCGTGCAGCATCTCCACCGCAGCATCGCGGTCGGCAGGTTTGCCCAGTACCGCGCCACCCGCCACGACCACCGTGTCGGCCGTCAGCAGAATGTCGCGCCCGCCCAACGCCTCGGGATATGCCTCGCTTTTCAGACGCGACAGATACTCCGCCACCTCGGCGGCAGGCAGATCGGCGGGATAGATTTCCTCGCACTCGAAACGCGCGGCAAGCGTATATTCCAGCCCAGCGTCCGACAGCAGCTGTCTGCGGCGCGGCGACTGCGACGCCAGAATAAGGCGCCAATGTTTGAGTTTTTCGTGTAACAGCATAATTTATATATATTATGGTGCCGCAGCCTGCGGAGACCGCTCGATGAGCGAACGCGAATAGCGGGCCTCCGCGAGGGGAGGCTGCGGCCCGCGCGACTCTAAAGAGTCGCATTTTAATTATTTCGATCCACGTATTCGGAGCGCAGCGACCGAAATATGTAATTACATTATATCGAAATCCAGCAGCGTCCGCCCGCCCAGCCGCGCACGGATATTGTCGCCGCGCACGACGGGCCCCACACCGACGGGGGTTCCCGTGAAGATCATATCGCCTATGCGCAGAGTCATGAACCGCGACACGTAACTTATGATCTCGTCCACCGTGAAGACCATCTCTTCCGTGCGGCCGCGCTGGCGCACCTCGCCGTTCAGCTCCATCTCGAACTCCAGCCGCTGCACGTCGCCGCCCAGCTCCGCCAGCGGTACGAACTCGGGCGATAGGGCCGCCGAGTGGTCGAATCCCTTGCACAGCTCCCACGGCAATCCGTTCGCTATTGCCTCGCGCTGACGGTCGCGCGCCGTGAAGTCGATGCCGAGCCCCACCTCGTCGTAACATCGGTGGGCGAAACGTCGGTCGATGCACTTCGCCAGACGGTTGATCCTCACCACCAACTCGCATTCGTAATGCACCTCGTCCGAAAACGAGGGCACATAAAACGGATCATTGTTGCGCAGCAGCGCCGTATCGGGTTTCAAAAAGAATACGGGTTCGCGCGGCACGCTGCCGCCGTCGTGCAACTCGGCCGCGTGGGCGGCATAGTTGCGGGCCATACATATTATCTTCATCCTTTCAGTTTCTTCAAATCATCCACCATACGCGCGGCGAAACGGTCGCTCGCACCCGCGCCGCCCATTATGCTCCGCAGCTCCGCAAAGTCGGCCTTCATGCGGCCGCGCTCGGCGCCTCCCTTCAGCACGGCGCGCAGCTCCGCCTCGGCATACTCCGCCTTCGGACGGCACTGCACGATCTCGCGCACCGCCTCGCGCCCCAGATTCAGATTCACCAGCGACACGTAGGGAATCTTCAGCACATAGGGCTTCAGCTTCTCGTATAGCCACGGCACGCCGTACACCACCACCTCGGGCACATCGAGCAGAGCCGTCTCCAGCGTAGCGGTTCCCGAGGTCACCACCGCCGCTTCGGATATGTTCAGCAGTTCGTAGGTCCTGTCGAACACATACCGCACGGCCGTGCCCGCCGTGTACCGCTCATACTCGGCACGATCGATCCACGACACCCCTGCCACCACGAACTGACGGTCGGACACGCGCTCGGCCAGCTCGGCCATGAAACGCAGGTTGGTGCGTATCTCGCTGCGGCGGCTTCCCGCCAGCAGCGCCACTACGGGACGGCCGTCCAGACCGTTCGCGCGGCGGAACTCCCCGTCCGAGGGGAACGACTCGCGGCGGCGCGCTATGGCGTCCAACAGCGGATTGCCCTCGAACGCGGCGTCGATGCCCTTGCCGCGGAAATACTCCCGCTCGAACGGGAAGATTATGTAAAGCCGATCGACGAACCGCCTCAAGGCCTTCACTCGCCACTCTTTCCACGCCCACACCTTCGGCGCGATGTAGTAGAACACCCGAAGGCCGTGACGGTGAGCGAACTCGGCCATCTTGACGTTGAATCCCGGGTAGTCGATGAGGATCAACACATCTGGCGCGAAACGCAAGAGATCCTCGCGGCATTCGCGCATCTGACGCGCTATGGTCCCGAGGTTGGCCAGCACGTTCGCTATCCCGAAAAACGAGGTCTCGCGGTAATGCTTCACCAGATTCGCGGCGCCGCCCGCCTCAGCCATCATGTCGCCGCCCCAGAAACGGAACTCCGCCTCGGGATCGGCCTTCGCCAGGCCGCGCATCAGGTTGGCGCCGTGCAGGTCGCCCGAAGGCTCGCCCGCTATAAGATAGTATCGCATATTTACGATTTATGTTTCATTCAAAATCCCGACATCGAGCCACAATGTCGGCAGTTCGCCGCCGCCCCCCCCCGCGGCGGACTGCCGTCGCGCTTCGACCGCCGTCGGCGAACGTCGCTACCCTACCTGTCGGCCAGCAGATCGGGCCGCAGCCGCTTCGTGCGCTCCCACGACTGCTCGTCCTGCCACTTCTCTATCTCGGCGAAGTTGCCCGACAGCAGCACGTCGGGCACGCACCAGCCGTTGAACTCGGCGGGGCGGGTGTAGACGGGCGGCGCGAGCATGTCGTCCTGAAAACAGTCGGTCAGCGCCGACGCCTCGTCGCCTATGGCCCCCGGGATTATGCGCACCACCGAGTCGGCTATGATGCAGGCAGCCAGTTCGCCGCCCGTCAGCACGTAGTCGCCTATCGATATCTCGCGGGTAATCAGGTGCTCGCGTATGCGGTGGTCGACGCCCTTGTAGTGGCCGCAGAGGATTATGATGTTCTCCATCATCGACAGGCGGTTGGCCTCGTGCTGGTCGTAACGCACCCCGTCGGGCGAGGTGAAGATCACCTCGTCGTACGTGCGCTCGCTTTTGAGCTTCTCTATCGCTCGGAATATTGGCTCGGGCTTCATGACCATGCCCGCCTCGCCGCCGAACGGATAGTCGTCCACGGTGCGGCGGCGGTCGTCGGTATAATCGCGCAGATTGTGCACCACGATCTCGGCCAACCCCTTCTCCTGCGCCCGTTTGAGGATCGACTCGTTGAGAGGCGACACCAGCAGTTCGGGCACCACGGTAATGATATCTATTCTCATCGCTAACGGTTTTCGTATCTGAAAATTATGTCGCGGCCGTCGTCCCCGCCGCCGTCGCGCAGAGGGTGTTCCGCCCCGTCGTCGCCCAGCGTAAAGGCCGAGTAGCCCATCTCGGCGAACATACGGCGTATAACGCGTCTGTTCTCGCCGTCGGTCTCCACCAGCACCGTGGGACGGTGCCGCTCGATCAGACCGCGCATCTCGCGCAGCACCACGGTCTCGTAACCCTCGATGTCGCACTTTATGAAATCCACGCGCTCCGCCGCCGCGAACAGCTCGCTGCCCCGACGCATACGCGCCGTAAACCGCACCGCCTCCGACGACGCGCCGCCCTCATCGACGAAGTTGCGCCCCGTGCCGAAATAGCCCACCGCGGCCACCGAATCGTTGGCCATCTCGATCTCGCCCTCGCGCTCGCCCAGAGCGCAGTTCAGAAGCGTCACGTTCCGCCGACGGCGAAGATTGCGCCGCAGCACGTCGAATATCACGGGCACGGGCTCCACGGCATACACATGCCCCGCCTCGCCCACGATATGCGACAGCGGCGAAGCGTAATAACCCAGATTGGCGCCTATGTCGATCGCCGTGTCGCCCTCGCGCACGAGCGCAGGCAGATGGTAGACATACTCCAAGGCCCGCGAGCGGCGTCCTATGCCCAGCGCCCGACAGACGAAGAACATGCGGCTCACCACCCGCAGATAGCAATCCAGCGGAAGCAGGCGGTAGAGCAGCCGATGCAGCATCCTACTCATAGCGCACCTCGTTGTTCAGCACCTCGGTAACGAACGGATTGTAAAGCGCCTCGTGCCCCAGATCGGTCTCTTCGCCGTGGCCCGGGTAGACCTTCACTTCGTCGCCCAGCGGCATTATCTTGTCCAGAATCGACCGCATGATCCACGAATAGTCGCCGCCCGGGAGATCGGTACGGCCTATGCTCTCGCGAAAGAGCGTGTCGCCCGTGAAGAGCGCTTTCGACTGCGGCTCGTAGAGCGCCACATGCCCAGGGGTATGGCCCGGGGTCGATATGATCTTCAACTCCGTATTGCCGAAGCTCACCGCGTCGCGGCCGTCGAGATCGAGATCGATCCGTTCGGGCATGTCGCCCGCCCGCACCCCGAAAAGCTCGGCGCTCGTCGACGAGGCCTTCAACAGAAACCCGTCCTTCGACGAGAGGGCGAAAGGCACGCCGTAACGGCGGCACACGAAGTCGACGCCCAACAGATGGTCGAAATGGCCGTGGGTGTTGACCGCCAGAACAGGCGTCAGCTCATGTTCGGCCATGAAGCCCTCCAGAGCGGCGTTCTCGCGCTCGGTCATGTTGCCCGCGTCGATCACGGCAGCCTGCCGCGTATCGTCCCACACCACATAGGTGTTCTCCTGCAACGGATTGAAGACAAGTCGTGCTATATTCATATTTTCCGAATTTTATCGTTGTGGATTGTTCCGTGTCAAAGTTACTAATTTTACGCCAATACGAAAAATCCGAGCCGCCGAAGATGACCGACTCGGCGGGATGGAGGCTATTCGTAAAAATATTATAACGATTTTATACTGTTCGCCGACGGCGGCAGGATTGCACGAGCCTTTGCGGCGAGTTGCAGTCCGCCGCATGGGGCGGCGGCGAACTGCCGACATTGCCATGCAATGTCGAAATACCCGCACAAAATACATTCTGCAAAACGGACACAAAAAAAGTTGCCGAGAAGATACTTTCTCGGCAACCCGTTCGAAAAGCGGCATCGGCCGCTATTTCCTGTTGAGCACGAATTTGGCCGTCACGTTGTAGTTCAGCACTATCTGTTCGAACTCCACATCGGGATCATATTCCTCTTCCATGCTCTCCGCGGCATCCATCATGACCGTGTTCTTCATGGCGCCCATCGCACGGAACGCCACGGGCTG
Organism: uncultured Alistipes sp.; assembly: GCA_959604655.1. Classification (GTDB taxonomy): domain Bacteria; phylum Bacteroidota; class Bacteroidia; order Bacteroidales; family Rikenellaceae; genus Alistipes. Next base: position 21,699 of record CAUHCL010000005.1, on the reverse strand, counting down.
CACGTTGCTGGTGTAGTCGGTGATCTCGTAACACATGCCTATGCTCTGCCCCACCGCCTCGGCCAACTGGCGGGCGCGCGACTGCGCGTTGCGCATGGCCTCCATGCGCACCTGATCGCGATACTCGTCGAGTTTGGAGCTGGTCGAGCGCACGATCTGCACGTTGGGTATGCCCGCGGCGTCCAGCGCCTCGAACACCTTGCGGGCCTCGGCCGTCGAGCCGACCTTCAGTTCATATTTCGACGACGACAGCGATCCGCGCTTGCGGAAGAACGAACTCGACATGTCGAGCACGCGCAGCTGCTTCTCTGCATCGATGCCGCTCTTCTTCAGTGCGGCAAACATGTTGCGGCGCTGTTCCTCCAAGGGAACCTTGCCTTTGGTGTCGCTCTCGTCGAGCGTAATCGACAGATAGAGCACATCGGGCGTGATCTTCAGTTGCGCCGATCCGTTTACCGTAACCGTGGGAATGGTCTCGCCCAACTCCTGCGCCGAGGCCGACAAGGCCAACGCCGCTGCGGCGACAGCCGCCAAAAGCAATCTTTTCATGGTATCATTCTTTAGTTATGCCCGATCCTGCGATCGGTCTTTATCCGTTAAATCGCGCTTTCGCGAAATCTTGCATCGAAAATGCGATTTTTTTTCATTCCGCGCGCTGCGGCCGTCACTTGCGGCGCACCAGCTTCACCACATTCTCCACATGGTGGGTGTGGGGGAACATGTCCACGGGCTGCACGGCCTCGACGCGATACATGCCGTCGAGCAACGACAAATCGCGTGCCTGCGTTGCGGGATTGCAGCTCACGTACACCATGCGGTCGGGCGCGGCGCGCATTATAACTTCCAATACCCGCTCGTCGACGCCCGCGCGCGGCGGGTCGAGTATAACCACGTCGGGACGGCCGTTGCGCGCGATGAACTCGTCGCTCAGCACATCCTTCATGTCGCCCGCATAAAACGAAGTGTTGTCTATGCCGTTGATCTCGGAATTGATCTTTGCATCTTCGATGGCCTCGGGGACATACTCCACGCCCACCACCTTCGCGGCGCGGCGCGCGCAGAAGTTGGCTATGGTGCCCGTACCCGTATACAGGTCGTAGAGCACCTCGCTGCCCGTCAGATCGGCAAAGTCGCGGGCCACCTTGTAGAGTTCGTAGGCCTGCTCGGAATTGGTCTGGTAGAACGACTTGGGACCCACCTTGAATTGCAGGTCCTCCATCCGCTCGATGATGTGGTCCTTGCCCTTGAAACATACGGGAGTAAGGTCGCCCGTCGAATCGTTCCACTTGGTGTTGACCACGTAGAACAGCGACGTGATCTCGGGAAAACGCTCGGCCAGATGCTCCAGCAGGGCCGTAATGCGTTCGCGGTCGTCGGCATTGAACACCACGATCACCATTATCTCGCCCGTCGACGAGGTGCGGATTACCATGTTGCGCATCAGTCCCGCATGCTCGCGCGCATTATGGAACGAGTAACCGTGCTCGATGCAGAACCGCTTGGTCTCGGTGCGGATGGCGTTCGAGGGGTCCCTCTGCAAGTGGCATTCGTCTATGTCGAGCACCTTGTCGAAACAGTTGGGGATGTGGAATCCCAGCGCGGGAGCACGCTCGATGTCGCCGCCCGCCGCTATTTCCTCGTAGGTGAGCCAGCGTTTGTCGGCGAAGGTGAACTCCAGCTTGTTGCGGTAGAAGGTCTGCCTGGCCGACCCCATGCACGGCCTCACCTCGGGCAGTTCGATCTTGCCGATGCGCGTCAGCTGGTCGCGCACCTGCTCGGTCTTGAACTTCAGCTGCTCCGCGTAGGGCAGATTCTGCCACTTGCAGCCTCCGCACACCCCGAAGTGGGGGCAGAAAGGTTCCTCGCGCAGCGGCGAGCGCTTCACGAAATTGACCGCCACGCCCTCCATGAAGCGTCGGCGCTTGTTGCGTATCTGCACGTCGACCACATCGCCCGGGACGGTCATGGGCACGAACACCACCTGTTCGTTGTAGCGTCCCATAGCCTTGCCCTCGGCCGCCAGCGTCGTTATCTCCAGCCCCTCGATCAAGGGGTAATTGCCTCGTTTCCTTGCCATAAATGTCTTGTTACAATGTGTCGCGATATCGCCGCGTTCCCGCGGCCCGATTCAGTCGCGTTTACAGATCCACCTTGGCCATGCGCGCCGACATCTCGGCATACGCGGCCTGGGTCAGAAGCCAGCGGCGTTTCGTCCTGCGCCGCTCGCCGCGGCCCTCCTTGTCGTCGGCGCTGTCGTCGCGCGAGAGGAACTTGCCGAACAGACCGTCGGCATCGCGGCCGTTGCGCCATGCGTAGTCGAGCGTGGCGCGCACCGCCTCCACATACCGCCCGTCGCCGTCGGCGCGGTAGAGGGCTATCAGGCCGCGCAGCATCACCGCGTCGAACCACACGTCGCCCGACTCCATGATGCGTATGGTCTGCCCGTCGTCGCTCACCTCCTTGAACCACTTGTCGTAGCATCCGCGGGCCGTGGCCTGCGCCTCGCGCAGGAAGCGGTCCTCACCCGTGATCGAATAGAGCAGCACGCCCGCCTCGATCATCTGACCGCTGTTGTAAGAGTATTTGGCGCGCGATATGCGGCCGTCGAGCGCCTTGTTGTCGAAATAGAGGTCGTCCTCCGCATCGCGCAGCGTCGTGAACGTCCACTCGTAGAGCTCACGGCCCGTACGCAGGAACTCCTCCTCGCCCGTGGCTTTATAGAGCTTGAGCGCGCACACCGCCGCGGGAGCGTTCGAACATGCGTTCTTCGATCCCTTCTTCTGCTCGCACCAGTATATGCCGTCGCCCAGCACGTCGTCGCGGCCGCTCATCACGAACTGCCATATGTCGCGCGCATAGGTGAGGTAGTCGGGATTGCCCGTGGCGATATAGAGGTCGGTGAAGTCTATCGCCAGCCATATGTTGTCGTCGTAGAAACGGTCCGATCTGTCGGCCGTGATGTAGGACGAATATGCGTAGGGTTCGCGCGAGGTGTCGTAATAGCGGTCGAGCCCCTCCACCACCACGTGGTCGATGAAATCCAGATCGCTCTCGTCGCCCGCGGCGTCGTACAGCGCCGACATCATCGACAGCGTGCCCGAGTAGGGCCACAGATACGAATATTCGTTCACGCTTTGGTCGGCACCCTCGGCCAGATATGTGGCGCGCGCCGCGGTATCGCGCGGATAGTTCTCGGCCAGCAGCGGCGAGTCGTCGACACGGTAAAGCGAATAGATGGTCTTTTTCATGCTGCGCGCACGATGCAGTTCCACGTTGTCGGAGCCGCATCCGCACAGCGCCGCCGACACAGAGCACGCCGCGGCGAACAGTAAAATACGCAATGATGCGATCATATTCATACGAAGTCGGTTTTTTTGACAAAATTCAGTGCAAATATAGTAATTTTGCCGTATAAACTGAGTAATCATGGCCAAGGAAATAGAACGCAAATTCCTCGTCGCGGGAGACTACAAACAGGCCGCCGTGTCGTCGTCGCACATCGTGCAGGGCTACATAGGGCGCACTCCGTCGCTCACGTTCCGCATACGCCTGCGCGACGAGCGGGGCTATCTCACCGTGAAGGGTCGCACCGACGAGGCGGGCATGTCGCGCGACGAATGGGAGTACGAGATCCCCGCCGCCGACGCCCGCGAACTGCTCGCCCACAGCGACGGGAGCATCGAGAAACGCCGCTACATGGTCCCCGCGGGGCGGCACACGTTCGAGGTCGACGAGTTCTTCGGCGCCAACGAGGGCCTCACGATGGCCGAGGTCGAGCTTTCGTCGCCCGACGAGGCATTCGAGCGCCCCGCGTGGCTCGGCGACGAGGTCACGGGCGACAAGCGCTACTACAATTCGCAACTGCTGCAACACCCCTACTCCGCATGGAAAAAATAATACTGTACGTCGCGGCCTGCCTGGCCATGCTGTCGCACGCCGCGCCGACCGCCGCGCAGGAGGTCGATTTCGACGCCGAAATGCGGCGCTGCGGTCTGGTCGACATACGCGAACTCGACCCCGACATACGCGTCGAACTCAAATACGCCACGACCGACAATTTCGTCGGGCAGAACATGTACGGCACGCTCCGCACGGCCTACCTCGTGCCCTCCTTCGCCGCCAAGGTGGTGAAGGCGCTGCGGTTGCTGCGCGAGATCCGTCCCGACCACACGCTGCTCGTCTACGACGCGGCGCGCCCCATCAGCGTGCAGCGACGCATGCGCAAGGCCGTGGAGGGCACGGGCAACGAGGCCTACGTGGCCGACGGCACGCGCGGAGGGCGTCACAACTACGGCGTGGCGGTCGATCTGACCATCGCCGACGCCGACGGGCGTCCGCTCGACATGGGCACGGGCTTCGACCACTTCGGCCGCGAGGCGTGGGTGGGGCTGAGCAATACGACCACATACGAGGGCTATGCGGCGTTCGTCGACAGGCTCGTCCGCGACGGGGCGATAAGCCGCATCGCGGGCGAGAACCGCAAGCTGCTGCTTGACATAATGTGGCGCGCGGGGCTGCGCCCCTACGTCAAGGAGTGGTGGCACTATCAGGAACCCATATCGATGCCGCGCACGCGCGAGATCTACGATCTGCTCGACTTCTGACCGCAAATTCAAAACGCCCCGAGGTTCGGGAGCGATATTCCGACATAGCAGTTCGCCGCCGCCCCCACGCGGCGGACTGCTGCTCGCCGCAAAGGCTCGCGCCTCCATGCCGCCGTCGGCGAACAGCGAGCGCGCCGCCGACAAGGCGGGCATTTTTTCGGACAGAGCACGCAAAACGCCCCGTCGGAACCGATTCCGACGGGGCGCGACCTTAAAAAAGCGGCGTCAATCCACCTTTTCGAACTGATCCTTGCCTACTCCGCAAACGGGGCATACCCAATCCTCGGGAATGTCCTCGAATGCCGTACCCGGGGCAATCCCGCTCTCGGGATCGCCCGCGGCGGGGTCGTACACCCAATCGCAAACCGTGCATCTGTACTTTTCCATAATTCTGTTTTTTAGCGTGTTTTACCGTCGCAGAGGCTCCGCGACAGCCGATTGCAATACAAAATCGATACAATTCGCCCCTCGTCGGCTGCGGGGCGCACGAAAGGGCCATATTCCCGCCCGAAAACCGCAAAGGCCACCCTTAACGGCAGCCTTCGCAATCCGTCTGGAATCGGGAGGGACTACACCAGTCCCGAGAATCCCATGAAGGCCATTGCCAGTATGGCGGCCGTGATGAGCGCCACGGGCGTACCCTTCAGCGCCGCGGGCACGCCGTCCAGCTCAAGACGTTCGCGAATACCCGCGAATATCACCAGCGCGAGACCGAAGCCTATGGCGGTCGACACCGAATAGGTGAAGCTCTGCAACAGGTTGAACTCCTTCTGTATCATAAGAATCGCCACACCCAGCACGGCGCAGTTGGTCGTGATGAGCGGCAGGAATATACCCAGCGCCTGATAGAGCGACGGCGACACCTTCTTGAGGATGATCTCCACCATCTGCACCAGAGCGGCGATGACCAGAATGAACACTATGGTCTGCATGTACTCTATCTCGAGCGGCACGAGTATGTAGGTCTGGATGCACCACGCCACGATCGACGCCAGAGCCATAACGAACGTCACGGCGGCCGACATACCCAGCGAAGTGTCCACCTTCGACGACACGCCGAGGAACGGGCATATGCCCAGGAACTGCGCGAGAACCACGTTGTTGACGAAGATCGCGCCTATGATGATTGCAAAATATGAAAGCTCCATGACTATTTCCTGACAAATTTGTTAAACAATACCATCAAATATCCGAGCACGAAGAATCCTCCCGGGGCGAGCACGAACACCAGCGGCATGTAGTCGCTTATGCCCAGCGGCATGTTGAATATCGCGCCGCTGCCCAGCACCTCGCGCACGGCGCCTATGACCGTGAGCGACAGCGTGAAGCCCAGACCGATGCCCACACCGTCGAAAATCGAATCCAGCGCGCCGTTCTTCGAGGCGAAGGCCTCGGCACGGCCCAGAATGATGCAGTTCACCACGATCAGGGGGATGAACACGCCCAGCGAGGCATAGAGCGAGGGCACGAACGCCTGCATGAGCATCTGTATGATGGTCACGAACGACGCTATGACCACGATGAACGCGGGTATACGCACCTTGTCGGGGATGAAATTCTTGATAAGCGAGATCACCAGATTCGACATTATCAACACAGCCATCGTCGCCACACCCATGCCGCAGCCGTTTATGGCCGAGGTGGTGGTACCCAGCGTGGGGCACATGCCCAGTATCAGCACGAACGTGGGGTTTTCGCGGACGATTCCCTTCAATATAATCTGCAACTTATTCATCTTTACCTCCTTCCTTGTTTTCGGCCGTAGCGCCCGACACACCGTCGACGACGCCGTTCTTTCCGCTCACCGCGGCGAAAGCCTCATAGGCGCGTGCCACGGCATCCACATACGCGCGCGACGAAATGGTAGCCGCCGTCAGGGCGTCCACGTCGCCGCCGTCCTTCTTCACCCGAAGTTTCATGTCGGCGGGATTCTTGCCCTGCACGCTCGTTATCAACGCATTGCCCTCATCGCACATCTTGGTGCCGAGGCCCGGGGTCTCGCTCTGCTCCAGCACGTTGACGTTCAGCACCTCGCCTGCGGGCGAGAAGCCCACCATCATGCGTATGGCGCCGCCGAAGCCCATCTTGGTCATGGTCTCCACGGCATAACCCTTCACCTCGTCGCCCGAGGTGGCCGTGTAGACCTTCACGGGGATCTCGTCGACGGCGAGTTCCGTCACGCTGCTCTCGGCGAACTCGGGCAGCACGTTCTTCACCGCCTGCGTCACCGCCAGCTGCTTTGCCTCGGCAATGGCCTCGGCCGTAATCATATTCACGCCGCCCACGCCGGCAGAAGCCACCAGCGTAATGGTAAACAGGACGGCAACCATGTTAAAAAGTGTACTTTTCATCTTCGTGTCCTCCTATTTTTTGGCAGTTGTCAAACCGAAGCGCTTGGGCTTCACATATCGGTTGATGAGCGGAGCCACCGAGTTCATCAGAAGTATGGCGAACGACATACCCTCGGGATAGGCGCCCCACAGACGGATCACCATCGTAATCACGCCGATGCCCGCACCGTATATCAGCATACCCTTGTGCGTCATGGGCGAGGTCACGTAGTCGGTGGCCATGTAGATGGCACCCAGCAGCGCACCGCCCGCCAGCAGATGGAACGCGGGCAGCTCGTAGAGCATGGCGCCCCCGCCGTTGAGCAGCGCCACCACGAAGGCGAACACCGCCATCGAGCCGAGCACCGCCACGGGAATGTGCCACGTTATGACCTTGCGCCACAGCAGATAGATGCCGCCCACGATAAGCGCCGCGGCAGCGATCTCACCCAGCGAACCCGCAACAGCGCCGCTGAACATATTCAGCAGGTCGGCCTGCTCCACCGACACGGCGCCCGACTTCACGGCCGCCAGAGGCGTCGCACCCGAGAACGCGTCGGCATAGCCCTTAATTACGGGAGCCGAGAACGAGGTCATCTGCACGGGATAGGCTATGAGCAGGAACACGCGGCCCACCAGCGCGGGGTTGAAGGGGTTGCGGCCCAGACCTCCGAAGGTCATCTTGGCCACGCCGATGGCCACCACCGAGCCTATCACCACGATCCACCACGGAATCGAGGCGGGCAGGTTGAACGCCAGCAGCAGACCCGTCACCGCAGCCGACAGATTCGACACGGTAGGCTCGCCGCCGAGCAGAAATTTCTGTATGAGGAACTCTGTCACCACGCAGCTGACGACGGCTATGGCCGATACCGTCAGCACGTCAGCGCCGTACACCCATGTCGATACCGCCAGCGCGGGCAGCAACGCTATGAGCACGTCGCGCATCAGCGACTGCGTCGACTGCGCGCCATGCACATGGGGCGACGGAGCAACGAAAAATTTATTTGCCATGATTATCTATAATCTCTTCTGTTTATACTCTACTTTTTCGGGGCGTTGGCCGCGGCACGTGCGCGGATTATTCCCATGACGGTCTGCTTGCCCAGACGTATGTGGTCCAGCAGGGGTATTCCCGCGGGGCACGAGTACTGGCAGCAGCCGCACTCTATGCAGTCGGTTATGCGCTCCTCCTCGGCTCTCTCCCACATCTTCTTGCGCGAGAGCTTCGAAACCAGATAGGGCTCCAGTCCCATGGGGCACGCGCCCACGCACTTCGCGCACTTGATGCAGGGCGACTCCTGCATGCGTCGCGCCTCGCCGCCGCTGAGCACCGTGATGCCCGAGCAGCCCTTGGTGACGGGCGAATCGAGGTTCACCATCGCGCGACCCATCATCGGACCGCCGTTGACCACCTTCACGTCGCCCTCGGGCAGACCTCCCGCCTTCTCGATGAGCTTGGCTATGGGGGTACCCATGCGCGTAAGCAGGTTGCGCGGCTCGCTCACGCTCTTGCCCGTGACGGTCACCACGCGCTCGATGAGCGGCTTGTTCTTCTGCACAGCCTCGTACACCGCCACCGCGGTAGAGGCGTTGCACACCACGGCGCCCACGTGTATGGGCAGGCCCGGCGGAGGGGGCACCTGACGCCCCGTGACGGCCGCTATCAGCTGCTTCTCGCCGCCCTGCGGATACTGCACTTTCAGAGGCTCCACCGTGACGGCGAAATTCTTCTCGGCGATGAGCGCGCGAAGATGCGCTATCGCGTCGGGCTTGTTGTTCTCGATGCCGACGATAGCCTTGTCGACACCCAGCGCGCGCTTCAGGATCTCGACGCCCACCAGCAGTTCCTCGCCGCGCTCCAGCATGGTGCGGTGGTCGGAGGTGAGGTAAGGCTCGCACTCCACGCCGTTTATGATAAGGAACTCGGCCTTGCAGCCCGGGGGAACCGACAGCTTCACATGCGTGGGGAACGTCGCGCCGCCCATACCCACTATGCCTGCATCCTTGATCTTGGCTATGATGGCCGCCGCGTCGAGCGTGCACTCACGCTTTATCTCGGGCGTGCGGTCGATCTCGGGCATCCATTCGTCGCCCTCGCGCTTGATGGTAATCATCATCTGGCGCAGGCCCTGACCGTTGGGAACCATGTCCACAGCCGTCACAGTACCCGAAATCGGCGAGTGGATATTGGCCGACATGAAGCTCGAAGCCTCGGCTATGAGCTGGCCCGTAAGCACCTTGTCGCCCTTGGCCACCTTGGCCGCGGCGGGAGCGCCGATGTGTTGTCCGAGCGGAATGTTGACGACATCGGGAAGTTCCGCCGCCTCTATGGCGCGGCCGCAGCTCCATTTTTTGTTATCCGACGGATGTACTCCGCCTATCGGAAATGTCTTCATAACGCGTTATCTTATTTCTGCTCGTTAACACTCTTGTTATCGGCCTGCGGCGCGGGAGCGGCGGCAGGCTTCGCCTCGGGTTTGGCCGCGGGAGTCACGGGTTTGGCCGCAGGGGCCTTGGGCTCCTTGGGCAGGGGCTCCATGCCCTTGAGCACGATGGCACCCGTGGGGCACTCGTTCACGCACTTGCGGCACAGCTTGCACTTCTGCGAATCGATGTAGGCCAGATTGTTCTCGATGGTAATGGCTCCGAAAGGACACACCTTGGCGCACTTTCCGCAGCCTATACATCCCGCCTTGCAGGCCTTCATCACCACGGCGCCCTTGTCCTTCGACACGCAGCTCACGTACACCGCGCGGTTCTTGGGCCACTTCTTGCGCAGCTCGATGATGTGCTTGGGGCACGCCTTCACGCATGCGCCGCAGGCCGTACACTTGTCGGGATCGACCTCGGCCAGCCCCGTTTCGGGGTTGATGTGAATGGCATCGAAGGCGCATGCCTCGACGCAATCGCCGTAACCGAGGCAACCGAAAGCGCACGCCGTCTCGCCCACATAGAGCGACGAGGCCACCGCGCAGCTCTTGGCGCCGTCGAACTCGTTCGTACGCGGACGCTTGGCGCAAGTGCCGCCGCAACGTACCGTAGCCACCGTAGGCTCCTTCTCGGGAGCCGTCTTGCCCAGATAGTCCGCGGTCTTCTTCATGGTCTCGGCTCCCCCCACAGGGCAGAACAACGCCGAGATGTCGTCGCGCTTGACCAGCGCTTCGGCCATGGCGCGGCATCCGGCGAATCCGCAGCCGCCGCAATTGGCGCCCGGGAGCATCTTCTCCACCTCGTCGATGCGGGGATCTTCCTCGACCTTGAACTTCTGAGCCACGAAGTACAGGATAACGGCCGACAGAATACCCAGCACGCTGAGTGTCAGAATCGTAGATAATAATACCGTCATTTTGTTTGTTTTGTTATTGTGAATTTTATGCTTTTACCTATCTTATCGCGCAGCAGGTACAGCGCAGCATAATAGACCGCCGCGCCGCCCAATGCCCCCGCGGCCGCCGCGCCTTCGCCGACACCCGCCGCAGTGAGTCCCGCGAGCGATGCCGCCAAAACAAAAAAAGGCGCCACATACGCCAAAGCCACCGATCGCGGACCCATAGAACTGCTGCGCAGAGCCACCATCACCTCGTCGCCCGCGTGAAACTCGCCTGCCATGTCGGTCTCCACCTCGACCGTCTTTTCGGCCGATTCGCCTACACCGCACACGCCGCGTGCCCGACACGCACCGCATGCGCTGTTGACCGTCATACGGACGACCACCACGTTGCCCTGCACGCGCACCACCTCACCGCAATGTCTTACCTCCGCGCTGCCCATTTTAGCCCTACGCTCAGCGTCCTTTATATTCTAATAACCGTATTTGTTAATCAATGGCAGCAGACATTCGTGACGGAACGCGCAGGTCGACAACCGCAGCACGGGCGGATACTGGTAGCGTTTCTTCACGTTCTGCATCACCATGGTGTGTATCTTCTCCACGACCTTGGCATCGAAGCCCGCATTCACTATCTCCTCGCGGTGCTGCCCTTCCTCGATCATGCGGTAGAGTATGGCATCCACCACCTCGTACGGAGGCAGCGAATCGCTGTCCTTCTGGTTGGGACGCAACTCCGACGAAGGCTCCTTCTTGAGGATTTCCTCGGGAATCACGTTGCCGGAAATCCGGTTGATATATCGTGCCAGATCGTAAATCTCGCTCTTGTAGAGATCGCCCGTCACGCTGAACGCACCCGCCGTATCGCCGTAGAGCGTACACCAGCCTATGGCGTTCTCGCTCTTGTTCGACGAGTTGAGCAGCACGTAGCCCTCCTTGTTCTGCAAGGCCATGAGCAGCACGGTGCGTATTCGCGACTGTATGTTTTCCTCCGTGGCGTCGAACTCGGTGCCGCCCGTTATGGGCTTCAGCGTATCCATGATGGCCGTGTATGCCTCGTTTATGGGCAGTACGCTGTACTCTATACCCAGATTCTCGGCCAGACGCTTGGCATCCTCCACCGACTCGTCCGACGAGAACTCCGACGGCATCATAAGGCCCTTCACGTTCTCGGCGCCCAACGCGCCCACGGCCAGACATGCCACCACCGACGAGTCGATACCGCCCGACAGGCCCACGCCCGCCTTCTCGTAACCGTTCTTGCGGAAGAAATCGCGCAGACCCAGACACGCGGCCTTGTAGACCATGCGCGTACGGTCTTTATAAGAGGTATACGGCACCTCCACCTCGTCGTGCGGCTCCATGGTGTCGAACACGCGGAAATCCTCCTCGAAGCTCTTCAGCAGCAACTCCACCTTGCCCGATTTGTTCATTATGCCCGACGTACCGTCGTAGACCAGATCGCCCGATCCGCCCACCTGATTTATTATGATTATGTTGCGGCACTCGGTATAGGTGAGTCGGCGCATGTTCTCGTAGCGGTACGAAAGCAGCCCCTTGCCGTAACGACGCGCATTGACGCTCACCACGAAATCGGCCTCCGAATCGAGTTCGTGCAGGTGCGACAGATCGTCGCCCACCATCACCGCTATCTTGCGGCCGCACACGTCGACCACCTTGTAACCCTCGCCCCCGACGATGAATCCCATCTCGCGGCGCGCGGTGACGTACTGCTTCTCCACGATCCCGCAAATGCGTCCGTCGCTCAGCACCGCAGCGGCACTCACCGCACCGTGGTCGGTCAGTACGGGCGAACCCACGATGGCCGTACATCGGCGGCACGACTTGGCGATCCGCTCCAACGCTTCCTCGCACATGGTGAGGAACGTGGTTTTACGCAACAGATCGTAGGCCGGCGTGCCGCTCACGGCATACTCGGCGAACAATACCAAATCCGCACCTTCACCCTCGGCCTTACGGATGGCCTCGACGATTCGGGACGCATTACCCTCTATATCGCCGATCGTGTAGTTCAACTGGGCAAGAGCTATCTTCATTACGAGAAAATTATATGAAACCTCAGATTGCCGACAAAGTTAGTCATTATTTTTCAACAATGACAGACTTGACGCGTTTTTTCGCAAAATGCGACAGCCTCCCGAGGCAAACCGTACACAAACGACGCGCGGACCGCCGAAGCGGTCCGCACATTCCCATCCCGATCGGTCAAACCGACCCTACTCGTTGCTCTCGCTGCCGTCGTCCACCAGGATACGGCCGCAATACTCGCACACGATGAGCTTCTTGCCCTGACGTATATCGGCCTGACGCTGAGGCGGTATGCGGTTGAAGCAACCACCGCACGCATCGCGCTTCACCGTCACCACGGCAAGGCCGTTGCGCACGCTGCGGCGTATGCGGTCGTAGGCCGTAAGCAGACGCTCGTCGATTCTGGTCTTGGCCTTCTCGGCCTTGGCGGTGAGCGAAGCCACCTGATCGGCAGTCTCGGCCTCGATGCTCTCCAGCTCCGCACGCTTGGCGCCCAGATCGCTCTCGCGCTCGGCCACCACGCCCTCGGCATCCTCCAGCTGAGCCTTCTTGCTCTTCACGGCCGCCGAATACTCCTTGAGGCGCTTCTCGGCAAGCTCGATTTCGAGCTCCTGATACTCTATCTCCTTTGAAATGGCATCGAACTCGCGATTGTTGCGCACATTGTTCTGCTGCTCCTTGTAATGCGATATCTGAATTTTGGCCTGATCGACCTCGCGCTTGCGCTGCTTGGTCAGAGAATTGAACTCGTCTATCTCGCCGTTGATGTTTTCGATGCGGGTTTTCAGACCTTCGATCTCATCCTCCAGGTCCTGCACCTCCAATGGCAGTTCACCCTTCACCTTGTTGATCTCATCAATCTGAGAATCAATCTTCTGCAACTCATAGAGAGCCATGATCTTCTCCTGCATCGAGTAATCGACTTCAGATGTTTTCTTTTGTGCCATATATTTTAAGTTTGTTTGATCAAGCCTTATCGCCGCCCCTCACAACATGTAATTCACGGGGTTGCGCGAGCACACACTCTTGCGAACGGCAAAGATAGGTAAATTTTTCGATAAAATGTCAAATAAAATTTCAATCGCGCAATATTCGCTCTCGAAATGGCCCATATCTGCCAGAATCATCCTGCCCTCGTGACGCATGAAGTCGTTGTATTTCAGATCGGCCGTCAGATATATGTCTGCCGCGGCGGCATGCGCCTCGCCTATAAGCGACCCGCCCGCACCCGTGCATATCGCCACCCGACGCACCGTGTCGCGCACCATGTCGCCGTGACGCAGGACCTTCACGTCGAAACGCTCCATCACCGTGCGCATGAAACTCTCGCTCGACGCAGCCTCGGGCAACTCCCCCACCACGCCGAAGCCCGCGCCGTCGACCGAGGGCTGCAACACCGCGATGTTCTCCAGCCCCAGGATATGCGCCACGCGCCAGCTCATCCCCTCGGGCGCGCTGTCGAGATTGGTATGCGCGGCATAGAGGGCGATGCCTCGACGCACGGCCTGCTCGACGCACCGCTCGACGGCGCTCGCCGAATTGAGCCGCTTCAGGGGGTGGAACACTATCGGATGATGGGTTATCACCATGTCGCAATCCTCGCGCACGGCCTCGGCCAGCACATCCTCGGTGACATCCACCGCCAGCAGCGCGCGATGCACCTCGTCGTCGTAACGTCCGACTATGAGTCCCGCGTTATCGTACGACTCCTGCAACCCCAGCGGCGCGAACGCCTCGATCGCCGCAGCTACATCTTTTACCTTCATAATGAATTATCAAACACTATTCAATAAAGTTAAAGCGAAGTTCAATTTTATTGAGCACGGAATAAATAAAATCAAGCCTCATTTCAATTTATCTTCGGCGGCTGCGGGGGTCGCACCGAAGGTGCGAGCCGCCGAAGATAGTCCCGCCCGAGGCGGGACAATAACTACGACAGGAAAGCCTGCAATCTCAATAGCCTCAATCGCGCCGTCAGAACAACGACTGCTCGTAGAACGGGAACAACTCCTTGTTCTCGCCGTCGTTCTTTCGGCGGCGGCGCGTGCGTTTGGCGGGCTGTTCGGCACCGCCCGACGGCTCCGAAACGCTTTCGGCCTGCTCCGCAACCGCCTCTGCCGCCGACTGTTCGGGCGCAGTCTCCGACTCGGGGGCCCTGCCCGACACCGCCTCGGGCATGGTCTCCGATGCCCCGATCGGTTCCTCGGCATAACCCGAATCGGCCGAATCCACTATCTGCACGCCCTCGCCCGCCTTGAGTTCCTCGCGCACCTCGACCAGCGCCGAGCGTATGCGCTGCAAACGCTCCAGGAGCTCGGTTTCGCGCGACAGCTCCTTGCGCGAGCTCTTCATCGCCTTGTTGGCCCCTTCGAGAGTCATGCCTCGCTCCTTCACCAAATGGTATATCTGTTTGAGTTTCTCCACATCCTCGGGCGAGAACATGCGGTTGCCCTTCTTGTTCTTGTGCGGGCGTATGCAGTCGAACTTCGATTCCCAGTGACGTATCAGCGAAGCGTTCACGTCAAACATCTCCGCCACCTCGCCCATGGAATAAAAGAGTTTTTTAGCTGACATAATTATATCACTTCAATATTTTCAACGAATTGGGATACATGTTGTTCACTCTGCCGCCGATGCGCTTGACAAACCCCAGCGGCTGCCCGCCGAAGGTCACCATGTTCAGCCCCTCGGCCAGCGGCGCGGCGTCGATATCCTGCTTGCGCAGAAAACGCAGGGCTGCCGCCTCGTCCAGTTCGCGGCACTCCGCGGCATCGCGGTTCACGTCGGCGAAGAGCGCCAGCGCCCCGTCGGGCTTGAGCGCGCCCTTGAAAACGCGGCCCATCGCCACGCCCGAATATATCACCGAGAGCGTCCCCGCGAGAGCCTCCACGTCGTCGTAACGCTCGGCATGGCAGCCGTAGAGATTCTCGCCCGCCTCGTAGAAACGCATATCGCCGCGCACCCAGCGGCCGAGTTCGCGCGCGACGGCTTTGTCGGCGGGAATCATCACCCTGCGCTTGGCCTTCGGCGCGCGGCATCGCGACGGCTCGCCGCCCTTGCGCGCCACGGCCAGAAACATACCCTCGCCCGCAACTCGGTGCGGAAAGAAACGGAACGTGCGGAACACGCCCGCCTCGCCCGTCACCACGCCCCACGACGGGTCGACATTTATATAAGGTGCCTCGCACAGCCCGTCGCCGAACTCGGCGCAGGCGCGACGCAACACATCCTCGTCCTCGCTGCGGTTGAAGGTGCAGGTACTGTAAATCAATATGCCCCCCGCGCGCAGCGCGCGGAAAGCGTTTTGCAGGATCTCCCACTGCCGCTCGGCACACATGGCCACATTGGACTCGCTCCACTGCGCGCAGGCTTCCTCCGACTTGCGGAACATGCCCTCGCCCGAGCAGGGGGCGTCGACCGCCACGGCGTCGAACCACTGCTCGAACGCCGCCACGCGGACCGAATCGTTGCACGTGACCGCCATGTTGCCCGTGCCCCACTTGCGCACGTTGTCGGCCAGCACCGCCGCACGGCTGCGGTTGATCTCGTTGGCGACCACGAGGCCCTCGCCTCCGACGAGCGAGGCGTAATGGGTGCTCTTGCCGCCAGGGGCAGCGCACATGTCCAGCACGCGCATGCCGCGGCACCTCTCCGCGCCGCCCGCAGCCTCGGCGAGGATGTGACCCGCAAACTGCGAGGCAGCCTCCTGAACGTAGTAGGCGCCCGCATGGAAATCGGGATCGAGCGTAAAGCTCGGCCGCTCGGCGAGCACATACCCGTCGCGGCTCCACGGCACCGAAGCGCCGCCCCACTTCTCGGTCATGGCCTTGCGCGGATTGAGCCGCACGGCGACCGACGGTTCCGACTCTAAAGCGGCGAAGAGGCGTTCGGCCTCGTCGGCGCCCATCTCGCGCCGCATGCGCGCGGCAAACATCTCGGGCAACCTCATAAGCGTCGGCCCGAAATGCGGTCCAGCCGTTCGCAGATGCGCTCCGCCACGGCGGGATCCTCGACGAAATCCTCCGAATCCTTGTCAACGATGAGCACCTCGCCGCGATAGATGTTGCCGATCCAGTTCTCGTACTTCTCGTTCAGGCGCGTGAGATAGCTCTCGTCGATATTCATCTCGTAGTCGCGTCCGCGGCGCTTGATCTGCGACACTAACGTGGGGATGCTCGCACGAAGGTATATGAGCACGTCGGGCTGCGGAATGAGATTGGTCGTCAGGTCGAATATCTTCATGTAGGTGGCGAAGTCGCGCGAGGTCATGAGCCCCATCTCGTGCAGATTGGCGGCGAAGATGTGGGCATCCTCGTAGATGGTGCGGTCCTGGAATATGTCGGCGCCACCCGACGACAGCATGTCCAGCGTCTGGCGGATACGGCTGCCGAGAAACGACATCTGGAGCTGGAACGCCCAGCGGCTCATGTCGTTGTAGAAATCGCCGATGTAAGGGTTATCGGATTCCTCGAAATAGGCCTTGGCTCCGTAATGTCGGGTCAGAATATCGGTGAGGGTGGTCTTGCCGCTCCCGATATTGCCTGCAATAGCTACATACATGATTCTTAACGAGGGTCCGTCCGAGGGACCCTTCAAATTTATATGGTTTATACTCTAACTTCGGCATCACGCGCGGCATACTCCGTCACGGCATCCGCCACGCTGCGGTCGTTCATGAGCCGCGGCACCTTGTTGCGCCGCCCGTCGGTCTGCCACCGCAGGAACGTGCCGCGGGGCACGATCCTCACCTCGGGAGGTCCCATGACGCTGCGGCGCTTGGCGTCGTAGTCGGAATTGAGTTCGCGCAACGCACGATCCAGTTCCTCGGCGAACCGCCGCCTGTCGTCGGGCTCGCGCACGAACTCCGCCACCCACTCGTGGCAGCCGTCGCCCGAGGCCGACATGTATTTCGGCGCCACGGTATATTCGTTCACCACCGCATGCGAGACGCGGCACGCGCGGGCCAGAGCCTCTTCGGCATTGCCGATCATAAGTTCCTCGCCGAAGGCGTTGACGTACTGCTTCGTGCGTCCCGCGACCCGCAGCCACCAAGGATCGGTCGACGTGAATGTCACCTTGTCGCCCAGACGGTAGCGCCACAGCCCGTTCACCGAAGTGAGCAGAACCGCATATTCGCAGCCCGCGCGCACGCCCTCCAGAGGTACCGTGCGGCCGTCGCTCTCGAACTCGTAGTAGCACCCGTAGTCGGGCATCAGCAGCATATCCTCGCACCCAGCACGCTCGGCCACGGCCACGAATCCCTCGGAGGCGTTGTAGCACTCCATGTAGTTTATCGCGCCGCCGACCGCCTCGGCGAAAGCCTCGCGGTAGGGCCTGAAGCTCACCCCTCCGTGCATGAACAGCTCCAGATCGGGCCACACCTCCAGCGCCGTACGCCGTCCCGCAAACTCGGTCACGCGGCGCAGCAGGGCCAGATTCCACGACGGAACGCCCGCCAGCGCCATGATGCGTTCGGCGGCGCATTCGCGGCATATGGCCTCGCACTTGGCGTCGAAGTCCTCCATAAGCGCCGTCCGCAGGCTCGGAGCGCGCACCGCGCCCGCCAGCCGTCCCGCGGCATGCAAGGTCAGGGCCGACAAGTCGCCGACCAGCGCCCCGTAGCCGTCGCGGCAGCACGAGCCGCCCAGAGTGAGGGTACGCCCCTCGAAGAGCCTCGACGCGGGATTGGCCGCCAGGTAGAGCGACACCGTATCGGCCATGCCCCGCAGATGGTTGCGGCGCAGCGCCTCGCGCGTAACGGGTATGTATTTGCTGCGCGACGAGGTGGTGCCCGACGAACGGGCGAACATCCCGACGCGCCCTTTGCAGGCCACATCGCTCTCGCCCCGACGCATGCGTTCGATATGTGGCGAGAACGATTCGTAGTCGAAAACAGCCACCGCGCGGGCGAAATCCTCGGGACCGCGCACGACATCCAGTCCGTACGTACGCCCGAAATCGGTGCGCCGCCCCCGCCTCAACAACTCGTCGAGAGTACGGTACTGGATCTCCACCGCACTCCTTGCGGCACGCTCGATCCGTCCGCAGCGCGCGAGAAACACCCCGCGCAGAAGTTTTGCAAAAACCGACATATCAAAATCCGTTTAACAGGTCGGTCCCTTCACATTCAAGTCTGGTGCGGGCGCGCTCAGTTGAAGAACTCGCCCACCTTGTCTATCGACCCGGGCATGGAAAACACCACCACCCGATCGTATGCGTTTATCTGCGTATCGCCCACGGCGATAAAGGCCTTGTCGCCGCGCACCACGCCGCCGATTATCACATCCTGCGGCAGGCGCATGTCCTTCACCTTGTTCTTCGTGGCGGGCGAGTTGGGCTTCACGATGAACTCCAGCACCTCGGCCTCGCTGCCCGACAGACAGCGTATGGCCTGCACATCGGTCGACATGGTGAAGCGGAATATGTTCGACGCCGTGACGCGTTTCTTGTTTATTATGGTGTCGATGCCCACGCTCTCGGCCAGGCTTATGTAGTTGAGGTTCTCCACCTCGGCTATAACCTTCTTCACGCCCATGCGCTTGGCCTGCATGGCCGCCAGTATGTTGGTCTCGCTGCGGCCAGTGACGGCTATGAAGGCGTCCATGTTCGAGAGCCCTTCCTCCATCATGGCGTCGAGCTTGCGCCCGTCCTCGTGGATGATGAGCGTCTTGTCCAGTTCCTCGGCCAGACGGTAGGCCTTCTCGCCGTTGTACTCCACCAGCTTGATGTTCATCTCGTCCTGCAACTCCGACGCGACCCGCACGCCTATGCGCGAGCCGCCCAGGATCATGAGACTCTTGACCTCGACGCTCTTCTGGCCCGAAAGCTCGGTGACGCTCTTGGCGGCCTCCTTGCGCGAGATGACGTAGACCGTGTCACCCTCGAAGAACTTGTCCTGACCGCGCGGGATGATGGTCTGCGTGCCGCGCGTGATGGCCACGGCGCGGAACTCCGAGATGGAGCCGTCGGCCGCCAGATCGATCAGATTGCGGCCCAGCAGCGGCGACGTGGGCTCCAGACGGAACACCACCAGCGCCAGACGTCCGCCCGAGAAATCGACATAGTCGGTGGTGGAGGTGTGGCCCAGCAGGTTTATCACCTCCAGCGCCGCCACCTTCTCGGGATAGAACAGATAGTCGATGCCCATGCCGATGAACATCTCCTTGTTGTTGGGTTCCAAATACTCGTTGTTGTCGACGCGCGCGATGGACTTCTTGGCTCCCAGCTGCTTGGCCATGATGGCCGACAGAATGTTCTGGTTCTCGTCGTGGTTGACGGCGATGAACAGATCGCAGCGGCGCACGCCCGCCTTGCGCAGCACGGCGAAGGCCGTGGTGTCGCCCTCGACCGTTATAAGGTCGGCGAAGCTGCCCAGCTCGTCCAGCGCCTTCGAGTCGCTGTCGATCACCGTGATGTCGTGACCGCTGCCGCTCAGCATGCGCGCCAGGTGGCTGCCCATCTCCCCTATGCCCGAAATTACTATCTTCATCCGTTTACATATTTCGACCGCAACGGCCCGCGCCCCGAAGCCGATCGCCGAGGATCGTCTACGGTCGCAAACACCGAGCCTTTAATGCGGTGCGCAAAAAAAGCACTGTTTTTCGCAAAATATGCAACAAATATATAAATTTGTCGTCGGAAATTCAACTAAAACCCGTTTTTACTAAATTTAGTACGCCATGTTATCGCAATCCATGATCGTCTTGATCGTAATACTCATAGCCGTCGTCTTCGTGGCGTTCTTCGTCGTGGGGTTGTCGCTCACGCTCATTTTCAAGGGACACAACATAGATTCGGAGATCGCCACCAACAAGAACATGCAGCGTCTGGGAATAAAGTGCGCCGTGCAGGAGTCGCGCGAGGACGTGGGGACCGACTGCGCCGACACGGGCTGCACGGGCAACTGCTCCGCCTGCGACATAGAGCACGGCAAACAATAAGCCTCGGCTTGCAAAGGCCGAGGCTCACCGTCGCCCGCTCCGTCGGCTGCACAGTCGGCAAACCCGAAACGAACGATCATTAAACAATACCATACCGCTATGGTTGCAGCGTACGTGCCGACAGCGCTTTGGCGCGCCCGACGGTGCGCACCGCATGTCTGACAGCCTGTCGGATGGTGCTCCATTTGGGGAACACGGCGAACGGACGCACGTTTCCGTAGCTGACGAGTATGGCCAGAAGCGACACGAGCGCCGCCATAAGCAGCCATCCGTATATCTCCTTCATCGACACGACCAAAGCCTGCGTCTGCACCATGCCGTAGTACTGCCCGACGGCGGCAAGCGACACGTCGGGATTGAAGTCCGTCACGTTCGCCCCGAGCAACGCCGCGTTGCGGGCCATGGTATGCTTCAGAAACTCACCGATGATTGCAGGACCCAGCGTAGCCCCCATTACGGCGCCCGTGAATCCGTTGATGGTGAGCGCCTGGGGGAACACCATGAACGGCAGGCCGCTCTGCACGATGGAGGTGAGGAAAACGATGGATATGATCACCGAAGCGGCACCGCGAATGAACAGCGGCACGAAAAGCATCTCCTTCTCGACGCCGTAGTCGATGAAGAAATAGAAAAGGGCGAGATAGCCGCAGGCGAGGGTGAACGCTATGGCCGTCATGGTCTTGTAACGCCACTTGCGCAGCGCGAAGGTGAAATAGGTAAACGCGCACCCCGCGACAATGCCCGCGAAGACATACAGATTCAGATCGATGAGATTGAGTTCGTCGAATCCGAGTATTTGGGCGGCATAGCCGTGTTCGAAGACATGTTCGACGGCCATGAGGGTGAAGAAGACCAGATAGATGCACGTGGCGCGCACCACGTTGCGGTTCCTGAGCGCCATGAACGACACGTAGGGATGGTGGAGGAAGGAGGCGCGCCACAGATTTATGCCGAGGCAGGCGGCCCCGACGAGCGCGGCGCCCCGTATCTCGGCGGCGTCCCACCAGTCGTAGAAATTGCCGTAGACGCAGACGAAGGCGAAGCAGAGCATGAACCCCGACCACAGAAGGGCGCCTATCCAGTCGATGCCGAGCAGCGGGATGAACATGGGACCGCGCACGGGCCTGACCAGCAACGCCACCATGAGTATCATCAGGGCGAGCAGTCCGATCATGACCCGGTGCATGTACTCCCACTGCGAGAAGAACGCCGTGTAGACGGTGGCCACGCCGCTGAGCTGTATCACGCTGTCCACCACGATGTAGACGTAGCAGAAGAATATGGCCATGTCGCGCACGGGGGTGAGCCACAGCTGTATGGTGGAGTTGCAGGCGAAGGTGGCCTGCATCCTGAACCATCCCGCCACGAAGCAGGTGCCCACGAGCAGCGGCACGCTCGCCGTATGGGCGCACACGGCGTTGGCGGCCATGAGCACCATGCCCGAC
>CAUHCL010000004.1 GCA_959604655.1 uncultured Alistipes sp. | reverse complement strand
TTCTATTCGTGCCTCTACCGTTCGACGCTCTTCCCTCATAAGCTGTACGAGATTGCCGACAACGGCGAGGCGGTGCATTACAGCCCCCACAACGGCAAGGTGGAGAAGGGTTACTTCTATACGGGTACGGGATTCTGGGATACGTTCCGCTGTCTGTTCCCGCTGCTGAACATGCTCTATCCGTCGGAGAACCTCAAGATGCAGGAGGGTCTGCTGAACGTCTACCGCGAGAGCGGATTCTTCCCCGAATGGGCGAGCCCGGGTCACCGCGGCTGCATGATCGGCAACAACTCGGCTTCGGTGCTGGTCGATGCCTGGATGAAGGGCGTGCGCGTGGAGGATCCGCAGACCATGTTCGAGGGCCTCGTTCACGGAGCGAACAACGTGCATCCCCGCGTAAGCTCGACGGGCCGTCGCGGACACGAGTACTACAACACGTTGGGTTACGTGCCTTACGACGTCGATATCAACGAGAATGCGGCGCGGACTCTCGAATACGCCTACGACGACTGGTGCATCTACCGCATGGCCAAGGAGCTGAAGCGCCCCAAGGAGGAGATCGATCTCTATGCCGCACGCGCGATGAACTACCGCAACGTGTTCGATCCCGAAACGCGTCTGATGCGCGGCCGCAACAAGGACGGAGAGTTCATGAAGCCCTTCTCGCCGCTGAAGTGGGGCGACGCGTTCACCGAGGGCAACAGCTGGCACTACACGTGGTCGGTATTCCACGATCCGCAGGGCCTGATCGACCTTATGGGCGGCGAGAAGGAGTTCGTCGCTATGCTCGACTCGGTGTTCACCGTACCTCCCGTATTCGACGACAGCTACTACGGCGGCACCATACACGAGATACGCGAAATGACGGTGATGAACATGGGTAACTACGCCCACGGCAACCAGCCCATACAGCACATGATATACATGTACGACTACGCCCGTCAGCCGTGGAAGGCGCAGCAGCGTCTGCGCGAGGTGATGGACCGTTTCTACTCGGCCACGCCCGACGGCTACTGCGGCGACGAGGATAACGGACAGACCTCGGCTTGGTATGTCTTCTCGGCTCTCGGATTCTACCCCGTATGCCCCGCCACCGACCAGTACATTATGGGCGCGCCGCTGTTCAAGAAGGCGGTGATACATCTTGAAAACGGCAAGACGTTCGAGATCTCGGCGCCCGAGAACAGCGCGGAGAATCTTTATATCGACGACATGAAGCTCAACGGCAAGCGTTACACACGCAACTACATCACCCACGGCGATCTGATGCGCGGCGGACGCATGGACGTGAAGATGTCGGCCGAGCCCAATACCGAGCGCGGAATCGGCGACAAGGACCGCCCCTACTCGTTCTCGCTCGACAGGAAGTAGTTCGCAGGTAGGATTAACGAAAAAAAGTCATTCGCTTCGAAAGCGGATGACTTTTTTTGTTTCGGGTGATTCCGGCGGGATTCGAACCCACGACCCACAGCTTAGAAGGCTGTTGCTCTATCCAACTGAGCTACGGAACCGACACAGCATGCGTTTGGGCGCATTTGCGATGCAAAAGTAAGTCATTTATTTCTTTTATCCAAAACAAACGATCATTTTACCCCTATCCGCAAGTGCTTTCGGATGTTATTGGCGGCGGTGCGCTGTCCGAGGATATGCGGTCGGTGGTGTATAGCAAATTATTTATATATATGTTATATATAATATAAATATTATCCAATAAATAATTGTATGTTGGCAGTCGGATATGTCGGACGCAGGCGATTGTTTTTACGATTTTGCGGGTTATACGATGATTGGTCTTAATATTAGTCGAATAACGCCGCAGACCGATATGAGGCCGCAAATGAATGCGGTTAATGTATTATTGTAATAAATTTCGGTCGAAATGAAATATTTATCCAATTTTATTTTCGTATTAGTTTTTTATTGTGTAATTTGACTTCGGCATTTAGAGGGATTTATACCGTTGAAGATGAAATATCGCGATTTTCGTGTTATGATGTTTCATTGGATATATACAATTCCTTATTGTCGGCAATTAACCTAAAACTTTACGATTATGAAAGAACGAGATTACGTCGCGCCTTCGATGGAGGTCGTTGTATTCGAACCCGAAAAGGGATTCGCCACCAGCCCCGATATGCCCATATCGCCCTGGGAACAAGATACATTCTGAGTAACCTTTAATGATCGGACTATGAAAAATACAGCCATATTCGCCGCGGCGGTGATATCGCCGCTGTTTTTCGCGGCCTGCGACCGCAGCGATGATACTTCGTTTGCCGATGAGTCCCGCGGAATGACTTTGTCGGCGCGGCATGACGCGATTTCGCGTACCGAGTTCGACGGAACGAAAACCGTATGGAGCGACGGCGACGCCGTTTCGGTGTTCGTCGACGGCAACGGCGACGTGCCGTACAGATTCGAAATAACCGATCCCGCCGAGGGGACTTTCCGCAACGACGTTATCGCTTTGGACAATGAGGTCGAGCATATGTTTAATGTGCTGTATCCCGCCGTCAGGTCGACCGATCTCACCAACGGCATAATACTCGACATAGGTGCCCCGTCGCAGACGCAAAGCGGGGCATCCGCTGAACATATAGCGGCGCTCGATCCGCTTGTCGGTCGGACTAAGGCCTACCCGTCGGACGTTACCGTCGTTATGGGGCACACGGCTGCGGTGCTGAAACTCGATATTGTCAATAAAGCCGATGCGCGGAGTGTCGGATCGGTGAAAATAAAGGCTCCCGAGGGGGTGTTTCTCTACGGAAAGCACGCGCTCGATCTCGAAACCTGCAAGACGACAGCCGTTGCGGGGCACTGCGGCAACGTTATGACGGTTGCGGTAAGCGGTTCGGACGGATTCGGTGCCGACGGGAATTTTACGGTGTGGGCGGCTGCCGCTCCGTTCGAGCTTCCCGCAGGCGGGAAGCTGACCTTTACCGTTACCGACGAAAAAGGCAGAACGTATGCGATAGACAAGGCATTTGCCGAGGGCAAGAGCTTTTCGGCGGGGAGAATCATGGCGACCTCGCTCGAATTGTCGGAGCAGACTATGATGGCCGAAGAGGTAAACGTAAACGTCGATTTCACCGATCCCGACGCATATCCGCAGGGATTCCCGACCACAGCCGAAGCCAACGTCACGTCGGGCTCGTACGTGTTCTCGGGATATACGTTCGCATTCGACAGCAGCGTACCCTATTGCGGACGAAGCACCACTGATGGGCAGGCGCTTTGCTTCGACAAATTGCCGAAAGACCATACGGTGAAGATCGGCTTGCCGCGCATCGAAGGTTATGCGCCGACGACCGTTACTGTCGGGATACATTCAACGACCAGGACACAAAAAGCGAAGCTGGCTGTTAAGAAAGATAACATCGATATTACCGATTGGAAATATAACAATTCGGCAGAAATCATATACGAATTGACCGATACCGACGATGTGAGCGAGTATTGCGTATGTATAAAGGGCTATATAGGAACGTATAATTGTCGGTTGAGTTCGTTGAGCATAACCTACGGAAAACTCCCGTGACGCGAGTGTCGGCCCTGCGGCCTGCGAAGATCGTCCCCGAAAGACCTCGTGCCTTCGGGGACGATATTCGTTTTCGGGCGGGCCGCTCGGACGCGACATGCCGTTTGGTCGGAATTTTGCACTTGCGACGACCAAACCTTCATATTATGAATTACGGTATTAGCATTCTTTTTCGTGCCATCCCGCTCGTGATGGCCGCATTCTGTTTCGCCTACGGAGCCTATGTGCTCTCTGCGGGCGATAATCCCGACCGACTCACGGCAGGTCCCGTAATATTCTTTCTCGGTTCGATCTGCGTCGCACTCTACTGTACCGCGGCAACGATAATCCGTCAGATCATCGGGACGTACACCACCGCGGCGAAATACATTTTCCCCGTTCTGGGATATGCTTTCGCGCTGTTCACTCTCATTTACGGGCTTACCATCATCGACGCGCACTATGCTCCGACCTATGTGTCGGGACACATAGTGTGCGGACTGTCTCTGATTACGGCGTGCGTGTCGACCGCCGCTACGGCATCGACCCGATTCAGCCTCATACCCGTTAATTCCGCCGACGAGAGCCGATCGTTCAACCCGTCGGGATTCTCGCGCACCGTCGGCAGCATACTCATCGGCGTGGTCACCGTCGTGTCGGCCGTGGCGTGGATATGGGCCATAATCCTGCTCACCACGGGACACACTCGGGCGCATGTCGTCGCAGGTTGCGTAATGATGGGCATAGCGTGCGTGTGCACTTCGCTCATTGCGCTGGTGGCGAGCATCGTGCGTCAGGTGCAGGGTGTCTACACCGACGGCGAGAAGGTCGTGTGGCCGTTGTGGGTGCTCGTATTGGGACTGGCGGCGTTCGTTCTCGGACTCGTGATGATATTCGTGCATTGGGGCGAGCCCGTCGATTTCGTGGGATTCGTGCTCATAGGTCTGGCGCTCATCTGCTGGAGCATATCGAGCAAGGTGATACTGCTGGCCAAGATATGGCATTCGGAATATGCGCTGGCTTCGCGCATTCCCATAATCCCCGTGGTGACGGCGCTGACGTGTATGTTTATGGCCGCGTTCCTGTTCGAGGAGGCTCTGTTCAAGACCAAGTTCTTCGTACCCGCACGCGTGCTCATGGGATTCGGCGCCATATGCTTCACGCTTTTCTCGATCGTGTCGATCCTCGAAAGCGGAGCCAAGCGTAAATAGTGCGGATCGGCCTTTGGGTGTAAAACGACGAGCCCCCGACAACGTGAAAGTTGTCGGGGGCACATCGTTATGCGATATTCGCTACTCCACTATCACGTAGCTCGATGCACGTCCGTCGGGATATACTCCGTCGATGGTCGCTATCTTGTCGGTCATGCGCTCCATCTCGGCGAGCGACGTCACGGGCCGATCGTTGATGTGGGTGATTACGAATCCCTCGCGTACCCGTGCTCTCTCCAGCAGGCCGCCGCGCTTTACGCCTACCACCTGCACTCCGCCGCGAATCTCCAGCTTGTCGCACAGCTTCTTGCCCGCATCGGCGAACTTGCCGCCCAGCGCCGCCGTCACATCCACGCTCTCGCGGGTCATGAGCTCGTTCTTGCCTACGCGGTTCTTCAGCGTCACCTCGATATCCTTGGCCGAGCCGTTGCGCTTCACCGTAACCGTAATCTTGTCGTTGGGACGGTGCTGCGCCATCTTCTCCATCATGGTCGAGGCGTCGTCGGTCTTCACGCCGTCGATGGCCGTGATGATGTCGCCCTTGCGGATGCCTGCCTCGGCCGCCGCGCTGTCGTTAACCACCGATGCCACGTAGAGTCCGCCCGTCTGCTCGATGCCCAGCTCCTTGCCTTCTTCCTCGATGAAGCGGTCGTCGATGGCGCGGTACGATATGCCGAGCATGGCGCGCTGTACCATTCCGTACTCCTTGAGGTCGACTACCACTTTGCGGACTATGCTTTCGGGTACCGCGAACGAGTAGCCCATGTAGGTCCCCGTCGACGACTTGATGACCGTATTGATGCCCACCAGCTCGCCGCGGGTGTTCACCAGCGCGCCGCCCGAGTTGCCCGGGTTCACGGCCGCGTCGGTCTGGATGAATGACTCCACACGCATCTCGTTGGGGATTACGCCCAGCTGACGCGCCTTGGCGCTGACGATTCCCGCCGTGATGGTCGACTGGAGGTCGAAAGGTGATCCGATGGCCAGCACCCACTCGCCCAGGCGCAGATCGTCCGACTTGCCGAACGGGATCGTCGGCAGATCGTCGGCCTCGATCTTGATGAGGGCCACGTCGGCTGTGGGATCGGTTCCTACCAGCTTGGCGTCGAACGTGCGGCCGTCGTTGAGCTTCACCTTGAGCTTGGTCGATTCCTCTACCACGTGGTTGTTGGTGACTATGTAGCCGTCGGCCGATATGATTACGCCCGAACCGCCCGCACGCTGCTCGCGGGTCTGCGGCTGTCCCGATCCGCCGCCACCGTAGGGTATTCCGAAAAATTCGTAGAACGGGTCGTACGAGCCGTACGAACGTCCTCCGTACTGCACTTCGCGCACCGCTTCGATGTTGACCACGGCTTTCACGGCGTTCTCGGCCGCATATGTGAGATCGGGGTATTGGTCGGCTTGGTAAGCCGTAAAGTGATTGCCCGCCTGCTGTTCGGGATCGCTCCATGCGACGTGGCTGCCGCGTCCGCGGGCCGCCGATTCGTGTGACAGATATTTATCCACGCCCCATGCGGTGATGCCGCCGGCCGCAGCCGATATGAGGGCCGATCCGAAAAATAATAATGCCGTCTTTTTCATAATAACACAAATTTTCATGTTTTGTTTATAATTCCAAATTAGGCAATTTCAACCATAGGCAAATGTCTCAAATTTTCAATTTCGCATTTATAACGCGTCGGTCGTGGCGTTTATTATATACGGTCGGAAAAAATATTGTCGGCCTGCATCGCGCGGCCGCGTTGTCGCGACTTTTTCGCGATCTGTTTTGCATTTGCGAATTTTTGTGTAATTTTGCACCGATTGAAATCAATGTGGAAGGATTTGGACTGCTTGCAACCACAATAAAAATGCTAAACGGCGTATAATACAGTAATTACAACAGTCGCATCTTCCATACGTTAAAAAAATTTTAAGGTATGGCTTTTTTATTTACATCCGAATCGGTGTCGGAAGGACACCCCGACAAAGTGTCGGATCAGATCTCGGACGCTATTCTCGATGAATTTCTTCGTCGCGATCCCCAATCTAAAGTCGCATGCGAGACGCTTTGCACCACGGGTCTTGTCGTGGTTGCGGGCGAGGTGCGTTCCGACGCCTATGTAGACATCCAGAGCGTAGCACGCCGCGTGATCGACCGCATAGGCTACAATCGCAGCGAGTATCAGTTCGATGCCGCGTCGTGCGGCATATTGTCGGCGATTCACGAACAGTCGTCGGACATAAATCAGGGCGTGGTGCGCGACGAGGCCGCAGCGCAGGGTGCGGGCGACCAGGGTATTATGTTCGGTTACGCCTGCAACGAGACCCGCGAATACATGCCCGCCACCCTTATTCTGGCGCATGTCATAATGAAGGAGCTGGCGGCTATCCGTCGCGAGGGTGCCGTGATGCCCTACTTGCGTCCCGACGCCAAGAGTCAGGTGACCATAGAGTACGACAGCGCTACGGGCAAGGCCCTGCGCGTGCACACCATCGTGGTGTCGACGCAGCACGACGAGTTCGTTGCGGCCGACGGTTCGCGCAGCGAGAAGGAGGCCGAGCGCATGATGCAGGAGCGTATCCGCGAGGATGTGCGCACGATCCTCATTCCGCGCGTCAAGGCCCGTCTGGAGCGTGCGGGCGACTGCCTGGCCGAGCTTATCGGCGACGACTACATCCTGCATGTCAACCCCACGGGCAAGTTCGTCATCGGCGGCCCTCACGGCGATACGGGACTCACGGGTCGCAAGATCATCGTGGACTCTTACGGCGGCCGCGGCGCACACGGCGGCGGTGCCTTCTCGGGCAAGGATTCGTCGAAGGTCGACCGTTCGGCGGCATACGCCGCGCGTCACATCGCCAAGAATATGGTGGCGGCGGGCGTAGCCGACCAGATGCTGGTGCAGCTCAGTTATGCCATCGGCATTGCCGAGCCGCTGTCGATATATGTCGATACCTACGGAACCTCGAAAGTCGGATTGTCGGACGGCGAGATCGCCGAGCGCATAGGCCGCATGTTCGATTTGCGCCCCGCTTCTATCGTGAGCCGTTTCGGATTGAAGAATCCCATATTCGAGGCCACGGCGTCGTACGGCCATTTCGGCAACCGTCCTTACAAAAAGACCGTGAAGGTGTTCGAAAACGGCAGTGAAGTCGACCGCGAAATAGAGTTTTTCGGCTGGGAGCGGCTCGATGCCGTGGACGAGATACGCCGCGAGCTGGGATTGTAGTATTTCCTATATATTATCTTTTGGGCGCCCGATCCGATCGGGCGCTTTTTTATGCTATTGCCGAGCACGGACGAAATATCGACGAAAAACGTTGTTGCGCATCCTGCCGTTCGGTGGCGTATTCATATTCAATATATTTATTTACAGGTATTTGTTTGTTGTCGGTGTGGCGAAATAGCCCTCGGTTTGTGATGGAATCATTGTATACGGTGACGGAAAAATCGCGCCGCATTTGTCGGGTTGGGAGTTAATGTCGTACTTTTGCACGAATTTTTAAGAATTTTTAGGATTGATGAGAAAAATGAAAATCGCGGTGCTTGTGAAGCAAGTGACCGATACGCGCGAAACGATCGAGGCCAAGGTCAATGCCGACGGCGTGATCGACAGAAATTCGCTTCCGGCGATTTGCAATCCCGATGACTTGA
Source organism: uncultured Alistipes sp. (assembly GCA_959604655.1). Lineage (GTDB taxonomy): Bacteria > Bacteroidota > Bacteroidia > Bacteroidales > Rikenellaceae > Alistipes. The sequence continues at coordinate 45,491 of CAUHCL010000004.1, read as the reverse complement.
ATGCCCTGGAGCAGGCCTTGCGCCTCAAGGAAAAATTGACCGAGTGTGAAATAGTGTTGGTAAGTATGGGACCGCAGCGGGCCGAGGAGGTGCTTCGCGAAGGCATATATCGCGGCGCCGACGAGGGCGTGCTGCTGTCGGACCGTCGCTTCGCGGGGGCCGATACGCTGGCCACCTCGTATGCTCTGGCAATGGCGTTGCGAAAGATAAATCCCGATCTGGTATTGGCGGGCCGCCAGTCTATCGACGGCGACACGGCCCATGTCGGACCGCAGACGGCTCAGGCGTTGGGATGGCCGCAAGTGACCTATGTCGAGGAGATAACGGATTGCGCAGACGGCAACGTGACGGCGCGCCGCCGCACCGACAAGGGTGTGGAGGTCGTGAGCGTGGTTTTGCCCGCAGTAATGACCGTAGGCGGCAAGGGCGCCGCGCCTTGCCGACCGTGCAACGTGCGTCGTATTCTGAATTACCGCAAATGCGGAATCGCATGTTGGACGGCCGACGATCTGGGCGGCGATGCGGCCCGTTACGGTTTGGGCGGTTCGCCGACGCAGGTGGTGGACAGCCGCACGATAACCGCGGAGCACAAGGATACGGCATGGGTGGGAGCCGATGACGAATCCCTGACCGATTTAGTGGGGCGACTGGTTGACAGCCACATTATTGAATAACCTTAAATGAAGTGACGCATGAAGAATGTAATGATATATTGCCAGACCGAAAACGGCGCTATGTGCGAGGTGAGTTTGGAACTTCTGACCAAGGGACGTCGGCTGGCCGAGCAGCTCGGCGGAGAACTTTCGGCGGTGCTCGTGGGCGACAAGGTATCGCATCTGGCGGCCGAGGCATACCGTTACGGCGCGCAGCGCGTGTTCTGTGCCGAGGATGAACGGTTGCGTGATTACCTCACTCTGCCCTATGTGAAAATCGTGAAGCATGTGGTCGAGCGCGAACGCCCCGAGATTTTCCTTGCGGGTGCTACGAGCGAGGGGCGCGACATGACTCCCCGCCTCGCGGCCGAGTTGGGTTGCGGACTTACGGCCGACTGTACCGCATTGGAGCTGGGCGACTGTTCGTATAAGGACAACCAATACCACGGTGTGCTGAAGTGTATACGTCCGAGTTTCGTAGCCAATCAGCTCACGACCATCATATCTCCCTCCACCCGACCGCAGATGGCCACCATCCGCGAGGGCGTGATGGCCAAGGAGCCGTCGGCCGCGGCGGTGGCGGGCGTGTGCGAGACTATCGACGTGGCGTCGCTGCTCGCTCCCGAGGATTTCGCGGTGGCCGTTATCGAGAAGCATGCCGAGGCGCGGGGCGTGGACCTGAAGGGCGCCAAGGTGATCGTGGCGGGCGGATACGGAATGGGCTGCGCCGAGAATTTCGCGTCGCTGTTCCGTCTGGCCGAGCTGCTCGGCGGTGAGGTCGGAGCCACCCGGGCTGCGATAGACGCGGGTTACGTGGGCGGCTACGAGCGCATGATAGGCCAGACGGGCATAACGGTGCGCCCGAAGCTCTATATCGCGTGCGGTATCTCGGGGCAGGTGCAGCATACGGTCGGCATGGACCGCTCGGCCTGCATAATCTCCATAAACTGCGATGCCGACGCGCCGATCCACAAGATAGCCGATTATGCGATCGTGGGCGACGCGAAACAGACCGTGGACAAGCTCATAACGCTCATAAGCAACAACAGACGATAGTTAAGGGACATATGAAGAACTTTTATAAGGATAACGACAGACTCAAGCGTCAGCTCACGCATCCCGCGATGAAGCGCGTGGTGGCGCTCAAGGAGGATAATTATTCGCAGAGCAAGATCTACGCTTCGGCGCCCGAGAATTTCGACGATGCGGTGGACTGTTACGACAAGGTGATGGAAGTCATGGGCGAGATCTGCGCCTCGACCATTGCCGAGAACGCTTTCGGCGTCGACGCCGAGGGCCCTCGCTGCGAGAACGGCCGCGTGAGCTATGCTTCGGGTACGCAGCGCAACCACGAGGAACTGACGCGTGCGGGACTTTACGGCATATCGCTGCCGCGCGAGTATAACGGCCTGAATTTCCCCACCGTGCTTTTTGCCATGGCTTCGGAGATGGTGGCGCGCGCCGATGCGGGATTCTGCAACATATGGTCGTTGCAGGATTGCGTGGATATAATCCGCGAATACGGCGACGAGGAGATCAAGGCCGAGTTTCTCGGCCGCATAGCCGACGGGGCGACCTGCTCGATGGACCTTACCGAACCCGATGCGGGCAGCGATTTGCAGTCGGCGATGCTGAAAGCCACGTGGGACGAGGATCGCGGCATGTGGCTGCTCAACGGTGTGAAGCGTTTCATTACCAACGGCGATGCCGACATAAAATTGGTTCTGGCGCGTTCGGAGAGCGGTACGACCGATGCCCGCGGATTGTCGTGCTTCGTGTACGACAAGAGCTGGGGCGGCGTGACCGTACGCCGCATAGAACATAAGATGGGTATCAAGGGATCGCCCACGTGCGAACTCGCTTTCGACAACGCTCCCGCCAAACTCGTCGGCAAGCGTTGCATGGGCCTGATACGATGCGTGATGACGATGATGAACGGCGCGCGTCTCGACATAGGCGCCCAGTCGGTCGGCATAATGGAGGCCGCCCTGCGCGAGGCCGTGCGTTATGCCAACGAGCGTCGTCAGTTCGGCGTGAACATAGCCTCGTTCCCTGCGGTGTACGAGATGCTGGGTAAGATGCGTGCCAAGCTGGACGGTTCGCGTGCGCTGCTTTACGAGACGGCGCGTTATGTCGATATGGCCAAGATTCTCGCGGCGAAAGCGGAGCCGACGGACGACGAGCGTGCCGAGATGCGTCGTGCGGCCAAATGCGCCGACATGCTCACGCCGCTGTTGAAACTCATGGCGGGCGAGTATTCGAACCAGGTGACTTACGATGCCGTGCAGGTTTACGGCGGCTCGGGATATATAAAGGAGTTCGCCGTGGAGCGGCTTTATCGCGACGCGCGTGTCACCACGCTCTATGAGGGTACTTCGCAGATGCAGGTCGTGGCGGCGGCGCGATATGTGGCGAGCGGCGCCCTGCTCAGTCGAATACGCGAGTACGAGGCCGACGCCTCGATCCTCGACGTGCCTTTGCGTTCGAAAGTGCGTTTGAAGAAGATGACCGACGATTTCGAGCGCGTGTGCGGCGAGGTGGCGGCCATGGAGGGCGACTACCCTACGTTCCATGCCCGTCGTCTCGTGGAGTCGGGTGCGCGCATCGTCATAGCCTATCTGTTGCTGATGGATTCCAAGTCGGACGAGCGTGCCGAGCTGTCGGCGGCAACCTATCTCGATATGGCCGAGGCCGAGAACTGCGAGGCTGCGGCAGCCATTGCGGCGGCGTGCGGCGGCGACTATGTGGAGAGGCTGAAGTCGGCGTTCAATTACGGCTGTTGATCGTATTGACAGCCACTCTTTTATAAAAAGCTGCCGACAAACCCGTCGGCAGCTTTTTTTTGCGACTCTTTAGAGTCGTGCGGGCCGCAGCCTCGCCCCGCGAAGGCCCGCAACACTCGCATTCGCTCGTATGCGTACTTCGCAGGCTGCGCCCCGATTTCCAATGCATGATTTATTATTCCGCCCCCTGATTGGCTATCGGTTGTTCGGCCTCTTCTTCTGTCATTTCGTTGCCTTTGGCCAGTACGGCGGAGTTGTATTTGTCGATCTTCTCGATCAGATTCTTGAAATAGCTCTTCGATACGGGGATGGGCTTTATCTCCTTGTTCGACAGGATTATGTAGCGTATCTTGCTGCGTTTCTTTATCTGATTGATCTTCATTACGTTCACCATGTACGAGCGGTGGCACCGCACCATGCTCGTTTCGGACAGGTTCTCTTCGATGGTCTTGGTGCGGCAGCGCAGCATGTACGACAGCAGTTTGCCGTGATTCTCGTAGAATATCTTCACGTAATTGTCCTGCGACTCCATATAGTATAACGTATCGGAGTTTATGGTGAGCTTCAGGGTGCCGTTGTAGTCGTAAAGGTTTATCAACGAGGGGTATACCACCGCGGGTTCGTTCGACAGCGACATTTCGTACTGCAACATCTGCAATTCCTCGGTCTTGGCCTTGTAGGCCGCGTAGAGCGTCAGTATGGTATAAGGTATGGCCATTATGAGCAATACGCACCCGATGGCTTTCAGCAGTATGACCCACGCGGGCTGCCCGAGGGGCGACACGAATATCGATGTGAAAAAGGTGTAGAACAGCGATATGACGACCATTTCGCCCAGCAGCCACAAGATGTATTTGGTGAATGTGAATGTTATGCTGTTCTGTACGCTGTACATTATCTGTTTGCTTATCAGCATTATGGCCAGTGCCACGAGGTAGAATGCCGCCGTCATGCCCAGATGGGTGAGATTGGTGATGCTGAACCACGCCGTGATGGAAAAAGACGCGTAGACGGCCATGAACAAAAACGAAAATGTGAGGATGAAAATCACCGATCCTATCAGATATCGTTTGTCGAGCAGAAATTTGGGGATCTCTCCGTTTTTATCTATTTTTGTCATGAATTTTTCGGGTTTACATCTGCGCAAAGATCGTAAAATAACTTCAAAATACATAACTTTTGCCACTCATAATGTCATTTTCGTCACAAAAAGGCGTTTTTGACCGCGGGTTTGAGGTAATTTTCACGGATTTGAATATTTTTGCACCCGACTTGAATTTCGGGGCGGAAACAGGCCGCGGATGCAAGATTCGATACAGGTAATATTTATTATAAATTGTAAATATAATGAAGATAATCGGAACGGGCAGGGCCAATCCTGCCGTAGTTGTGACCAACTCGATGCTCGAACAGTTCCTCGATACGAGCGACGAGTGGATCCGCGAGCGCACGGGTATGGCCGAGCGCCGTGTCATTTCATCGGAAAAACTGGAGGATCTGGCCACGGAGGCTTCGCTCAAGGCCATCGAGGATGCAGGACTCACTCCTGCCGACATCGACTATATAATCTGCTCTAACGTAGTGAACGAATATGCGACGCCCGGACTGAGCTGCATCGTGCAGGGTGCCATCGGCGCCACCTGCGCGTGCGTGGACGTGAATGCCGCCTGCTCGGGATTCATCTACGCGCTCGACATGGCCGACGACCGTCTGAAGAGCGGCAAGGCCAAGAACATCCTGGTTCTGGCGGCCGAGGAACCGTCGCGCATGGTCGACTGGAAGGATCGCAGCGTATGCGTCCTGTTCGGCGACGGCGCGGGTGCCGTGGTCGTCACCGCGGGCGAGGGCATGATCGGATCGCGCCTCACCACGGTGAGCAAGACCGACTGCCTCCACTACTTCCGCAAGCTGGAGCCTACCCCCTACATCACCAAAGAGGAGGAGGGCAAGCCGATGTACATGAACGGCCGCGAGGTTTTCAAGACCGCCGTTCTGTCGTCGTCACGCGATATCAAGACGCTGCTCGACGCTGCGGGTCTGAAACCCGAGGATATAAAGTATTACGTGCTGCACCAGGCCAACATGCGAATCATCGAGGCCATTTGCAACCATCTGGGTCTCGACATGTCGCATTTCCCGCACAATGTCGACCGCTACGGCAATACATCGTCGGCCAGCGTGCCCATCCTGCTGGACGAGCTCAATCGCGAGGGCAAACTGCACAAGGGCGACAAATTGGTATTCAGCGCTTTCGGAGCGGGATTCACCACGGGCGCCTGCATAATCGAGTGGACAAAATAAAAAATCGAAACAGATATGGAACACAGAGTAGTCATTACCGGTCTGGGTGTTATCTCGCCGGTGGGAAACACCGTAGAGGAGTTCTGGAATAATTTGACGGCCGGAGTGTGCGGCATCGATCTCATCAAGGGATTCGAGGATTACGATCTGCCCGTGAAGGTTGCGGGTCAGGTGAAGAATTTCGATCCCGCTGCCAACGGGCTCGATTCTGCGAACGTGCGTCGCAGCGACGTATATTGCCAGTATGCCATGGCGGCGGCCTATCAGGCCATGATGGACAGCGGTCTGGTCAGCGGCGAGAACGTCGATCCCGAGCGTCTGGGAACCTACATCGGTTCGGGTATCGGAGGCTTGCAGACGTTCGTTACCGAGACGGGAAAACTCCTTAACGAGGGCGTTCACCGCATTTCGCCCCTGTTCATCCCCATGATGATCGCCAACATCGCTTCGGGTAACGTGGCCATCAAGTTCAACGCCCAGGGCGTGTGTCTGCCCGTCGTTACGGCTTGCGCCACGGGTACACACTCGGCGGGCGAGGCTTACCGTGCCATCAAGTACGGCTATGCCGACGCCATCATCACGGGCGGCGCCGAGGCTTCGGTTCACCCGCTGGCCATAGGCGGTTTCGCCAACAGCAAGGCTCTGACCCGTACGGACGATCCCACGAAGGCTTCGATTCCGTTCAATATCAACCGCAGCGGCTTCGTAATGGGCGAAGGTGCGGGCGTGCTTATCTTCGAGTCGCTCGAGAATGCGCAGAAGCGCGGCGCCAAGATCTATGCCGAGGTGGTAGGTTACGGCAACAGCTGCGACGCCCACCACTACACCGCTCCGCGTCCCGACGGCATTCCTGCGTCGCGCGCCATGAAGCAGTCGCTCGACGAGGCGGGCTTCGATGCCGACAAGGATACGCTCTACATCAATGCTCACGGTACCAGCACCCCGCTGAACGACAAGACCGAGACGGCGGTTATCAAGCTGGCTTTGGGCGAGGATGCAGCCCGCAAGGCTATGATAAGCTCTACCAAGTCGATGACGGGCCACATGCTCGGAGCTACGGGCGCCGTGGAGCTGATCGCTTCGGCTCTGACCTTGAAGAACGGTGTGGTGCCCCCCACCATCGGTCTTACGGATCCCGACCCCGAGTGCGACCTCGATTATGTTCCCAACGTTGCGCGCAAGGCCGACGTTACGGTCGCCATATCGAATACGCTCGGTTTCGGCGGTCACAACAGCTGCGTGGCGCTGCGTAAATGGTAGTAAAACGATAAAAGAATTATATTCATGAAACTTTTGGAAGGTAAGGTGGCCCTGGTGACGGGAGCTGCCAGAGGTATAGGCAAGGCGATCGCATTGCGTTTCGCCGAGCAGGGCGCCGACGTGGCGTTCACCGATTTGGTAATCAACGAGGCTGCCGAGCAGACAGTGGCCGAACTGGAGGCCATGGGCGTCAAGGCCAAGGGCTACGCTTCGAACGCTGCGTCGTTCGAGGAGTCGCACGAGGTGGTGAAGCAGATCGTGGAGGACTTCGGCCGTATCGACATCCTCGTGAACAACGCGGGTATCACCAAGGACGGTCTGATGATGCGCATGTCGGAGGCTCAGTGGGATGCCGTCATAGGCGTCAACCTGAAGTCGGCGTTTAACTTCATCCATGCCGTAGTGCCCGTGATGGCGCGTCAGCGCGGCGGTTCGATCATCAACATGTCGTCGGTGGTCGGTGTGTCGGGCAATGCGGGACAGTGCAACTACTCGGCTTCGAAGGCGGGTATGATCGGTCTTGCGAAGTCGATCGCCAAGGAGATGGGTCCCCGCGGCATACGTGCCAACTGCATCGCCCCGGGTTTCATCATCACCGACATGACCAACCAGCTCTCGCAGGAGGTTCGCGATGCCTGGGCAGCGCAGATTCCTCTGCGTCGCGGCGGTACGCCCGACGATGTGGCCAACGTGGCTCTGTTCCTCGCCAGCGACATGTCGAGCTATGTCAGCGGACAGGTTATCCACTGTTGCGGTGCGATGAACTGCTAACGGTCCGCATAAACGATATTTTGGAGCCGCCCGAACGATTCGGGCGGCTTTTTTTGTGTCTGTCGGTTTCGACATCGCGGCGCGATGTCGGCAGTTCGCCGCCACCCTGCGCGGCGGACTTCAACTCGCCCGTGGCTCGTTTACGTCCTCCGCTGTGGCGAGGCTGCGGCCCGCGCGGTTCTTCGAACCGCAGTCGGGATATTTTCCGACCAAATATTGTTTATCTCGCAAAAAAATGCTATGTTAGCACATTGAAAATGTAAACAAAATCAAAAACACCATATAACAATGAGTCATAGAGATGTAATAATCGCATGCGATTTCAGCAGCGCCGAGACTACGCTGGCGTTCCTCGACAAATTCACCGACCGCAAGCCGTTCGTGAAGATCGGCATGGAACTCTATTATGCCGAGGGACCGTCGATCGTGCGCGAGATCAAGGCGCGCGGGCACAAGATCTTCCTCGATCTGAAACTGCACGACATACCCAATACGGTGAAGAAGGCCATGGCAGTGCTGTCGCATCTGGATGTGGACATGTGTAATCTCCACGCAGCGGGTACCATCGACATGATGAAAGCCGCCCTGGAGGGTCTTACGCGTCCCGACGGCACACGTCCGCTGTTGATCGCCGTGACTCAGCTGACCTCGACGAGCGAGGAACGCATGCGCCGCGAGCTGTTGATCGACGCATCGATCAACGACACCATAGTGCACTATGCGCGCAACGCCCGCGAAGCGGGACTGGACGGCGTGGTATGCTCGCCGCTCGAAGCTGGTATGGTGAAGGAGGCCTGCGGCAGCGGCTTCGTGACCGTCACCCCGGGCGTGCGTTTCGCCGACGGCGAGGTGGGCGACCAGGTGCGTGTCACCACTCCTGCCCGCGCGAAGGAGATCGGTACCGACTACATCGTCGTGGGCCGTCCGATCACGCAGGCTGCCGATCCCGTTGCGGCATACGAGCGTTGCATGGCCGAATTTGCGGAGTAGTGCCATGAAACACGTTCGACTGTTTTATCTGAAGAATTGCCCGTTCTGCAAAAAGGCTTTGCGCTATATTGAGGAACTCAAGGCCGCGCATTCGGAACTGGCGTCGGTGGAGATAGAGATGATCGAGGAATCGGAGCAGCTCGAAGTGGCCGACAGGTTCGATTACTACTATGTCCCGACGTTTTACGTGGACGGCGTGAAGGAGCACGAGGGCGGGATCTATCCCGAGGAAGTGGAACGCATCCTGCGCAAGGCTCTGGAATAGGTTATGGAGCCGCGTTTCTGCGACATACGGAGGTGCGAGGTGCGCGACGAGGCGGTGCTCGCCGATCTGGTCGAGTTGTGGGAGGCTTCGGTGCGGGCCACGCACGGGTTTCTCGCCGAGAGCGACATACGTAGGATTCGCACTCAGGTGCCCGATGCGCTGAAGGGTGTGGAAACCCTTTTCACGGCGACCGATGCCGCGGGGCGGGTGCTCGCTTTCGCGGGTGTGGAGGGCGATTTGCTGGAGATGCTTTTCGTGCATCCCGACTGCTTCGGCCGCGGGATAGGCGGGCGGCTTCTCGAACATGCCGTTGCGGAGTGCGGTGTCGGGCGGTTGTGCGTGAACGAGGACAATCCGCGTGCGGCGGAGTTTTATCGGCATCATGGATTCGTGACGGTCGGACGGCAGGAGGCCGACAGCCGTGGAAACGAGTTCCCGTTGCTGGTTATGGAGAGAAAAAATAACAGGAAAATCAAGGATATTATGGAGAAGAAAATTGCCAAAGACCTGCTTTCGATCGGCGCGGTTTTTCTGCGTCCCGAGCAGCCGTTCACGTGGGCGAGCGGAATCAAAAGCCCCATCTATTGCGATAACCGTCTGACGCTTACGGCTCCCCGCGTGCGCGATGCCGTGGAGAAAGGCTTGGCCGAGTATGTGAAACGTTACTACCCCGAGTGCGAGGTGCTGATGGGTACATCGACTGCGGGAATAGCCCATGCCGCCATCACCGCTACCCTGCTCGACCTGCCTATGGGTTACGTGCGCAGCGGTGCGAAGGATCACGGCCGTGCGAATCAGATCGAAGGCCGTCTGGAGAAGGGCCAGAAGGTAGTCGTGGTGGAGGATCTGATCTCTACTGCGGGCAGCTGCATCGAGGTGGTGAACGTTCTGCGCGAGGCGGGTGCCGAGGTGCTGGGTGTGGTGAGCATATTCACCTACGGCATGAAGAAGGGACTCGACCGTCTGGCCGAAGCCGAGGTTGAGAATCACTCTCTGTCGAATCTCGACGCTCTGGTGGAGGTAGCGGCCGAAGAGGGCTATATAAAGAACGAGGATTGCGCCCGCATAATCGCTTTCCGCAACAATCCTTCGGACGAAAGTTGGATAAACAAGTAATTTCTTTACCATGAGACATTTGATCGATACCACCGACATCTCGGTGGAGGAAGTGGATCGGATTATTTCGACGGCTTTGGACATAATTGCCGATCGCAAGAAATACAGCGAGGTCTGCCGCGGCAAGAAGCTCGCCACGCTCTTTTACGAGCCGAGCACCCGCACGCGCCTCAGTTTCACGTCGGCCATGATGGAGTTGGGCGGCAGCGTGCTGGGATTCTCCGATGCAGCGTCGTCGTCGGTCAGCAAGGGCGAGACCGTGGCCGATACGGTGCGCGTGATAGGATGTTTCGCCGACATAATCGCCATGCGCCACAGCAAGGAGGGTGCTCCGCTGGTGGCTTCGCAGTATTCCGAGGTGCCTATAATCAACGCGGGCGACGGCAGTCATGCCCACCCTACCCAGACGCTTACCGATCTTTTGACGATACGTCGCGAGAAAGGCCGTCTGAACAATCTTACCATCGGTTTCTGCGGCGATCTGAAATTCGGCCGCACCGTCCACTCGTTGATTAAGGCTCTGTCGCGTTACGAGGGGATCAATGTGGTGCTGATCGCTCCCGAGGAATTGCGCCTGCCCTCGTACATTCGTCGCGAGGTGTGCGACAAGAACCATGTGCCGACCCGTGAGGTGGCTACCATGGAGGAGGTCATGCCCGAGCTGGACATACTCTACATGACCCGCGTGCAGAAGGAGCGTTTCCTGGACGAGGAGGAGTTCGAGCGCTTGAAGGACAGCTTCATACTCAACCCCGAGCGTCTGCGCAATGCCAAGAAGGATATGATAATCCTGCACCCGCTGCCGCGTGTGAACGAGATCACGCGCGATGTCGACAACGATCCGCGTGCGGCCTATTTCCGTCAGGTCGAGAACGGCAAGTTCGTCCGCATGGCGTTGATATACACCCTGCTGGAGTGGGCCAAGGAGCGTCCGTCGACGCAGACGCCGCGCATAGGCGACGATCTGGTGCGATGCGACGACATGCGTTGCGGCAACCGTCAGTGCATATCGAACAGCGAGGATGTCGACCGACTGTTCCGTCGGACCGAGGCGGGCGACTATCGTTGCGCATATTGTGAATCAAAAGTCAAGCAGTAAGTTATGGTTAAAATAGGTACGCCGCTCAAGTCGGTGGCGAAAAAGGCTTTGCTGTGCGGTTCGGGCGAACTGGGCAAGGAGGTGGCGATCGAGTTGCAGCGTTACGGCGTGGAGATTGTGGCGCTGGACAAGTATGCCGACGCGCCCGCCATGCAGGTCGCGCACAGATCGTATGTGCTGTCGATGCTGGACGGAGATCGTCTGCGCGAGATCATCGAGAAGGAGAAGCCCGACTATATAATTCCCGAGGTGGAGGCCATAGCCACTCCCACGCTGGTGGAGCTGGAGAAAGAGGGCTATCGAGTCATCCCGACGGCCGAGGCTGCGTTGCTTACCATGAACCGCAAGGGCATCCGCCGTCTGGCGGCCGAGGATCTGGGCATCCCCACTTCGCCCTACCGCTTCGCTACCACGCGGGCGGAATTCGACGAGGCTCTGCACGCGATAGGCGTTCCGTGCGTGGTGAAGCCCATAATGAGCTCGTCGGGCCACGGGCAGAGCGTCGTGCGTTCGTTCGACGATGCCGATGCCGCATGGCATTGCGCCCAGGAGGGCGGCCGTGCGGGCGGCGGCGAGGTTATCGTGGAGGGCTTCGTGAAGTTCGATTACGAGATAACGTTGCTTACGGTGCGCCATAGTGGCGGCACGTCGTTCCTCGAACCCATCGGGCACCATCAGGTCGACGGCGACTACCGCGAATCGTGGCAGCCGCAGCCGATGAGCGCCGAGGCGCTGGAGCAGGCGCGCGACATCGCCAAGCGTGTGACGGATGCGCTCGGCGGTTACGGCATATTCGGCGTGGAGCTGTTTGTGGCGGGCGACAAGGTGCTGTTCAGCGAGGTGTCGCCGCGTCCGCACGATACGGGAATGGTCACCATGATATCGCAGGATATGTCGGAGTTCGCACTCCATGCGCGTGCGATTCTCGGCCTGCCGATTCCGTCTATACGCTTCTTCGGCCCGAGCGCTTCGAAAGCCGTGGTGGTCGAGGGCGACAGCGATAAGGTGGTGTTCGGCAATCTGGAGCAGGTCGTGGCCGAGCCCGATGTGCAGATACGCATATTCGGCAAGCCCGAGGTGAAGGGCCACCGACGCATGGGCGTTATACTCGCCCGCGGCGAGAGTGTGGAGGATGCCAAGGCCAAGGCCGAGAGAGCATATTCGAAGTTGGAGATAGAAGTGCTGCCCCGTTGATATGGCAGGAGGTGATGTGAAGTTCCGCAGGGCCGAGGCGAAGGATGCCGCCGTGGTGGCGCATATCGTCGCGATGGCATTCGGCGAGGATCTCACTCGCCGCCTTTGCGGCGAGGCGGGCGAGGCTCTGTTCGAAGAACTTGTGCGCAGGGACGATACGCAGTACAGTTATCGCAACGTGATCGTATGCGAGACAGACGGCGAGGTCGTCGGAGCTGTGTGCGGTTACGACGGCGCGCGGTTGCACGAACTTCGCGTGCCTGTTCTCGAAACCATACGGAGACGTTGCGGTTCGGTACCCGAAGTTGCCGACGAGACGTCGGCGGGCGAGTTCTATCTCGATACGTTAGGGGTGTTGCCTTGTGCGCAGGGGCGCGGACTGGGAGCCGAACTGATATGCCGCATGCGTGACGAGGCTTTCGCCGCAGGCCATGAATGCGTGAGCCTTTTGGTCGACGAGGACAACGGCGCGGCGGAGAGGTTGTATGTGCGTCTCGGATTCAGCCGTTGCGGCGAGGTCGATTTGCTCGGCCACAGGATGTTCCGAATGCAGTGCCATCGAAGATAAATTTGCCTGCGTTATGAGGTTAGCTTGCTTTGTATTGATATTTTCGTTTTTCCTTTCGGGATGTCGGAATGAGATTCGGATTTCGAAAAGCGTGACTGTCGAAGAAACGGTTACGGAGTCGGCCGATGTAATTGCGGACGAAGATCCCGATTTGGGGCGGATGGTAACGCGTATTTACGAAGGTCGTTGCTCGGACAAGCATTATTCGCTTACCGTCGAGAGTTACGAGCATAGCGGCGACGGCACGTTTCGTCTGGAGATAAACAAGACCGAAAGCGAGGACGGTCACGTCGTTTATGTCGGGAAGCGTTATACTCTGCGAGGTGTGGAGGGTGACAACGATGCTACGGTGTGGCAATTTGTCGCCGACGGAGGCGAGACATTCGATTTCCTGTACGATGGAGATGCCGATACACTTGCATTGCTCGGCGACAAGTGTGAAAAGAGCTGCGTAAGTTGCACTCTTGAACGAAGCAGGTAAGTTTGTGTGATATTATAAAAATCGCCCCGAGTTACAAGCGAACTCGGGGCGGTTTTCGTATAAAGAGCTACCCTATTATTTGCCGCTCTTTTCCATTTTGCGGAGGAAGCACTCCACGGTGTTCTCCATCAGGCAGCAGATGGTCATCGGGCCTACACCGCCCGGGACGGGCGTTATAGCCGCCGCCTTAGGCTCCACGGCTGCGAAATCTACGTCGCCGCAGAGTTTCTTCGTTTCGGGATCGCGGTTGACACCCACGTCGATCACCACGGCTCCCTCCTTCACCATGTCGGCCGTGACGAACTTGGGGCGGCCGATGGCCACTACCAGTATGTCGGCGCGACGCGTCACCTCGGCCAGATCCTTGGTGCGGCTGTGCGCTATGGTTACGGTGGCGTTTTCGTTGAGCAGCAGTTTCGATACGGGCAGTCCGACGATGTTGCTGCGGCCTATCACCACTACGTTCTTTCCTGCGATCTCCACGCCCGCGCTTTTGAGCAACTTTATGATGCCTTTGGGTGTGCACGGCAAAGTGCACTCCTGCTTGAGCCACAGACGCGCTACGTTCATCGGGTGGAATCCGTCCACATCCTTCTCCGCACTGATGGCCGAAATCACCTTGTCGGAATCGATGTGTTTCGGCAGCGGGAGCTGTACCAGAATTCCGTCCACTTCGGGATCGGCGTTCAGTTCGTCGATTATGCCGAGCAGCTCGGCTTCGGTGATGGTGTCGGGTTTGCGTATGGTGGTATTGCGAAGTCCCACTTCGGCTGAGGCCTTGGCTTTGCCCGTCACGTAGGAAACGCTCCCCGGGTCCTCGCCTACGAGGATCACCACCAGGTGGGGCGTGCGGCCGTATTTTTCGTCGAACGTCGCTACGTCGGCAGCCAGTCGCTGTTTGAGCGAGAGAGCCAACTCCTTACCGTTGATTATGATTGCCATTCGATTGTCGTTTAATCCGTTATTTGAATGCTTTGTCGCCTATGTCGGTGCGGTGGAACAGATTGTCGCAGCCGATCTTGGCCACCTCGGCTACGGCTTTCTTCTGTGCCTCGCGCAACGTGGGTGCCTTACACACCACTATCATCACGCGTCCGCCCGAGGTGACATATTTTCCGTCCTTCCGCGCCGTGCCCATGTGGTATACCGAGCCGTCTACCGCGTCGACACCTTCGATGGCGAACCCTTTTTCGTAGCTGCCCGGGTATCCCTTCGAGGCGAGGACTATGCCCAGCGTAGCGAAGTCGTGCCACTCGATGTTCGGCGTGCGGCCGTCGGCCACGTCGCAGAACACGCCGCAGATGTCGCTTTTCATGCGCGGCAGAACCACTTCGGTCTCGGGATCGCCGAAACGGGCGTTGAACTCTATGACCTTGATGCCGTTAGGGGTCTTCATCAGTCCGCCGTACAGCACTCCGCAGAACGGTGCTCCCTCGGCGACCATGGCGTCGGCCGTGCGGCGCATGATGGCGTTCATGGCGTAGTCGAGATCGGCCTCGTCTATGAACGGCAGTTCGGTGTAGGCGCCCATGCCTCCCGTGTTGGGACCCTTGTCGCCGTCGTAGGCGCGTTTGTGGTCCTGCGCCACGGGCATGGGATATACGTCGCGGCCGTTGACGAAGCACATGAGCGAGAACTCGGGACCCTCCAGATACTCCTCGATCACTACCCTGCCGTGGCCGAATTTCTCGTCGAGCAACATGTCTTTCAACGCCTCGTCAGCCTGCTCCAAAGTCTCGGCTATTACCACGCCCTTGCCTGCGGCCAGTCCGTCGTATTTAAGTACCGTGGGCAGCGAACCCGCTTTCACGTACGCCAGAGCCTCGTCGTAATCGCTGAACGTGCGGAATGCCGCGGTCGGGATGTCGTATTTGCGCATCAGTTCCTTGGCGAACTCCTTGCTGGTCTCTATGCGTGCCGCGCTCTTCGTGGGGCCGAATATGCGAAGCCCCTCGGCCTTGAAATGGTCGGCTATGCCCGCTTCGAGTGCCACTTCGGGTCCTACTACCGTGAGTTCCACGGCGTTTTCGCGTGCGAACTCGCACAACGCGTCCACTGCGGTCTCCTTGATGGCGACGCACTCGGCCAATGAGGCTATGCCCGCGTTACCCGGGGCGCAAAATATCTTTTCCACCTGCGGCGAGCGGCTCAACGCCTCCACTATGGCGTGGCATCGTCCGCCCGATCCTACTACAAGAACTTTCATCGGCCGATTAGTGTTTGAAATGGCGCATGCCCGTGAATAACATGGTGATACCGTTCTCGTCGGCCTTCTTGATCGAGTCCTCGTCGCGGACGCTGCCGCCGGGCTGCACGATGGCCGTGACGCCATACTGCGCCGCCAGCGTTACCGAGTCGTCGAAGGGGAAGAATCCGTCCGACGCCAGCACAAGGCCCTCGGTGAATCCTGCCGCATGCGCCTGCTTGAGGGCTATTTCGGCCGAACCCACGCGGTTCATCTGACCTGCGCCCACGCCTACCGTATGGCCGTCCTTTACGACTGCTATGGCGTTGGATTTCACATGCTTCACGATTCTCCAGCCGAAGTTGAGATCGGTCAGCTGCTCGGCCGTGGGCTTGGCTGCCGTCACGCACATTTCGGCTTTCACCTCGGCGGTCGTCTTGTCCAGATCCTGAACGAGTAAGCCGCCGTTTACGCTCACGTACTGCTTCGTCACGCTGTCGTCCTTGCTCATGTCCACGACCAGCAGACGCAGGTTCTTTTTCGTGCAGAGCACCTCCAGAGCCTCGTCCGAGAATGACGGCGCCATGATGATCTCAAGGAAAATGGGCTTCATGGCCTCGGCCACCTCGCGGGTGATCTCGCGGTTCACCGCCACGATGCCGCCGAAGATGCTCACCTTGTCGGCCTCGTAGGCCTTGGTCCAGGCATCCATCACGTCGGTGCCGATGGCCGCACCGCAGGGATTCATGTGCTTCAGGCCCACGCAGAACGGTTCGTCGAACTCG
The DNA here is from genome assembly GCA_959604655.1 of uncultured Alistipes sp. Taxonomy (GTDB): domain Bacteria; phylum Bacteroidota; class Bacteroidia; order Bacteroidales; family Rikenellaceae; genus Alistipes. The sequence continues at coordinate 29,040 of CAUHCL010000004.1, read as the reverse complement.
CGGACGATGCACAATGCGGCATTGGCGTCCTGAATGTTGTTGTATGACAATTCCTTGCCGTTGAGCTGCTTGGCCGTCGCCAGCGAATAGGCTCCCGCATCGGCCGAGCCGTAGAAGCGGGCCTGCTGGTGGGGATTCTCGCCGTAACGCAGGCTCTGCACGGCGTCGAACTCCAGGAAGAGTTTTTCGTTCAGTCCCGCGGCCTTGCGCATGTATGTGGCGATCATCGAGTCGTACTCGGCCGTATGAGTATAGGCTTTGGCCGAGAGTTGCAGACGGGTCTCCACGGTCGTGTTGCCCGTGGCTTCGATCTCGCCGATTATACGGTCGTAGTCGGCAGGGTCGCACACCACCGTCACATCTTTATAGTTCTTTGCAGCGCTGCGCAGCATCGACGGACCGCCGATGTCGATGTTCTCTATGGCGTCCTCCATCGTGACGTCGGGTTTGGCTATGGTCTGACGGAACGGATAGAGATTCACGCACACCATGTCGATGAATTCGATGCCGTTCTCCTTCAGGGCCTGCAAATGGTTGGGGTCGTCGCGGCGTGCCAGCAGACCGCCGTGCACCTTGGGGTGCAGAGTCTTGACGCGGCCGTCGCAGATCTCGGGGAATCCCGTGACGTCGCTTATGTTGATTACCTCCACGTCCTTGTCGCGCAGGAGTTTCATCGTGCCGCCCGTGGCTATGATCTCCCATCCCAACGAACGGAGGCGCTGTGCGAACTCCACCACGCCGTTCTTGTCGCTGACGCTTATTAATGCTCTCATTATTCTAAGTTTACGTTAATAATTTTTTAATCGTTTCGATGTAAAGCGCGTGTTCGACGGCATGTATCATGGCCGTGATCTCGGCTATGTCGTCGCCGTCGTAATTCACGGCGCGCTGCGCTATGATACGCCCGCCGTCGAGCGATCGGTCGACATAATGTACGGTAGCACCGAACACCTTGACGCCGTATTCCAAAGCCTGCTCTATGGCCCGCGCCCCCTTGAACGACGGCAGCAGCGACGGATGCAGGTTGACGATACGGTCCGCAAAAGTGTCGAGCAGCGTTGGACCCACTATGCGCATGTATCCCGCGAGGCAGATGAGTTCTACCTCCGCCCGCCCGCAGCGCTCCGCGATCTCGCGCTCGTAGTCCGCCTTGGACGCATAGTCCGCGGGCGCGAACACCAGCGACGGGATCCCCATCAGCTCGGCGACCGAACATACGCGTGCCGACGGTTTGTCGCACACCAGCAGAGCGACCTCCGCATCGATCTCGCCGTCGCGGCATGCGCGCGCTATCGCTTCGAAGTTCGATCCGTAGCCGCTTGCGAATATCGCTATTTTATGCCGTGCCGCCACTCGTCTACTTTATGGTCACGCCCTCGCCCTCGACGATCCGTCCGATGACCGAGGCGCGTTCGCCGTGCGATGAGAGTATCTCGATGGCTTTGTCGGCCTGCGAGGCATCGAGCGCGATGACCATGCCGATACCCATGTTGAAGATGTTGAACATCTCGCGGTGAGCCACCTTGCCGTGCTTCTCCAGGAAGCGGAATACGGGAAGTATCTCCCACGATCCTTCGGTGATCTCTATGCCCTGACCATCAGAGAGTATGCGCGGTATGTTTTCGTCGAAACCGCCGCCTGTGATGTGGCTTATGCCGTGAACGTCGCAGTTGCGGATCACGTCGAGAACCTGCTTCACGTATATCTTGGTGGGGGTGAGCAGCACTTCGCCCAGAGGACGGTCGCCCAGATCGGCATGAGGCGCGTGCAGGTCGAATGCGTTGTCGCTTACGATCTTGCGCACGAGGCTGAAGCCGTTGGAATGCACTCCGCTCGAAGCTATGCCGACCAGCACGTCACCCACGCGCACCTTGGTGCCGTCGATGAGCTTGGCACGCTCCACCACACCGCAGGTGAATCCCGCTATGTCGTACTCGCCGTCGGTATACATGCCCGGCATCTCGGCCGTTTCGCCGCCCACCAGAGCGCAGCCCGCCTGACGGCAGCCCTCGGCGACGCCCGCCACGATGGCCTCGATTTTCGTGGGCTCGTTGTGGCCCACGGCCACGTAATCGAGGAACAGCAGAGGTTCGGCACCCTGAGCCAGCACGTCGTTCACGCACATGGCCACGGCGTCGATACCCACCGTATCGTGCTTGTCCATCTCGAACGCGATCTTGAGTTTGGTTCCCACGCCGTCGGTTCCGCTCACCAGAACGGGTTCCTTGACGTTGAGCGATGCGAGGTCGAACATTCCGCCGAAAGCACCGATGTTGCCCATAACCCCGGGGCGCGAGGTCGATGCCACGTGCGATTTTATTCTGCGCACCACTTCGTATCCGGCTTCGAGGTTCACACCGGCATTTTCATAACTTTTAGCCATAATCTTTTTTTCTTTTTCGGGTTAAAATCGGTCGCGAGCGGACTGTCGATCGCCGCCGCATCCGCGGGTCGGTGCCCGCCTACTTAAAATTTTCCGTCCTTGTTCGCTTCGTCGAGCGATTGGTACAAGGCCGTCGGATACTTGCCGTTGAAACATGCCAGACACAAGTCGGTACGCGACTTGGCGGCTTCGAACAACGCCTTTTCCGATATGAACGCCAACGAATCGGCGCCTATCGTGCGACGCACTTCCTCCGTATTCTTGTGTGCGCACATCAACTCGTCGTAGGTCGATATGTCCACTCCGTAAAAACACGGATGGGTGATCGGAGGACTCGCTATACGCACGTGTACGGCCTCGGCACCCGCTTCGCGCAACATGTCCACGATGCGTTTCGAGGTGGTGCCGCGCACGATCGAATCGTCGATGAGCGCTACCCTCTTGCCGCGCACGATGCTTTTCACGGCCGACAGTTTCATCTTCACACCCTGCTCGCGCAGTGCCTGCGACGGCTGGATGAACGTGCGGCCCACGTACTTGTTCTTTATGAGCCCCATCTCGTAAGGCACTCCGCCCGCCTCGGCGTAACCCATTGCGGCGCTGAGGCTCGAATCGGGGACTCCGACCACTATGTCGGCGTCGGCGGGAGCCTCCTGCCAGAGCAGCCGTCCCGATTCCTTGCGGAACGCGTGGACGTTGCAGCCCTCTATGTCGCTGTCGGGACGCGCGAAGTAGATGTACTCCATGGCGCACATCTTGCACTTCTTGTACTGCGAGTAGTCGTTGGTGCGTATGCCGTGACGGTCGAGCGAGACGATCTCGCCGGGCTCGATGTCGCGGACGAACTCCGCGCCTATGACGTCGAACGCGCAGGTCTCGCTGCTTACGATCCATCCGTCGTTCAGACGCCCGAGCGACAAGGGGCGAAGCCCGTACTTGTCGCGGCAGGCGTAGAGACGGTTGGGTGTCATTATGATGAAGGCGAACGCGCCCTCGATCATGTTCAACGCCTCCTTTATGGCGTCGATACGCAGCGATTCTACCGTGTTTTTCTTTATGAGATGCGCCAGTATCTCGCTGTCGGAGGTGGAATGGAACAGACTGCCTTTCTCTTCGAGGAAACGTCTGAGCTGGTGCGAATTGACGATATTGCCGTTATGCGCCAGGGCGAAGTCGCCCGTGTAGTGGTGGAAAACGAACGGTTGCACGTTGTTGATTCCGCCGCCGCCCGCCGTGGAGTACCTCACGTGGCCTATGGCCGTCGACCCGGGGAGCGTGGCGAGCTTCTCTTTGGTGAAGACCTCGCTCACCAGCCCCAGACCCTTTACGTGGTGCATCTTTCCGTCGTCGAACGTGGCTATGCCGCACCCCTCCTGCCCGCGGTGTTGCAGATTGTGCAACCCGTAGTATGCGAGCGACGCGGCGTCGGGCACACCGAACACTCCGAATACCCCGCACTCCTCGTGCAGTTCGTCGAAAATTGCAGATCGATCCGTCATTCCGTTATGCGGTTCTTATTTGTTGTCCTCCTGCTCCATCTTCGAAAGACGGGCATAGATCTCCTCGTATGCCTCGATCACGTGGCCGAGGTCGCGACGGAAACGGTCCTTGTCGAGTTTCTCGTTGGTCTTGCTGTCCCACAGACGGCAGGTGTCGGGGCTAACCTCGTCGGCCAGAACGATCTTGCCGTCAGAGGTGCGGCCGAACTCGATCTTGAAGTCCACCAGCGTGATGCCCATCTTCGAGAAGAGGCCCTGCAATACCTCGTTGACCTTGGCGGTCATGGCGTATATCTGGTTCAGTTCCTCGTAGGTCACGGCACCCAGTGCCACGGCGTGGTGGTCGTTGATGAGGGGATCGCCCAGCTCGTCGTCCTTGTAGCAGATGTCGTAGATGACGTTCGACGGCTTGGTGCCTTCCTCGATGCCGAGACGCTTGGCCATCGAGCCTGCGATGATGTTGCGCACGATAACCTCCAGAGGGATGATCTTCACGCGCTTGCAGAGCTGGTCGCGGTCGTTGAGAGTCTCGATGTAGTGGGTCTCGATGCCTGCCTCGTGCAGATATTTGAAGATGATGGTCGAAATCTTGTTGTTCAGCATGCCCTTGTTGGCGATGGTCGCTTTCTTGAGGTTGTTGAAAGCCGTCGCCGCATCCTTGTAGTGGATGATGATGAGTTCGGGATCGTCGGTGAGGAAGACCTGCTTGGCCTTGCCCTCGTAAAGCATTTCAAGCTGTTTCATGGTTCTTGATGTTTGGAATTATACGTTATTTTTGTCTATTTCATGTCGAAGTCCACCACGATCGGCAGGTGATCCGACGGGTGGTGGAAGCCCGTGCCCGCGTCGCGCACGGGATTGCGGGTGTAGTCGTCCGTCACCACGTGGGCGTCGGTTATGCGCTTGTAGAGTTTGGGCGTGCAGTACACGAAATCTATGCGCGACTTGCCGTAGGTGGTGGTATGGAACTCTCCCGCGAAGCGGTCGCCTATTATATCTATATAAGGTGTGCTGCGCAGGATGTAGTCGTGCACCATGAGCCGCGAATCGCCCTCGTCGTATTTGTAGAAATGATTGTCCTTGGGCGAGCGTGAATTGAAGTCGCCCATCATCATCCAATACTCCTTGGCGGCCTTCGGCTCGGCGAGGATGGTGTGGTTGCATATGTACTCCATCTCCATGCGGCGGTACTTGTCGCCTCCGTGTTCGGCCTTGCTCGCTTCACGGTCGGCGGCGCGATATGCATAGGCCTGCGGCCATGTGTGGAGCGTGACGATGTTCACCCTCTTGCCGCCTACCTTTATCGCCGCGCGGCACGCTCCGTGCGTCACCACGCTGTCGGGTTCCTCGCCCACGATGTCGAGGATCTTTTCGATCGGATATTTCGAGGTTATGACCTGCGGGTAGTTGTCGCGGTGACCGCTCTTGGTCCAATATTTATGGCCGTAGCGGGCCGCGAGTTCGCCCCAGTTGTCGGTCAGGTAACGATCGTCGGCCTTGCAGGCCTTGGAGGTTCCGTCCTCGTAGATGGTCTGCGCCTCGCACCATACGCACACGTCGGGATCGTACCTTTTGACCCACTCGACGAAGTTGTCGTATCCGTTCGGCTGGTCCGACCACATGCCGTTCTGGATGTTCCAATAGAGAAGCCGCAACGAGGTGTCGCGTTTGCCTGCGACGCATACGGCGACAATCGCGGCGAATGCCGCAATCATCGTCGTAAGGCGTGCCATCCTTGATATTTCGGATCTCGGGATCATTACTTTTTCTTGAAATAGTTTACCGCGTTGGCGAATATGTTCTGCACCTTGTTGCCGCCGATGTTCTTGAACAGATTTTCCTCGTAACGTTCCGTATGGCCCATCTTGCCGAGTATCTGGCCGTTGCGGCTGATTATACCCTCAATCGCGAAGCTCGAACCGTTGGGGTTGTACGGTGCGCACAGAGTGGCCTCGCCGTCGGGATCGACATACTGGAACGCCACCTGGCCGTTGCGGAACAGCTCTTCGGCCATCTCGTCGCTGACGACGAACTTGCCTTCGCCGTGACTCACCGCTATCGAATGCTGCTCGCCGAGTTCGAACGACGAGAGCCAGGGCGAATTGGTCGTGGCTACGCGCGTGGTCACTATCTGCGATATGTGGCGGTTTATGTCGTTGCGGAACAGCGTGGGCGACTCCTTCACCACCTGTCCCAGACGTCCGTAAGGCAGAAGTCCCGATTTCACGAGGGCCTGGAAGCCGTTGCAGATGCCGAGGATCAGGCCGCCGCGGTCGAGCAGGGCGTGGATCGAATCGGTGATTTTCTTATTGTTGAGCACGTTGGCGATGAACTTGCCGCTGCCGTCGGGCTCGTCGCCTGCCGAGAATCCGCCGCTGAGCACGAAGATGTTGCATTTGTCGATCATGCCCTTCATGCGGTCTATCGAGGCGAAGATATCCTCGGCCGTCAGGTCGCAGAATACGCTCGTTGTGACCTTGGCTCCAGCGCGCTCGAACTGCTTGGCCGTGTCGTAGTCGCAGTTGGTGCCCGAGAATACGGGAATGAATACCGTCACCTCGTCGACGGGCGCGCCCGAATACTCGATCGTTCTCTTTTCGGGCATGCTCTTACGGGTGGTGCCGCCCTCGATGCCGCGGTCGGGATATATCGCGCAGAACTTCTGCGAGTTGATCTTCTGCAATTCGTCTATCGCGAACTTCTCGCCGTTGATCGTCACCTCGGCCGAATCGCTCGTCGAGCCGATAAGAATCGCCGCGGGATTGTCGAGCGTACCCGTCGCTTCCACCACGAACGATCCGTAGTCGTAGTCGAACAGCTTCTGCGCGTCGTACTCTATGGTCGCACCCACGCGGTTGCCGAACGACATCTTGGCTATCGCCTCGGCCGCTCCGCCGAAGCCTACGGCATATGCCGCCACGATCTCGCCGTGCTCGATGGCCGTGCTTACGAAGCCGAAATTCTTCTTCAGCTGCTCGGTGTCGGGCATGCGGTTGGCCAGAGGCGTGTGCTTTATTATATAAAGGTTGTGTCCCGCCGACTTGAACTCGGGGCTTATGACCGTGCGGGCATCCACCGTGGTGATGCCGAAGGCCATGAGCATGGGCGGAACGTTTATATCCTGGAACGTGCCGCTCATCGAGTCCTTGCCGCCGATTGAGGGCAATCCTAACTCTATCTGCATCTTCAGTGCACCGAGCAGAGCCGCCAGAGGCTTGCCCCACGACGATTCGTCGTGCATGCGCTCGAAATACTCCTGATACGAGTAACGCATGCGGTCGTAGCGTGCGCCCGCGGCGACTACCTTGCTCGCCGCCTCGATCACCGCGTATGCCGCACCGTGGTAGGGGCTCCACGAGGTGATGAAGGGGTTGTAACCGAACGCCATGATGCTGGCCGTGTCGGTGTGGGCCTTTCCGACGGGGAGTTTCTGCACCGAAACCTGCGTCTCGGTGTTCTGCGTGCGGCCGCCGAAGGGCATCAGCACGGTCGACGCGCCTATTGTCGAGTCGAACATCTCGATCATTCCGCGCTGCGACACCACATTGTCGTCCCGCAGGTTGGCCGCGATCTTCTCGCGCAGCGACGCGCCCTCTATCTCGCGACGGAACGGATCGCGATCCTCCACCGCCGCCATTCTTATCTTGGTATAGTGCTTGGCTCCCGCGCTGTCGATGAACTCGCGCGACAGGTCGACGATCTTCTCACCGTTGTAGAACATCTTCAGACGGTTGGTGTCCGTAACGTCGGCCACGTGCGTCACCTCGATATTCTCCTCGTGGCAGTACTCTTCGAATACCGCCATATCCTTGCGCTCGACCACTACCGCCATGCGCTCCTGCGACTCGCTGATGGCGAGTTCGGTGGAGTTCAGACCGCTGTACTTCGTGGGCACTCGGTCGAGGTATATGTCGAGTCCCGGGGCCAGCTCGCCTATGGCCACGCTCACGCCGCCCGCGCCGAAATCGTTCGATTTCTTTATGAGGCGCGTGACCTCGGCGCGACGGAACAGACGTTCGAGCTTGCGTTCCTCGGGTGCGTTACCCTTCTGCACCTCCGAGCTGCATTCCTCGATCGACTTTACGTTGTGCTCCTTCGACGATCCCGTGGCTCCGCCTATGCCGTCGCGGCCCGTGCGGCCGCCCAGAAGCAGTATGGCATCGCCCGCCGCAGGCGATTCGCGGCGTACGTTCTCGGCCTTTACCGCGCCCACTACGGCGCCCACCTCCAGACGCTTGGCCACGTAATCGGGGTGGTAGATCTCGCGCACGTGCGTGGTGGCCAGACCTATCTGGTTGCCGTAGCTCGAATATCCCGCTGCGGCCTTGGCGCTTATGATTCGCTGCGGCAGCTTGCCCTTCATGGTCTCGGCCACGCTCTTGTATATGTCGCCCGCACCCGTGACGCGCATGGCCTGATATACGTAGCTGCGGCCCGACAGCGGGTCGCGTATGGCACCGCCCAGACAGGTCGAAGCGCCGCCGAACGGCTCGATCTCGGTCGGGTGGTTATGCGTTTCGTTCTTGAATTGCAGCAGCCACTTTTCCGTTTGTCCGTCGACGTCCACGTTGACGAATATGCTGCATGCGTTGTTTTCCTCGCTCTGCTCCAGATCGTCGAGCACGCCCGTCTTTTTCAGGTAGCGTGCGCCCACGGTGGCCAGCTCCATGAGGCAGAGGCTCTTGTTCTCGCGGCCCAGCTCCTTGCGGATGCGGTGCAGCGTGTCGAGCGACTCGCCCAGTTCGTCGCTGATGAACGACGGGTCTATGGTGATCTCCGTGATCTCGGTGGTGAACGTGGTGTGACGGCAGTGGTCGCTCCAGTAGGTGTCGAGGATGCGGAGCTCCGTTTCCGACGGATCGCGGCCCTCGGCCTTGTAGTAGTTCACCACCTCGCGCAGGTCGTCGGCGTTCATCGCCAGTCCGTATCGTTTGCAGTATCCCTCCAGCTCGTCGTCCTTGAGCGCGGTGAGTCCCGTAAGCACGGGGACGGGCTTCACTTCGGCATCTTCCATGTCGGTGAGCGTCGCGAGATCCTTGCGGCGCGACTCGACGGCGTTGATGTAGTAGTGTTCCACGCGGGCCATCTGCTCGTCGGTGATCGAAGAGTCGAAGATGAGCAGTTTGGAACTTTTGATCCTCACCTCGGCCGTCGGCTCGATGAGTCGCACGCATGCCACGGCCGAACTCGCACGCTGGTCGAATTGCCCGGGCAGATACTCCACGGCCAGATACTTCTTGCCGCGCAAATCGCACTCGTCGCTCACGCAGTCGGTCACGATCTCGCCGAACACGGCGTAGCGGCTCTTTTCGAGCAGCTCTTCGGTGAATCCGAACAGATCGTAGACGTTGAGCAGTCGGAGCGATTGCAGATTGAGTCCGAGGTTGTTGTTCAGCTCCTTGCGAAGCGTGTCGGCTTCCACCTGAAACCGAGGGTATTTCTCTACATAGATACGGTAGTTCTTCATAATTTTTTCAGAGGTTTGTCCCGTTATGTTTGTCGCCCTTGTGCGTTTTATGCTTTTCGCGGCGCGCCCTTAAAGTTTCGCGTCGAGCACCTTTTCGGTCTGCTTGCGGCGGAATGCCTCCAGACGGGCTTCGAGTTCCTTGTCGTGCAGAGCGAAGATCGAGGCGGCGATGAGGGCCGCGTTCTTCGCGCCGTTTATGGCCACGGTCGACACGGGAATGCCGCCTGGCATCTGTACTATCGAAAGCAGCGAGTCGAGACCGTTGAGCGTCTGCGACTTGATGGGCACTCCGATGACGGGCACCGTGGTGAGAGCCGCCGTGACGCCCGCCACGTGGGCCGCGCCTCCCGCGCCGGCGATTATCACGCCGATGCCGCGCTCCTTGGCCGTCCTGGCATATTCGAACATGAGCTCGGGGGTGCGGTGCGCACTTATGACCCGTTTCTCGTACTCTATGCCCAACTCTTCGAGCATCTCGACGGCAGCCGACATTATGTCCCAATCGCTGGTCGAACCCATGATAACTGCAACTTTCATATTGTCAATGTGTAATGTTAAAACATAACCGTTGCAGGATTGCTGCAACGGCTCTGTATGGTTATACTATCGTTTTCGGTCCGCATATTTGCGCGAGTCGCCCCGCCGAGCCGACGTTCGAGCGGTCGTGTCTTCCGTGTGGCGCAGTCAGGATGCGGCGCATGTTTCCGAGCGCACCGACTGTCGGAACGATCGGGCCTCGGAGCGTCGCGGGGACGGTGCGGGAGCCTTTTCGTGCGATATTTCGCCACATTCCTTTCATGAGTGCAAATGTACGCCAATTTATTTGAAAAAGGAAAGAAATGAAGCACAAAAATTATCAACAAATTTTCCACCGTTTCGGTGCCGTCGGTCGGCTTGCGAAGCGCTGCCGCCGCGGATGGTCGGGACAAGAAAAAAGCTGCCCTTGCGAGCAGCTTTTTTCGGCATGCGGCCCCGTCGATTCTAACTTTTTCATGGCTTTTCGGGTGTCGGGGCGCGCCGATTGCGAATTTCCGCCGCCGTTCGCGGCGGCCCGTCCCTGCCTCACGGCGGTGGCGGTTCGCGTATTATTCATAAAACAAACAAAATAAACTCAATTATACTTTCAATGTATTAAAATTCCGTTGTCGTAAAATCAGCTCCGTCGGTCGTACGTCGCCTCCCTTAAAAAGTGGCGTCGGTCGCCGCGCTCCGAACAAGGCATATGATCGCCGGACTGACTCTGTAATGCACCATTCGATTTTACAATGCAAAGATCGGGGGTTCCGGCTGTTCGCGCAATCGCCGATTCAAGGGATAATGTCCTCCTTTTTCACCTTAAACGGTGATTGGTTTATATTGTGAAAAATGTGTATTTTTGCGCAAAAATATGAAGATATGTTTTTGTCGGATTTGAAAACCGGTGAATCTGCCGTCATAATAAAGGTGCTGGGCCACGGAGGTTTTCGCCGCAGAATCCTCGAAATGGGGTTTGTCCGCGGACAAAGGGTCGTGTCGATCCTCAATGCTCCCCTGCGCGATCCGATCAAATATTCCCTCATGGGGTACGAAGTGTCGCTTCGCCGCAGCGAGGCGGCCATGGTGGAGGTCATGACTCCCGCCGAAGCGCGTGTCCATGTCGGACATGCGACGCACAATGCAGGTGCGTCCGAGATGGGCGACGAAGAGTTGCGGCGCGTTATCCACGCGAGGATGCGCGAGATCGACATCGCTCTGGTGGGCAACCCCAACAGCGGCAAGACCTCGCTGTTCAACGCCCTGTCGGGCAGCCGCGAGCATGTGGGCAATTACAGCGGCGTCACCGTCGATGCCAAGAGCGGGTCGCTGGAATACAAGGGATACAAGATCAACATAACCGATCTGCCGGGTACGTATGCGCTGTCGGCCTACACTCCCGAGGAATTGTATGTGCGCAGGCATCTGATCGAAAAGATGCCCGACGTGGTGGTGAATGCCGTGGTGGCGTCGAATCTGGAGCGCAACCTCTACCTCACTACCGAACTCATCGATCTGAATCCCAAGATGGTGGTGGCTCTGAACATGTACGACGAGCTGGAGCGCAGCGGCGCGCGGCTCGATTACGAGCGGCTGGGCCGCATGATCGGAGTGCCCATGGTGCCCGTGGTGGCCCGCGACCGTCGGGGGCTCGACGAACTGCTGGACGAGGTGATCCTCACCTTCGAAAACGAGAACCCCAAGGTGCGCCACATTCACATAAACTATTCGTCGTCGATAGAGTCGGAGATAGCGGCGCTTTCGAAGATGATGAAGCGCGATATCGACGAGCTGCCCAAATGCTTCCCTCCGCGATACTGGGCCATAAAGATGCTCGAAGGCGATGCGGGCGTGGCGGATCTTCTGAAGGGCGCGGAGCATTTCGGGGAGTGGCACTCGCAGAGCACGAAGGGCGCGCAGCGCATAGAGGCGTCTTTGGGCGAGGATACCGAGAGCGCCGTGACCAACGAGAAATACGGATTCATCGAGGGCGCGCTGGCCGAGACCTACGTCCCGAGCGACAGGGAGCCCAATCGCCGAACGTCGCTGATCGACCGCATAGTGACCAACAAATATGTCGGATTCCCGCTGTTCCTGGCCGTGATGTTCCTCATGTTCTGGAGCACCTTTACCCTCGGCGCATATCCCCAGGAGTGGATCGAGAGCGGATTCGCATGGCTGGGCGCGACCGTGGGGCGGTTCATGTCCGACGGACCGCTGCGCGACCTTATAGTGGACGGAATCATAGGCGGCGTGGGCGCTGTGGCGGTGTTCCTGCCCAACATATTGATACTCTATCTGTTCATATCGCTGATGGAGGACTCGGGTTATATGGCGCGCGCGGCATTCATCATGGACAAGCTCATGCACCTGGCGGGACTGCACGGCAAATCGTTCATACCCCTCGTGATGGGCTTCGGCTGCAACGTTCCCGCCATAATGGCCACCCGAACGATCGAGAGCCGCAGCAGTAGGCTGATAACCATATTGATAAATCCGTTCATGTCGTGCAGCGCGCGACTGCCCGTGTTCATCCTGCTGGCGGGTACCTTCTTCCCGCAGCATGCGGGCACGGTGCTCTTCTGCATCTACATCTTCGGCGGCGTCGTGGCGGTGCTCACGGCCCGCGTGCTGCGACGCTTCATGTTCGGAGTCGACGAGACGCCTTTCGTCATGGAGCTGCCGCCCTATCGCATCCCCACGCTCAATGCCACCCTTCGCCACATGTGGGAGCGCAGCGAGCAGTATCTGAAGAAGATCGGAGGCCTGATCCTCGTGGCGGCGATCATAATATGGTTTCTGAGCTATTATCCGCGTCCCGAAGCGGCGGCGGAGACGCATGCCGCCGCGACCGAATATGTCGCTGACGAAACGGCGGCCGCGTCGTCGGAGGAACTGGAGAGTTCGTATCTGGGCCGCATAGGCAAGGCTTGCGAACCCGTCATGCGCCCGCTGGGGCTCGACTGGCGCGCGAGCGTGGCTCTGCTGTCGGGCGCCGCGGCGAAGGAGATCGTGGTGTCGACGCTCGGCGTGCTGTATTCGGCCGAAGATGGCGGGGACGGCGATTCGCTCTCCGTCAGATTGATATCGTCGGGCAACTACACGCAGGCCTCGGCGCTGGCGATGATGATATTCATTCTGCTCTACTTCCCCTGCATCGCCACGGTGATGGCCATAGCGCACGAGGCGGGAGGATGGAAATACGCCGTGTTCTCCATAGTCTACAACACCCTGCTGGCCTGGTGCGTGGCTTTCGCGGCCTACCGCATCGGCGTGTGGATCGGAATGTGATCCCGTTAAAACTCATAACGCCATGAAAAGTTACAAGACCGATGCCGACAATCGGGCGATCTTCTCGGAGGATATGAAGATCATAGAGTTGATAGACGCCGATTACGGACTTCTGTCGATTCTGCTGAGGCTCGACATACAGCTGCCTTTCGGCGACATATCGATCGGCGAGATGTGTCGGCGCTACGACATGTCGAGCACGCTGTTCCTCATGATATGCCGAATATATGCCTTACCCGACTACGCGCCCGACGCCGAGAGCCTGACGGCGGCCGATCTGCCTTGTCTGCTGCGGTACCTGCGTTCCTCGCACCGCTACTGGATAGATACCGTCATCCCCCGCATAGGCCGCGGAGTGGACGATGTGCTGCACTCGTGCGACCGCATGCAGGCCGAAGTGCTGCGCAAGTTCTATAACGACTATTGCGACGAGATCCGCCGCCATCTGCAATACGAGGAATCGGAGATGTTTCCCTACGTCGAACGGCTGGCCCGCGGCGAGGTCGGTGCCGAGGTGCGGATGGCGGAGTACATGGAGAACCATACCGACATCTGCGATAAGATCGACGACATAAAGAGCATCATATTGAAATATCTGCCCGAGTCGTGCACCACGCGTCAGCGATGCGATCTGCTGCTCGATATTTTTTCGCTGCGCGACGATCTCGCGAAGCACACGCTCATCGAATCCAGGATCCTGGCACCCGTGGTTATGGCCGAAGAGAGGAGGCGCGGATTATGAGACGCTGCAAGGTAGCCATCGTCGAGGAATCGGCCGTGATAGCCGAGGGGCTGCGTGCACTGCTGGCCGCCGAAGGGGAGTTCGAGACGGTGTACGTGGCGGAGGATCTGCGTACGCTGACCGAACGCTTTGCGCTCGTCGCGCCCGATGTGGTGATCGTAAGCACGTCGTTGTCGTGCGGATTGCCGCGCAACGTCAGGGCGTCGTATCCCGATCTGCGAAATATCGCGATGGTAGCGTTGTCGGTCGCCGTGCGCGACGATGAGATTCTGCGTCAGTTCGACGGGGTGCTGAACATCTACGACAAGCCGTCGTCGATGGTGAAGAAGTTGCGGGCCGCCGTGGAGCAGAGCGAGGCCAACCCCTACGACGAGAGCCACGACCTGTCGGAGCGGGAGCGCGACGTGCTGGTGCGTGTGGCGAAAGGTTTGTCGAACAAGGAGATTGCCGACGACCTGAACATTTCGATCCACACCGTTATGTCGCACCGTAAGAACATCGTTCATAAAACGGGAATAAAGTCGGTGGCGGGCCTCACGGTTTACGCCCTGCTCAACAATCTGCTCGACCGTAACGACGTGGAGATGTAGCGCGCGGTCGTTTTTTGACTTGATGCGCCAGCCATGCGGCGGCCTCTGCAAGGGCGGCCGCATTTTTTTTGCGGCATAATTGCGGATAATCGGAAAAATTGCCTATATTTGTCTGCGTAAAGGGTTCTTTCCGACCGACGGTCGGTAAGGATTAAAAGGGAATCGGGTGTGAATCCCGAACAGTTCCCGCTGCTGTAAGCTCTTTAACCTCGCATGCGCGAGGCCGTTCGGCACTCTTGCGGCCACTGATTTTCTAATCGGGAAGGCCGGCCGTAACGGGAGACGAGTCAGAAGACCTGCCTTTTGCGTTGTTTGTGATTTTAACCTGCGGAGAACGGGTCTGGATCGACGGAAACATTTTTTCCTTTTGTTGATTACGGATTAACTGCGGCGGCGTTGTGCCGTGCGCGTCCGAAAGTTTCGCGGGCGACGATGCCGCTGCGCGGTGTGCGCATCGTCGGTGACCTCGGAGAGAAGGTGCGTTCGTTACGACGGTAAGTGTGTTTACGCCGAGTCGGGAATTAGTTTTTGTATGTAGTAAATTGTGTATGCGCGCCTTTTCTCTCCGTTTTTATCCGTATATCGAAAAATATTCGTATATTTGTGCCACATAAATGATCGCATGATGACGGAAAAGCGTTACCATACCATGTTTTCTGCTCTCGACATGTTCGGCATGTCGATGTTTTCCATGCGAATGTGCCGTTAGGCACTTCTTTCTTCTCGGGCGGTCATGCGCCGCCGTGTGTCGGAGACACGAAATTCCCTTTACTGAAATAATTTTAACACCATACATAATTATGTCTGAGAACAAATTGCGTTTTGAGACCAAGCAGATCCACGGCGGTTACCATATGGATCATACGGGCTCGCGCGGAATAGCCATCTACCCCACTGCGGCATATCATTTCAAAAGCTGCGACTATGCGGCCCGACTCTTCGAACTGAGCGAGGGCGGCAACATCTATACCCGTTTGCAGAACCCCACCACCTCGGCTTACGAGGAACGCGTGGCGGCGCTTTACGACGCCGTGGGCGCTCTGGGCGTGGCGTCGGGCATGTCGGCCATCCTGATTACCGTTACGGCACTCGCCGCCGAGGGCGACAACATAGTGGCCTCGCCGTTCCTCTACGGAGGCACCTACAACCAGTTCCGCATATCGCTGCGCAAGTTGGGCATCGACTGCCGCATAGCGGCGAGCGAATCGGCCGAGGATTTCGAGGCGCTGATCGACGACCGTACCAAGATGCTCTATGCCGAGAGCATGGGCAATCCCACCTGCGACGTGCCCGATCTGGAGGCGCTGGGTGCGCTGGCACGCCGTCGCGACGTGCCTCTGGTCATCGACAACACCTTCGGTGCTGCGGGATATCTGTGCAATCCGTTCGACTGGGGCGCCAACATCGTGGTCGATTCGGCCACGAAGTGGATCAACGGCCACGGCACCGCCATGGGCGGCATCATCGTCGACGGCGGCAATTACGACTGGGGCAACGGCAAGTTCCCGCAGATCGCGGGGCCTTCGGAGGGTTACCACGGACTCGACCTTTACGAGGCATTCGGCAAGGCGGCCTTCATAGTCAAGTGCCGCGTGGACGGACTTCGCGACTTCGGTTGCTGCCCCTCGCCTTTCGATGCCTACCTTATGCTGATCGGTTTGGAGACGCTCTCATTGAGGGTCAATCACCAGGTGGAGTCGACGCGTAAGCTGGCCGAATACTGCCGCAATCACCCCAAGGTCGATCGCGTGAGCTTCATCGGTTTCGAGTCGCACCCGAGCCATGCCAACGCGCAGAAGTATTACCGCTACGGTTCGTCGAGCGTCTTCACCATCGAACTCAAGGGCTCGCTGGAGAGCACTGTGCGCTTCGTCGAGTCGCTGAAGCTGGCGGCCAACATGACCATGATCGGCGATTCGATCACCGTGGTGACCCACCCCGCCTCTACAACCCACAAACAGTTGAGCGAAGCCGATCTCAAGGCGGCGGGCATCACCCCCACTCTGCTGCGCATATCGCTCGGACTGGAGAACGTCGAGGACATAATCGAGGATTTCGAAGCTCGGATAGATGGCGCAATACTACCCGTACGAGGGGCCGTTCGAGCTGGAGTGCGGCGCGACGCTGCCGTCGGTGACGATCGCCTACGACACCTACGGACGGCTGAATGCCGACCGCAGCAATGTCGTGTGGGTGTGTCATGCGCTCACGGCCAATTCCGACGTGGCCGACTGGTGGCCCCATACGGTCGAGTGGGGATGCTTTCTCGACCCCGACCGATATTTCACCGTGTGCGCCAATTTTCTCGGCTCGCATTACGGCACCACGGGACCCCTGAGCGTGAATCCCGCTACGGGCGAGCCGTGGTACGGCGATTTCCCGAAGATAACGGTGCGTGACATGGTGAATTGCCACCGCCTGCTGGCCGCACATCTGGGTATCGACCGCGTGAAGCTGCTCATAGGCAGTTCAATCGGCGGTTTCCAGTGTCTGGAGTGGTGCGTGATGCAGCCCGACTTCGCCGAGCATGCCGCGTTCATCGCCACCACGCCGCGTACCAAACCGTGGGCTTCGGCGTTCAACGAATCGCAGCGCATGGCCATCGAGTGCGACCCCACCTTCGGCGAGCGTAATGCCGAGGCGGGTCTGGGCGGCATGTCAGTCGCGCGCAGCATAGCCCTGCTGAGCTATCGCGGCGGCACGGCCTACGACAAGACGCAGGAGGATGCCGATCGCGACGAGGCGTATTTCGACCGCCGCGTGCTCACCTACCAGCGTTACCAGGGCGAGAAGCTGAAGCGCCGGTTCAACGCCTACTCCTACTACCGCCTTTCGCAGGCCGTCGATTCCCACAATCTGGGGCGCGGCCGCGGACGTGTGGAGGATGTTCTGGCGGGCATACGCGCCAAGAGTCTCGTGGTGGCCATCACGTCGGACATACTTTTCCCGCCGTCGGACCATACGATACTGGTGGAGAATATCCCCGACGTGGAGTATCATGTGATAGACTCCGACTTCGGGCACGACGGTTTTCTGGTCGAGCATGGGAAGCTCAACGGCATAATAATGGATTTTATGAGAGAGTAATATAGAAAAACTGCATATCATGAACGGAAAAAAACTGAATATCGGCCTGTTCGGCTTCGGCACCGTGGGCAAGGGTCTCTACGAGGTGTTGCAGCGCGTGGGGTCGAAAAACGTAGAGATAAAGCGCATCTGCGTGCGCGATCTGGGCAAGCCGCGCGGCGTCGATGCCGAGTTTACCGACAAGGCCGACGACATCTTCAACGATTCGGAGATCAACTTCATCGTGGAGTTGATCGACGATGCCGATGCCGCCTACGCTATCGTCAAGCGGGCGTTGCAAGCGGGATTGCCCGTGGTGTCGGGCAACAAGAAGATGCTGGCGTACCACATCGAGGAACTTATCGCCCTTCAGGAGCGTCACAACACGGCGCTGCTCTACGATGCGTCGGCATGCGGATCGATCCCCGTGATCCGCAACCTGGAGGAGTATTACGACAACGACCTGCTGGTGTCGGTCAAGGGTATCCTCAACGGATCGTCGAATTTCATACTGTCGAAGATATTCAACGAGAAAATGTCCTATTCCGCCGCCCTGAAGCTGGCGCAGGACCTCGGTTTCGCCGAGAGCGATCCTTCGCTCGACATTGACGGCTGGGACTCGCTCTTCAAGTTGATAATCATCACCGTGCATGCGTTCGGACTCTATGTGGCGCCCGACAAGATATTCCGTTACGGCATATCGAACATGAACGACGACGACATACGCTTCGCCAACGAGAAGAAGCGTCGCTTCAAGCTGGTGGCCCATGTGGAGAAGATCGAAGGCAACAAGTTGATAATGTGGGTGGTGCCTCAACTCATTTCGAAAAACAAGTATATATACAGCGTCGAGGACGAGTTCAACGGCGTGGTGATCAAGGGTCTGTTCTACTACAAGCAGTTCATGTTCGGCCGCGGCGCGGGCGGGCATCCCACGGGATCGGCCGTGCTGAGCGACATCACCGCCTGCCTTTACGACTACAAATACGAGTACAAGAAGCGCAACGACTCGCAGCTGCCCGAGTATTCGACCGACTGTTCGTTCCGCGTGTACTACCGCTATTCCGACTATGCCGATCTCGATCTGGTGAAGTTCGAGTCGGTGAGCGAGAATTACATTTCCGACAAATACAAATATGTGGTCGGTGTGGTCTCGCTGCGCGAGCTGCTCAAGATTCAGGACGAGCTGCACGGACGCGACGTGTTCATCGCCGCCTACCCCGACGATTAAGGGACTGGACGGTTGCCATGCGACTCTTTTGGAGTCGCGCGGGCCGCAGCCTCGCCCCGCGGAGGCCCGCTGCTTACTGACGTTCGCAAGCGTTCTCCGCAGGCTGCTGCCCGAAACCGAATGAAAACTGATATGAAATTTTATTCTCTGTTAATTATGATTGCAAGCATCATATCGTTGTCGGCCTCTCCGACCTGCGGACAGCCGCACAAGGGCGGCGACGCTCCCGAGCCGACTTTGCCGAAGGTATACTTCACCCGCGAGATATCGTCTGCCGCTCTGATCGCCGTCTACGAGGCTTTGGGACGCGAGGCCACGGGCAAGGTCGCCGTGAAGATCTCGACGGGCGAACCAGGTAACAATAACTATCTGAATCCCGCTCTTATAAAGGATCTGGTGCAGCGTGTCGGAGGTACCATCGTGGAGTGCAACACCGCCTACGGCGGCGGACGCGCGGAGACCGAAGCGCATCTGAAGGCTGCCGAGGACCACGGATTCACGGCCATCGCCGACGTGGAGATCATGGATGCCGACGGCGAAGCGGTGCTTCCCGTCGCGGGCGGCAAACACCTGAAGGAGGATCTGGTGGGCAAAGGCTATCTCGATTACGACTTTACGGTCGTGCTGTCCCATTTCAAGGGCCACCCCATGGGCGGATTCGGCGGCGCGTTGAAGAACATCGCCATAGGCATCGCCTCGTCGCGGGGCAAGGCGTGGATCCACTCGGCAGGACGGACCACGAGCGTGACCGAAGTGTGGCGCGACCTGCCGCCGCAGGACGATTTTCTGGAGTCGATGGCCGAGGCGGCCAAGGCTATAACGGATCATTGCGGCGAGAGGATTCTCTACATAAGCGTTGCCAACAATCTCTCGGTCGACTGCGATTGCGTGGCGACGCCCGAGGACCCGAAGATGGGCGACATAGGCATTCTCGCCTCGCTCGATCCCGTGGCTCTGGACAGGGCTTGCGTGGATATGGTCCGTGCGTCGGAGGATCACGGCAAGATACATCTTATCGAGCGTATCGATTCGCGTCACGGAACGCATATCCTCGACTATGCCGAACAGCTCGGCATGGGCAGTCAAAAATACGAACTGGTCGATTTGGACAAATAACGGATATGAAAACGGGATCGCCTCCACGGAGTGCGGTCCCGTTCTGTTTTAGGCTTGCCGTATTATTTTGCGGCTCTTAGGAGCCGCGCGAGCCGCAGCCTCGCCCCGCGGAGGCTCGCAACTTGCATTCGCTCGTTCGCGTGCTCCGCAGGCTGCGACTTGCGATTATAAGCCTAAAGTTTCCTAATTAGGCTGTCAATCCTCGGCCTCGATGTCGAATATCTCGTGACGGTCGAACTCCGCCCAGTATTTCAGCGCCAGTCCGCGCACGTATTTCCAGTAAGGTTCCGTCAGATCGCCGTAGAGTTCTACGCCCCGCTTCACGTCGTCGCGTATGCGGCGCGCGTATTCGGGTTTCAGGGCTATGCGTACGCTCTTGTCCTTGAAACGGAACAGTGCCTCGGGACGAGGCGTTCCGCATTCCGCCACGGTTATGAGTCCGTGCCCCACGCTGGCCCCCGTGCCCACCTGCAAACCGTCGTTCATGCAGCTCACGGGCGGGCGGCTGCCCGCGTAGGTGGTGACCGCTATGTCGTCGACACCTATGTTGAAATATTCGCGGGCGCGAATCCCCATCTTCACCCCTATCGTGGCGTATATTCCCAGATGGCCGTGCAGTTCGTTGGTCAGCACCGCGGCGCGCCATTCGCTCGGCCCGTGACGGTCGATCGCCTCGGCGATCATCGGAGCCACGTCGGCCGCATAAAGGGCGCTGTCGGTCGGGAATCCGTAAAACACCCTGCTTTCGCTGTCGGGCTTCCCGCGCAGTATCGTTACGATTCGTTCCTCGGCCTGCGCCGTCGACGCTTCGCGCAGCCGTGCCTGCGTCAGATTACCGTCTATCCGTTCCGTCTCGAACAACTCGGGGGCGAAGAGATATACCGCGACCAGATCGTCCCACAGTTTGAGATGGCCGTTCGATACAAGCGGCGCGAGAGGCTCCGCCGCGTGCGAGCCGACTATTTTGCGGGCGTAGGGAGTGCGGACGGTCGATATCGAGTCGAGCAGCTGCTGCGTGACGGGCTGCGGGCGGTCGCGATCGGCCGAGACGATCACCATGTCGATTCCGCTCCCGATCACCTTTTCGGCGGCGGCCTTGTCCGCTTTGTAGTTGGCTCCCGACAGCGGACGGGCCCCGTCGTTGTACCATACGATGCGCTTCAGGCGGTCGGCTATCGAGGGACGCGCCGCGAGGGCGTCGCCGATGTTGGTGAGGGCGCCCAGCGCTACGAAAGTCACCTTCTCGTCCTCGCCCTCTATCGTTTCGATTATCAGATCGGGCGCCGCCGCTATCGTCGCCGACAGCCGAGTCGTGTCGCCCCACTCCGTCTTTCCCGAAAGAGTCCGCCATGCGGGAGCGGCCGCCCCTGTTCCGCGACCCGCGCCCACGGGTATGCCCTGGTGATGAAAGTCGCCGAGCAGTGCCGCGGTGCGGCGGGCCGATACGTGAGGCGGCAATGCGCCCTCCGAGGTCGTTACGGCCAGCACCTCGATCTCGCGATTGCCGAGCAGCATGCAGAGCGTGCGCAGATCGTCGGCCGCGCAGTCGGTGTCGACTATGATGTGAAAACGCGCTTTCCCCGAATGCGCGAGCGCGGCATTCGGCGCGAGTGCCGATATGCCCGATACGGCGAGTATGAACAGTCGGCAGATAATCGATTTTCGCATGTGTTACGTCAGAAATTTAGTTTTATGTAACCCATGACGGTCGTCCTCGGCATGGGATAACCCGCATTGATCTCGTAGCGTTGCGCGAGCAGGTTCTCGCCGCGCAGCGACAGCGACATGTTTTCCGTCATGCGGAAAGTCGCGTCGGCATTCCACAGCACGAAATTTTCCCTGATGTCGGGATCGACCTGCGTGTATAGCCCGCGGATGTATTGAATGCCGCTCGACAGCAGCCAGCGTCCGTGCGAATAGCCGACGCTGCCGTAGAGCTTGTGCTCGGGAGCCGCCACCACGGGATACTTCATGTGCAGCCAGCTGTAATTGCCCGCCACTGTCCACGAGGCATTTATGCCGTACGATATCTCGGCTTCGGCTCCGTAGTTTTCCACTTTGCCCGTGTTGACGTATTTCGGACGCCCGTCCACGGGCATGCGTATTATCATGTTCTCGCCGTCGATGTAGTAGACGTTGATGCCGTAGCGCAGTCGGCGGTCGGGGAACTGCTGCGAGAACGACAGTTCGTAGTTCATGATCCTTTCGGGTTTCAGGTCGGGATTCTGGGGCGGGAACATATACATCTCGCGGATCGTCGGGAAACGGAATCCCTTGCTCGCCACGGCTTTGAGCTGGGCGTTCCTGGTTACGGCGAACGACAGACCCGCCTGCGGGATCCATTGCGTACCCACATGCGAGTGGTGGTCGACGCGCAGTCCCGCGTCGAGCGTGAGCCACGACCCGATCGTCTGCCTGAAGTCGGCATACCCCGCCACTTCGTGCATCTTTTTGTCGGCCGTCAGGGTCTCGGTGCCGTCGAAATATCTGTTCAGGGCCTTGCCGCCGAAGTACTGGTAGTCGACGCCCAGCGTGAGCCTGTTGCCCGTGAACAGCGTCGCGCTCTGGTACCACGACACCCCCATCATCTTGTCGCGCGAACGGAACCGATAGTCGAGCGGCTGCTCGCCCTCCGAGTAGCCGTCGTTGATCTTGTGCAGTCCCCAGTTGCAGAAGAATCCGAGCGCGCCCGATGTCGTGCCGTAGTCGTTGCGAAGCGTGACGGAGGTCATTCCGCGCGTGATGCGCGAATCGTTGTCGATGACGGGCGCCGTTACCGAACCCGGGTTGGAGGCATTGAAGTGGGTCAGATTGATGTCGGCCCACGCGTTCCATCGGCGGTTTATGTCCCATCCCAGCTTGGCGTATCCGCCGTATTGCTCGAATCCCATGTCCTTGCGGTGGCCGTCGCTGCGGTTATACGATCCCGTCACGACGCTCGAGAACTTGCCCGCTTTCACGCGGTTCGACGCCTCGGTCTGCAAGGTGTTGAACGATCCGTAACCTATGTTCACGTCGGTGCTTACGGCATCTTCCTGCATCTTGCGCGTCACGATGTTGATCACGCCGCCCATCGCGTTCGATCCGTAGAGCACCGAGGCGGGACCGCGCACCACCTCTACCCTTTCGGCCGGCATCGACTGGTAGGCATCGGCTATGGGGTGCCCCATGAGGCCCATGTATTGCGGATGTCCGTCGATGAGCACCAGCATGCCCGTCGTGGGCGTGCCCTGCGTGCCGTTGCCTATGCCTCGCATGGTCATGGCTCCCGAAGATCCCGTGGCGACTCCGTATCCCATCACGCCGCGGCCCGTGACGAAGAGCCCTGGAACCTGCTCGGTCAGCGTGGGCAGCAGCGACGGCCGTTTGTCGGCGTCGATCTTTTCGCGGCCGACGACCGATACGGTCATGGGCAGATGGCGTATGTCGGTTTCGTTGCGGGTGCCAGTGACTATCACTTCGCGTATGGGGTGTACTTTTTCTATTGCGACCGTATCGGCGGTTTGCCCGTTTGCGTGGTGCAACGATGCAAGGCACAATGCGGCGGCTAAAACATATGATACAGTGTTTCTCATGCAGTTTTTGGTTAATTTGGAATATGGCGGTTACGACGATTGCCGTATGGAAGCGTTATGGCGTATGCCGATCGGCATGTCGCGATGCACGTATGGTCATTTCATAGATTGCGTTCTGTTTGCGGATTAAAATAGTAACGATATCGGACAACAATTATTATGCCGCGACAGACATTGGCAGCGCGGAACGGCGAGGATAATTTCGTTTTCTCGGCCTTAGATGACACTTCAAGTATTTGGCTTTTTTCATCTACGGCGGAAAGTGTACTGAATTGGGATGATGACTCTCGATAATCGGCAGTGCCAGAATATGTTATTTTCTGTAACTATTCGGCGAACAACCCGTTACTTTCTTGAACGCGCGGCTGAAATACTGCGGGTATTGATATCCCAAAGCGTATGCGATTTCGCTGATGCTCTTTTCCGGATCGGCAAGCATGTCTTTTGCCGTATCCATGATTTTCTGCTGCACGTATTCTCGAGCGGACTTGCCCGTCTCCTTTTTTATCAGGTCGCCGAAATAATTGGCCGACAGATGCAGCTGTTCAGCAAAATAGGCTACGGTGGGCGTTCCATATGATTGTGTCTTTTTCGATGCGAAATACCCGTCGAGCAGTTCTTCGAAACGAGCCAACAGATCCTTGTTGGCTTTCTTGCGGGTAATGAACTGGCGGTCGTAGAAACGGGTGCAGTAGTTCAGAAACAATTCGATGGCGGATGCGATGATTGTGTTACTGTGTTTGTCCGTACCGTTATTTATCTCATCGTCTATCTTCTTCAGACAGTCGATGATGGTTTCGCGCTCTTGCAGCGAGAGATGCAATGCCTCGTTGACATCGTAGGAAAAGAACGAATAGTCTTTCATGTGGCGTCCGAGTTGCGTTCCGCGCAGCAGATCGGGACTGAAATAGAGGCACCAGCCTTTCGCCTGATAGGTTGAACCGTCTGCGGGATAGCCGAATACCTGCCCGGGCGATACGAACACGAGTGCGTTTTCCTGATAGTCGTACTCCTTGCGCCCGTATTTCAGGTAGTCGGCGCACAGGACGTCTTTCAGGAAGATAACATACAGGCCGAAGTTCTTACGGCAGTTCGGTATGGGGTGTGTGATTTGCGAACCTTCGAGTACATTGACCAATGGGTGCCGGTCCTCAATACCCCAATGCGCGTTGTAATCGCTCACAGTTGTTATATTTACTATCTTATCCATAATTATTTATCTCTTGTCAAGTACAAAAGTAACACATTTCCGCTACAATCTTCCGTAATCGGTAAAAGTTATACTTCAATCTGTAATTTGGATAACCATCCCCTTGCGGGGCAGGGGTAATTTTGCATCATCAATCGAAGTAAGGATATGAATTTGAGCAAGAAGAATACGGGCAATGTCATTACGGTAGATCTGTTCAATAAACTCACGGGGCAGGAGACGCTGCATCCGCTGGTTGGTCTTGCCGATCTGTCCGACGACAAACTGGGCGAGGATCTGCACATGCAGTGCAATTTCTACGCACTGATTTGCCGTACGGATGAAACCGGAACGCGAACTTCCTTGCGGTTGATCAACCCGGGAGAAGATTTAGAGATACCTGCTGCATCCCATTGCAATATGAAAGGCTATACGGGTGTGATTTTCCATCCCGACCTGCTTTGCGATACCCCGCTGGAACGGCGTATCGACGATTATCCCATCCGATGCAGTTGTCATGGTGTCTTGACCGAACGGGAGCGGCGTACCATTTCCGATTGTTTGGGCAAAATAGACAAGGAGCTGCACCATGCCATCGACTGCCACAGCGCCCCGATCATCGTCTCGCACATAGAGCTGCTGCTCAACTACTGCGTGCGTTTCTGCAATCAATAACCGTAAATATCATAAAACATGGACACATTCATCTTCAATTATCCCGTCCGCCAGTATTTCGGCAAGGGATGCGCCGAGGGGGCGATAAAAAAGGAGCTGGGGAACGCGGGCGAAAACGTCCTGCTGGCATACGGCGGCGGCTCGCTCAAGCGCCCGGGGCTGTACGACCGAATCCGTTCGTGGCTCGCCGAGTGCGGCAAGCGCGTGACCGACTTCGGCGGCATCATGCCCAACCCCACCTATCGCAAGGTGCAGGAGGGTGCGCGTCTGGTGCGCGACAACGGCATCGACTTCATCCTGGCCGTCGGCGGCGGCTCGGTCATAGACTGCTGCAAGATCGTGTCGGCGCAGGCACGGATGGACGAGGATGTGTGGGACGCATGGTATGTGCATCATCGCCTGCCGACCGAGTTCGTTCCGATGGGGGCCGTCGTCACGGCATCGGGCACGGGCGCCGAGCAGAACAACGGCGCCGTGATTACCCACGAGGAAAAGAGGCTGAAGCAACCGCTGTTCGGGGCATACCACTCTTTCGCCGTGCTGGACAGCGACCTGACCCGTACCGTTCCCATGGCGCAGGTGGTCAGCGGCGCGTTCGACACCCTGAGCCACTGCATGGAGACTTATATGGGCCGCCCGCACTGTACCAACCTCTCCGACGAAATCAACGAGGCCGTAATGCGCAATGTGATCGGCAACCTGCGGGCCCTCATCGCCGATCCCGACGACGACTTCGCCCGCGGCGAGCTGATGTGGGCCTCGGCCATGGCCGAGAACGGCATGCTGAAACTCGGCAAGCAGACCGATTTCCAGTGCCACATGATCGAGCACGCCGTGGGGGCCTACACCGACTGCAACCACGGGCAGGGGCTGGCCGTGATACATCCCGCGCTCTACCGCCGTCTGCTGCCCGAGGGTGCGGCGAAGCTGGCCCGCATGGCCGAGAACGTCTGGGGCGTGAAGGGCGACACCGCGGAGGCGACGGCCGCGCTTGGCATCGCCGCTCTCGAATCGTTCATCGCGGAGATCGGGCTGCCCGCGCGCTGGAGCGAGATGGGCATCACCGACGAGTCGGTGTTGCGCGCCGCGGCCGACACCTGCTTCATCATGCCCGGGTGCTGCAAGCAGCTGTCGAGGGACGAGATCTTCGAGATGTTGAAAGAGCGTATGTAAACGATTGAATATATAAAGCCATGAAGAGAACATCCATAATCGCATGTTGCGCGGCAGCCGCCCTTGGCGGTAGTGTCTGCGCACAGAATACGGCATTTGCCGAAGCGCCTGCCGTCGAGAGCCACAACGCCAACCCGTGGGGACTGGTCTATGCCGACGCGCTCACGGAGAATGCGGCGGGCAAGGTGAATATCCGCCCCGTTACCTACGACCTGAACGGTCTTAGGATCGCCGCCAATGTCTATACCCCCGCGGGCTACGACCCGTCGAAGAGCTATCCCGCACTGGTGGTGGCGCACCCCAACGGCGGCGTTAAGGAGCAGGTGGCGGGACTTTACAGCCAGCGCATGGCCGAGGCGGGCTACATCTGCCTGGCCTTCGACGCCGCCTATCAGGGCGCCAGCGAGGACGAGCCGCGCAATACCGACAAGCCCGCCAACCGCATCGAGGACATACGCCGTGCCGCCGACATCCTGCTGCAATACCCGGGCGTCGATCCCGAGCGGGTGGGCATCCTCGGCATCTGCGGCGGCGGGGGCTACACGCTCAAGGCCGCGCAGACCGACAAGCGTTTCAGGGCCGTGGCCACGCTCAGCATGTTCAACACGGGACTCGTCCGCCGCAACGGATTCCTCGATTCGCAGATGGGCAGCGTGCAGGAGCGTCTGGCCGACGCCTGCGCCGCCCGTCAGAAAGAGGCCGAGGGTGGCGATGTGGAGTACGTCGGCGACATGAGCGGTGTGACGCCAGAGCAGGCGGCCGCGCTGCCGTTCGATCTCTACCGCGACGGCTACGAATACTACCTGCAAACGCATGCGCACCCCAATTCCACTTTCCGCTACACCAAGAGCAGCCTCGCCGATCTGATGGCGTTCGACGCCTCGGCCGATATGTACCTTATCGACCGTCCGCTGCTGATGATCGCGGGCAGTGCCGCCGACACGTTCTACATGACCGAGCAGTGTTTCAGCCGCGCCACGGGCACGCACGACAAGGAGCTGTTCCTCATTCCCGACGCGACGCATATCGAGACCTACCACGTCCCCGCCTACGTCGACATGGCGGTGGGCAAGCTGACCGAGTTTTTCGGCAAAAGACTGTGATTATGAAAAATGCCATAGCATCTGTTTGCATCTGCCTCATGACGGCTGTGAATGCGGCGGCCCTGCCTGCCGCGCCCGACTGCGGCCTGACCGTGCGTCAGCTGCGCATAGTCGAGATCGCCTCGCGTACGGGCAGCGGCGATTTGGATAACCTGAAACCCGCCCTCGCTGCGGGGCTCGACGACGGCCTTACCGTGAACGAGATCCGCGAGGTGCTGATACACGCCTATGCCTACTGCGGTTTCCCGCGCAGCCTCCGCGCCTTGCAGACCTTCATCGCGGTGCTCGACGAACGCAGGGCGCAGGGCATCGACGATCGTGCGGGGCGCGACGCCTCGCCCGTCGACGACGCCCGCACCCGCTACGAGCGCGGCCGCGACATTCTGGCCGAGATCTCGGGCGTGCCCGCCGACGCCCCCAAGGCCGCCTATGCCGAGTTCGCTCCCGTTGTCGAACGCTTCCTCAAGGAGCACCTTTTCGCCGACCTCTTCGAACGCGACGTACTGACCTACGCCGAACGCGAACTGGCCACCGTGTCCGTCATCGCCGTGCTGGGCGAAAGCGTCGACCCGATGCTGCGTTCGCACATGGCCGTCTGCCGCCATCTCGGCATGACGCAGGAGCAGCTCGATCGGGTACTCGCCGTGGCGCGGGCCGACGGCGGGGCGTGCCCGCATACCGATGAATGAATACGATAACCGATAAAAAAATTACAGAACATGAAAAAACTGTTTGTCATCCCGTTTTTGATCTTTTCGCTGGCGAGCGCTGCCGCGTGCTCGCACGACGATGTTTCCGCACCGACCGTCGGCAGGAAAATGCTGGTGGTCTACTTCTCCGCCCAGGGCCATACGCAGGCCGTGGCCGAGCGTATAGCGGAGCTGACCGATGCCGACATCTTCCGCATCGAGGCGGCCGAGCCTTATGCCGAGGATCCCTACAAGGACAGCGATCGCGTAAAGAAAGAGGCCTACGACGACCTGCGCCCCGCAGCGGCCGACCTGCCCGATGCCGCGACCGTCGCGTCGTACGACACGATCTTCGTCGGCTCGCCCATCTGGTGGCACCAACCCGCCATGGTGGTGTGCACGTTCCTCGAAGCGTACGATTTGAAAGGCAAGACCGTCATACCTTTCTTCACCTACGGCTCCGAGACCTACCTTAACGAGTCCATGCAGAAGATCTATCGCCTGACGCCCGATTCGAGACATATCCCCGCCGAACTGCCCGAGGACCTCGATGCCGACGACATCACGATCCCGGGTCGTCCCGACGACGAGGGCATCGACATGCCTGCGGGTGCCGACGGCACGGAAGCGTGGCTTCGCAGGATAGGCGTCATCGAATAAAGTAAATGAATATATCGAATGAAGAACATGAAAAAAGGAATCATTACGGCAGGCATGTCGGCTGTCATCGCCTGCGCC
>CAUHCL010000003.1 GCA_959604655.1 uncultured Alistipes sp. | reverse complement strand
TGTCGAGCGCATTGTGGTGCGTGATGAACGGACGCGCCGAGGCTCCGCCCGGGATGGGCTGGAGGATGGGCGTCTCCACCTCCACGTAGCCGCGCTCGTTGAAGAACTCGCGCATGGCGGTCATGATCTTGGCGCGCTTGACGAACACCTCGCGCACCTGGGGGTTGACTGCCAGATCGACGTAACGCTGGCGATAGCGCACCTCGGGGTCGGTCAGGGCGTCGAACTGCTTGCCGTCCTTCTCCTTCACGATGGGCAGGGGGCGGATCGACTTCGATATGACGGTCAGGCGGCGGCAGTGCACCGACTTCTCGCCCGTGTTGGTGATGAAGGCGAAGCCCTCCACACCCACGAAGTCGCCTATGTCGAGCAGCTTCTTGAATACGGTGTTGTAGAGCGTCGGATCGCCCTCGGGGCATATGTCGTCGCGGCGTATGTATACCTGGATGCGGCCCGTGTGGTCCTGCAACTCGAAGAACGACGCGCTGCCCATGATTCGGCGGCTCATGATTCGGCCCGCTATGCGCACCTCGGCGAATTTGTCGGCCGTCTCGGGCGTAAGTCCCTCGGTGATGGCGGCTGCCGTGGCCGTGACGTCGTATCGTGCTGCGGGGTAGGGTTCGATCCCCAATTCTCGCAGGGCGCCGAGTGATTTGCGGCGCAACTGCTCCTGTTCGCTGAGTTCCAAGCTCATGATATTTCGTTTTTAGAAAGCAATTATTATTTCAATGCACTAAAGCTCTATTGTAGGCAATCTCGAATCCGACGGCCATCCTCCCGCGGCCTGCGGCCGCGTTTTCAGATTTGACCCTCCCCTAAACTGCGTTCGGCAGGCGAGAGCAATCGCGCTTGCGCAGATTGCCGAGCCGCCACAGCAGAAGCGGAACTTTGTTCCGCAATCCCCTCCTTGGAGGGGACTTAGGTCGCTGCGCTCCAAATTTTTTTATTTCGCTTTGTCGCGCAAAGTTAATAATTTATATTCTTATCCGCAAAACGCTGTTTGCGGTTCGCGGTCGCGACGTGCGGTTCGTCCCGCTGTGCGGTCGGGTCATAGCAGCCGTCGCGAGCGGCTCTCGGCGGTAAGGCGCGGTTCGCCGCCGTGCGAGGCGATGTTTTCTATCAGCACCAGCCCGCATCTCTTTCCTGCCTCGACCGATCCCGCCTCGGCCTCCATCCCCAGCGCCCGCGCACCGTTCAGCGTGGCCCACGTCAGGGCCTCGGGCAGCGGCACTTCGGGCAGCGCCTTCAGCTCTTCCAGCATCGACAGACTGTCGTTCGAAGCCAGGGAGTCGGTGCCTATGCAGACCCTTTCGCCGCGGCGCCTGAGCAGTTCGACGGGCGGCCGCAGGCCCGATATGTAGAGGTTCGAACGCGGACAGAGCGCCCATGCCACGGGAGTCGTGAAGTGGTCGTCGAGGATCTGCATCTCTTCCTCCGAGGCGCAGCATCCGTGCACCAGAATTACATGGCGCTCGGGCGGCACCGATGCCGCTATCCGCGCCGCGGGCGATCCGTAACCGAGAAAATCGCACTTCCATCCCATGCGGCCGTACCACTCGGCGAGCGACCCTTCGCCGCGATAGAGCGCAGCCTCGTCGGGCGACTCCATGAAGTGCACCGACAGCGGAGCCGAACCCTCGGCGGCTATCTCGCGGAACACGCCGTCCTGCAACGAATACGTCGAGTGGGGCGTGAGCGAGGTGGCGGGATGGCGGAGCAGCCCGCGTGCGGCCGAGGTGTCGGCGTTGAGCCCGAATACCTCGGCGAAATTGCGGTAGGCTATGCGGCTGCGGCTCTTTACCCCGAACGACGAATCGTCGTTCACCACATCGCCCACGGCCTGCACCCCCTCGTGCCACATGCGGGCGTCGGCGGCCTGCAATGCGCGGCGCCGCTCGTCGGCGGTGAATCCTCCGCGCACCTGCCCTATGGCTCGGGCGAATCCCGCGAAGCCGCTGCCGCGCGGTATGGCGCCGTGCAGGTACGACAGCTCGGAGTGGCAGTGGGCGTTGACGAATCCCGCGCAGAGCGCACCCGCATAAAATTCGGTGGCGGCGTCGCCGTCGAGGCGGTCCCACTCGCCGACCGACACGATGCGCCCCTCGTCGTCGGCCTCGACGACGGGACGCGGCCTTACCGTGCCCCGATCGATGAGGTAATGGGCTGCTATGCGGCGCACGGCTATCGTCGGGCGGTCTCCCGCGCCCGCGTCTCTATCATGTTTATCATGGTGTCGGAGAATATGCGCAGCCCCGCCTGCCGCTCGAAGAGCATGTCGACGCTCCTTTCGGCGGTGGGGGTGTATACCACCTTCAGTTCCTCTACGGTCATGCGCAGGGGCTGCCGACGTGCGTCGGTCGGCGCGGAGCGCGTGAAGTCGATCTCCATGCCCATGTAATTGTCGTTCTCGCCCACGGTGAGCGTCTGCGAGAATGTTTTGCCGCTGCCGCGCTGCAATGTGCCGCTCGTGGCCGTGCGGCGCGACGAGTCGGGCAACACCCACTCCACGCGCAGGCGCCGCCCGGGCGTTCGGTCGAGCGAATCGAGCGAGTAGCGCGCCGTGATGCGGTAGTCGCCCGCGGGGATGCGCTCTATGGCGAACCGCAGCTTCGAGGAATCGGCCGCCGCCGAGGCCCGTATCATGGTGTCGGCGAGCAGGGTGCGGGCGGCGAATCGGCGCGCCGCGTTGTCGATGGTGTCGAGTATGGTCACCTGACGGTTCAGCTCGCGCGCCTCGCGGTCGAGCAGGAGTATCATGTATTCGGCCACGTCGCTCAGGCGCGCGCTCTTGCGGCGCGAGAAGTTGGCTATGGTGTAGCGCACGTCGTCGGTGGTGTAGCCGTGCCGCTCGAAGATCGGCTCGTAGATGTTGAGCGAGTCGATGACCACGTTGCGGAAATCGATGTAGGAGTTGGTCAGCAGGGCGTCGTGGAATATCTCGCCCAGCTCCTTGTCGGGAATGACCTTGTGACGGCGGCAGCCGACGACAGCCATTGCCGCGACGAGGATTGTGAGTATGACGGACTTTTTCATAATTACTTCGTTATGTTCGGTATGTTTCGACATTGCGTCGCAATGTCGGCAGTTCGCCGCCGCCCCCACGCGGCGGACTGCTGCGCACTCCTGCCGCCGTCGGCGAACAGCGGTGCGAATACTATCTCTTCTTCATCATCGCGCCGACCGTAAGGCGCGTTATAGTCCACGCCGTCGCCCAATATGCGGCCGCCGTGAGCAGCACGTCCGTCAGCCGCAGCTCGACGGGATAGGCGTCGACCATCAGCGTGGCGGTGTCGAGCCGTACGGGTCCCCAGTGCTGCTGCACGGCCGCGACGGCCGTGCCGACCGCGAGTCCCGCCACAAGGCTCGCCAGCGCGAGCAGGTCGCCCTCGGCGGTGAATATGCCTCGTATGAGTCGGCTTTGCGCACCCATCGTGCGCAGGGTCTCCATGTCGTCGCGCTTGTCCATTATCGCCATGGTCAGCGTGCCCACTATCGCCAGCGACGCTATGGCCATCACCAGCGCGGCGACGAGGAACACCATCCTCTTCTCCAGAGCCATGAGGCGGTAGATGGAGTTGCCCTGCTCGCGCGTGAGCACCCTCATCCCGTCGCCGACCACATCGCTTATGCGGCGCGCCACGGCATCGGCGTCGGCCCCCGAGGCTACGCGCACCTCGATGCCCGAGGCGCGGTCGGGGTAGTTGAAAAGGTTCTGCGCGGCCCGCAGCGAGGTGAATATGCGGTCGCCCGTATCCTCGTCGACCGAGTAGATGCCCGCGAGGGGCATTTCGCGGCGCTTGTATCCGCCCACGGGGAGCAGCGACGATATGCGCGCGCGGTTGAGGGCGTAGAGCCGTATCGGGTCGCCCGTCGACTGTCGCGACAGTTGCAGGTCGCGGACGACACTCTGTCCCGCCACCATGCAGTCGGCGTCATCCATCGCCACGGTGAACGTTCCCGCCACGATGCGGTCGGCCACGGGCACCGTGGCGGTGTAGTCCTCGTCGACTCCCTTCACCCGCACTATGGTCCGCCGTCCGTCCGCCTCGGCCATGGCGCCCTGTTCGAGCACGAACGATAGGGACTCTACCCCCTCGACGGCCCGCAGCGCCTCGGCGTCGACATCGCCCAAGGCGAAGGTGGTGCCCTCGCTCGGCGCGACGGTAATGTCGGGATCGACGGCGCTGTAAAGCTGCCGCACCATGCCCTCCAGTCCGTTGAATACCGACAGCAGGACGATCATGGCCGCCACGGGGGTGGCCATGGCCATGACGCTCACGCCCGAGATGATGTTTATGACCGAATGCGACTTGCGCGAACGGATGTAGCGGGCGGCTATCAGGTAACGGAGGCTCGTCATCGGGCGGGGCTTATTTCGTCAGCAGCGAGTCGATGTTTCGGATATACTCCAGCGAGTCGTCGAGGAAGAATTGCAGTTCGGGCACGATCTTGAGCTGGTTGCGGATGCGTCGGCCCAGCTCGTGGCGTATGAACTTGTTGTTCTGCTCGAGCGAAGCCATCACCTCGGCGTTGCGGTCGAAGGGGAAGATGCTGAAATAGACCTTGGCATATGCGAAGTCGGGCGATATGCGCACCGTGGTGACGGTCACCATAGCGCCGCATACGAGCGCGGGGCCCTCTTTCTGCAATATCTCGGCTATGTCGCGCTGGATCTGTCGCGCGATCTTCTGCTGTCGTGTGGTTTGTGTAGGTTCCATTTGTATACTCTTTTATAATTTTTCATTCCGTTTGGTTTGTCTTCGGCGGCAGGGGGGGCGCACCGAAGGTGCGTGCCGCCGAAGACAGCGCCGCATCGCGGCGCAAAACTCTCTACCGCCGTTGCGATGCCGACGATCCGCCGCTCGTCCCTTCCGAGAAGTTGAACTCCTTGCGCCGCTTGTCGCGCTTGGGCGGCTTGTAGAACCATGTGTCGAAGCCCGCTTTGTTGAATCGGTAGGCCAGCGTGACGCTGACGGCCAGATTGTCTATGGGCGACTTGATCGGCGTCGCGGCGAACGGGTTCTCGAGTCCGTCGGTGGCGTTGTCGGCATAGCGGTTGCGGTTGCGCAGTATGTCGGCATAGCCGAAGTAGTAGCGCGCGCGCACGCCTAACTCTATGCGCCCGAACAGAAGCGCGAAGCCTCCGCCGCCCGCCAGGCCGTAGCCCCAGCGGTTGTCGCGTTCGGTGCGCATGTCGTAGCGGCCCTTCTCGCCCGTGTCGTCGTACTCGTAGTCGCCGCCGAAGTTGTAGGAGAACGTGATGGCCGCTTCGAGGTAGACCCTCACGCGGTTGCGCGCCAGATAGACGTGGGGCTGCCACACCAGCGGCAGCATGAGCGAATTGAAACGGCGCGTGTAGTAGGAGTATTCGCGCATCTCCTCGCCCTTGTCGTCGATTACGGGGGTGTAGGTGTAGCCGTACGAGAAGCCGCGTTGCAGCAGCTCCAGATCGACGCCCACGGCGCCCACGTAGCGCGGCAGCGAGTAGTAGCGCCACGACAGGCCGAAGTCGCAGCGTCCCATCAACATCTTGGTCTCCTGCGCGGGGTAGAACCGCGCCGTGGCCGATCCCGCGCCGCCAGATATGCCCAGCGTGTGCTGCGCGTGCGCGGCGAGGGCCGCGACGAGCATCGCCGCCGTCAGGACCGATTTTATCATCATGCTCTTTTTCATCTCTTAACGTCTATCAGAACAGTCCGCCCGCCATGCCGCGCAGGTTGCCCGCTCCCATGCCCTGCGACGAGTGGTTGTGGCCGTCGTCCTTCTTCTTGTTACCCTCCTTGAGGCGCCGCTCGGCCTCCTTGGCCGCACGGGCCGCCTCGCGCTTGTCGAGGCGTTCGATGAGCTGCTCCATCGTCACGGGAGCGAATATGCTGCCCATGTCGAGCGCGATCTCGAACTCCCAGCCCGTCTTTACGGTGAACAGTTCCTCGTCGCGTTCGTTCTTGTAGAACTCGGCGCGCTCGCTCTGGCGGCGCTCCACCAGATTGCCCGCGTCCCATTCGCCGTTGCCGTTCATGTCCTCTATTATACGCAGACGCATGTCGCCCGCGGGGATGTAGTTTATGGTGTGCACACCCGCGCCCGCGTGACGCACCTCGCGGAGCAGGCGGCCGCCTGCGTCCACCGCTTGCAGGATGTACTGCGCGCCCTCCTTGCGCGGTGTGACGTCGATCTTCAGCGTGGCGTACTTCTCGATGTCGGCTACGGTCAGATCGGCCGCTATCGAGTCGTTGCGCTCGCCCGCTATGTCGGTCATGGCCGCGGCGGGTATGACCAGACGGTACTCGCGTTCGGGAGTCCAGCGCGACCGCAGGCGCCATTTGCGCACGCTCGCCGAGTCGGGGATGAACACGGCCCGTTCGCGCACCGTGTCGCCCTTGTCGCTCCACGACAGCAGCCTTATGGCCGTCGAGTCGAACCGTGCGAGAGGCATGGCGAACTCCAGCGGCAGATCCTGCTCGGGGTTCACCTCGGCCGACGACTTGAAGTCGACCATGCGGAATGCCGACGGCAGCGTGGAACGCCACTCGCGCCCCTCGGCCTCGGCGCGGGCCTTGGCCTTCTCGTTGCGGACGCGTTCGCGCTCCTGCTCGCGCGTCTCCACGCGACGCCACGACAGCTCCAGCGGCTCGGTCACCTCGCGCAGCACGTTGAGCGTGTCGTGACGCATGTAGGTTATCTCGCCGCGCAGCGTGTCGGGCAGTTCCTCGGCGGCGAGCCACAGCGTCAGCGTGTCGCGGTTTCTGCTCGCGGGCTCGGTTACGATCTGCTCGGGGGCGAGTCCCTCGAACGTTATTCGGCTTATGTCGGGACGCGGCGCGGCGAAGCAGAGCACGGCATTGTTACGGTCGGTGCGCTTGGCCTCCTGCAACGACTGGCGGCGGAAGCTCACGTCGGTGAACAGACGGAAGTAGAGCTGCGGATCGGCCGACACGTAGCGGCGTGCCGAGTCGTACCAGATGGCGAACGAGGGCATCTCGGCGGGGTTGTAGAGGCCGTCCAGGAAGCCCACCTTGTCGACCGACGGTTCGTACGCCCCGTTGTCGTTCGAGTCGTAGAAAGCGTAGACGCGGTAGGGCACGGGCCGCAGGTTCTGCGCCACGAATATTCCGTTCTGCCGCGAGCGGGCTATCTTGGCGGGCTTGTATTTGAACATCGTGGAGTCGTACTCCACGGGCGCGGGCACCGAATCGGCCTCGAAGAAGTATATGAACGTGCGTCCGAGCGAATCGGCCGTCTCGCTCTCCTCGGTGTAGCCCGACATCATCATCGAGTCTATCGCACCGCCCGTGGAGAAGACGTAGCGCATGCCGTGCAGCGGGTTGCCCTCGTTGTTGTCCGACACCGCCGACCCGAACTCTATGGCGTAGGTGGTGTTGGGCAGCAGCGAGTCGTCCTTGATCTGTATCTGCACCGCCTTGCCGCGCAGCGTGGCCACGGGCTTGCGCTTCATGGCTGGCGAGGTGTAAAGCTCCTTGTGCAGATCCTTGAGCTGCACGTATTCGTCGAACTCTATCAGTATTCGGTCGCTCTTGAAATCGGTGGTGTGGTCGGCTGGGGTAGCCCTGACTATTACGGGCGGCAGCGAATCCTTGGGCCCGCCCGTGGGGGTGCCCACCGAGGCGCAGCGGGTGAAGAAGGCGCCCGCGAAGAGCACCGCCGCGAGCAGCGAGGCAAGGCGCGAGGCCCGCGGCGAGAGTATGTTGCGTGTGTTGCGTTTCATGGCTTTCGGTATTTATCGGTCGTTCTCCGCGGCGTCGGGTGCGTCAGGCTCATCGGGCGTCTCGGGTATCTCGGGCGTCTCGGGGACATGGAAACGGTTCACCACCACCCATCCCGACGAGGTGTGGGTGGGCCGCCACGCGGCCATGTAGAGCTTGGTGTCGACCGCGGGCAGGTTGACGGGCAGTTCGTAGCTGCGGTAGGCGTAGCGTTTCAGCCCCGTGTCCACCGCCACGATCATCGACAGCGGCTCGGTCAGCACCAGCGAGCACTGGTATTCGCTCGACGAGTTGAACGAGCCCCACACGTCGGGCGCCTCGCGCGTCTGGCCCGTGAGCTTGTTGGTGATGCGCCCCTCGACGGCATCGTCGTAGGAGGCTATGCGCCACTCGGTGGTGTCGACGTAGTAGGCGTAGGTGTCGAGGTCGCGGGCGCGGACGAAATCGCCGTCGGCCGCCGCCTGGGTATACACGGCTATGTTGAAACGGGTGTAGGTCACCACGCTTTTGAAGCACCCCGCGAGCGGCAGCAGCATCGCGGCCGTCGCGACCGATCGTAAAATCGCCTTGCTGTTAATCATATCTCTGTATCCTTATTTTCGTTGTCGGCCGTAGCGCCGCGGCGCAGATCGTCGAGCATCCCGCGCAGCGTGCGTCGCGCTGTCGGATGCACGTAGTCGCCCATTATCATGCACAGCGGCCGCAGGGCGAATTCGCGCAGATGCAGCAGCGGATGCGGCACCTTGAGTCGGGGCGTGTCGATCGCGAGATCGTCGTAAAACATGATGTCGATATCGATCGCCCGCGAGGCGTAGCGCTGCCCCGTGCGCGCCTTTTCCTCGTTCTCCTTAGGGCGCATGCGGCCCAGCTCGATCTCTATGCGCTGCAACTCGTCGAGCGCCCGCTCGGGCTCCAGCTCGGTGCGGAGCACGAGTGCCTGATTGAGGAAATCGCTCTCCGCCTCGAATCCCCACGGCTCGGAGGCGCACGGCTCCGAGACGGCCTCCGCGGGACCTATGCGCTGCTCGGCCAGCGTTGCGGCGCGCCGCAGCATCTCGGCCTTGTCGGGGGCGTTGCTGCCCGTGAGAAGTACTATTCGGTGCGTCATCG
The DNA here is from genome assembly GCA_959604655.1 of uncultured Alistipes sp. Lineage (GTDB taxonomy): Bacteria > Bacteroidota > Bacteroidia > Bacteroidales > Rikenellaceae > Alistipes. The sequence goes on along the minus strand of CAUHCL010000003.1, from coordinate 45,703 downwards.
GGCGAGGCGTTTTATGTGTTTGCTCACCGCGAGGGCGAAATGGGTGAAGATGATGCGGGCGTTGCCGTTCTGCATCACCTGCCGCAGGGCCGTTTCGATCTGCCCGATGAGGGCCTCGATGTTGTCGTTGCCGATGAAGGGCGCGAACTTGTTGCAGAAGTCGGCTTCCTCGCCCCACAGATAGCTGATCGATCCCAGCCCCGCGTGCAGCATGTAGCTTTCACGCAAAAGGCGCGCCGCATGCAGCAGCATGGCGCGCTGCTGCTCGCGGGAGAGCTGCGCCGTCTCGTCCGCCCATTCGATGAGTTCCAGATGGCGGTCGTTGTACGACAGACGCATCAGACGGCAGAAGAGCTCGAAGCTCTCGTGCCGCGAGGCATCGTCGCCGCCGCCCGCCAGCCGCCGCATCTCCAGCACGTCGCCCGCGGCCAGACGCGCCATGTTCATGCGCTGCGTCGCGTCGACCCCCTCGCCCGCTATCGGGGCCAGATCCTCGGGCGCGAGGCGCGGCACGGCCACCTCCTGCGTGCGCGACACTATGGTGGGCAGCAGCAGGTCGGGGCGTTCCGACACCAGCAGGAAAACGGTCTTCTCCCACGGTTCCTCCAGTATCTTGAGTATCTTGTTGGCCGCCTCGTCGTTCATGGCCTCGGGCTGCCACACGATCATTATCTTGTACTGCGATTCGAAGCTCTTGAACGACAGCTTGCGGATGATCTCGTCGGCCTCGCGCGCCGAGATGATGCCGCGCAGCGTGCGCCCCAGATCGAGGCGGTCGGCCCATTCGCGCGGGGAGAAGTACCCGCCCGTCTGCGCCACCGTCTCGCGCCACAGAGGCATGAAATCGCTGCTGAGGACGGTCTCGCCGCTCTTCTTGCCCTGCTTGTTGACGGGGAACACGAAGTGCAGGTCGGGATGTGCCAGAGCCTCGATCTGACGGCAGCTCGGGCACTCGCCGCACGAGTCTCCGTCGCGCCTTGCCTCGCAGTTGATGTATTGCGCGTAGGCTATGGCCAGCGGCAGCGCGCCCGTGCCCGCCGCGCCCGTGAAGAGCTGCGCGTGGCTTATGCGGCCGCGGTCGACGCTCTCGGCGAGGTGGCGTTTCAGCGCCTGCTGTCCTATGATGTCTGAAAACTTCATTATCTATTTTCCTTATGTTTTATGCCTGCACTCCTTTCGCGCCTGCGGTTCGCCGACGGCGGTCGGAGTGCGATAGCAGTCCGCCGCGTGGGGGCGGCGGCGAACTGCCGACCTCGCGTCGCGAGGTCGCTTACCTCTCCACCCTCGCCCGCAGTATCCTGACGTCCGTCACGGGGCGGTCGAGCGAGTCGGTGGGCGTGCGCTGTATGGCCTCCACCGTCTCCAGCCCCTCCACCACGCGTCCGAAGACCGTGTACTGTCCGTCCAGATGGGGCGTGCCGCCCGCGGTGCGGTAGGCCTCGCGCACCGAATCGGGCATCGCGGCATATCGTCCGTCGGTCGCTTTGGCCATGCGCTCCTGCATGCGGTCCAGCGCCTCGTCGTCGAACGTGCGGCCCCACACTATGTAGAACTGCGTGCGCGACGAGCGGCGGGCGGGATTCACGTCGTCGCCCTCGCGCGCCGCCGCCAGCACCCCGCGGCGGTGGTAGAGTTCGGGGTAGCGTATCTCGGCCTCGATATCCTCCCAATAGCGCCGCTCGCCCGTCTCGGGACCATCGGCGTCGAACTCGGCGCCCGTTATGTCGCGCGTGCGCGGGTCGCCGCCCTGGATCATGAAACCCTCGATCACGCGGTGGAACAGCAGCGAATCGAAATAGCCCTCGCGCACCAGCTCCGCGAAGTTGTCGCGGTGGCGCGGGGTACGGTCGTCCAGCTCCAGCACGATGTCGCCCATCGTGGTGCTCATCCTCACCCTTACGGGCCGTGCGGCGGGCTTGCGCGCCGCCGTGAGCGATATTCCCTTCACCTCCAGCGCGGCATCGAAGGTCCCGGGGACCTCCCAGCCGAAATTCATTCCCGTGATCGTCATGTCGTCGAGCGTCGACGCGGCGAAGCATCCGCGCTCGCGCATGGCCTCGAACGCCCGCACTACGAGCGGCAGCAGATCGATGTCGGCGCAGTGCTCCATGCGGTCGTGGAACGATATGTCACCCCACACGCTGCGCGGCGGGATGGTGTAGATGTATGTCGAGGTGCCCTTGTCCCAATGCACCGTCTCCGTGTCGGCAAGACGCTCGTAGCGGTAGTCGAACGTCGGCACGCCCACCCACAGCGCCTCGCCGAAGTCGGGCGACGCGGGAGCGGTGTTCCGCAGATATAGGTAGAACGGAGCCTGCGCCGTGTGCAGCGTCTCGTCGAAAACGCTTCCCATGCGGTTGTGGCAGTAGAGCAGCCGCACGCTCATTGAGAACCGCAGACCCGCCAGGTCGCCCACGCGCGGGGCGTCGGCGAAATCCTGCTGGATCAGCAGATGGGGCCACTGCCCGTCGGCCGTGCGCGGGGCGTCGTACTCCGTGCTCGTGCGTATCTCCAGCGTCAGCGTGCCGTCGTTGCCCAGAGCGATACGCTTGCCTTCGTTCGAGAACTCCGCACAGCTTTCGTTCGTGCAGCGCGCGGTACCTGCCAGATCGTGACGGCTCCACCACTGGGCCGCCTGCCATGCGGGGGCCTCGTCGCAATCGACGAAACGCAGCGTGTCGACATTGGTTTTCCCGAATCCGCCGCCCGCCGTGACTGTGACGGGGCTGAGCGGCGAGAGGGCCATGCCGCGGCGGAACGACGGATCGGCGATCAGCTCGCGCCCCTCGTCCGTCGCCGCCCGCTCCTTTGCCGCTCGGGGCGCATCGCCGCACGACGCGAGGACGAACGCCGTCGCCGCGAGCCACAGGAGATGTTTTACGGTCGATACGGTCATGGCTTCGTGCTTTACTTGCCCGTCGAACCGAATCCTCCCGCGCCGCGTTCCGTCGCGCCCAATTCCTCCACGGGCTGCCACTCGATCTGCTCGTAGCGCGCCACGATCATCTGGGCGATGCGCTCGCCCGCCTCCACGGTGAAGGACTCGCCGCTCAGGTTGACCAGTATTATCTTTATCTCGCCGCGATAGTCGGCGTCGATGGTCCCGGGCGAGTTGAGCACCGTGATGCCGTGCTTGGCCGCCAGACCGCTGCGGGGGCGTATCTGCATCTCGCACCCCTCGGGCAGCTCGACGAACAGCCCCGTGGGGATCATGGCCCGCTCCAGAGGACCGAGCGTGACGGGCGCGTCGAGATCGGCGCGAATGTCGAGCCCCGCCGAGAGCGGCGTCTGGTATTCGGGCAGCGCGAAGCGCGAGCGGTTTACGATTTTCACTTTCATGGTATATACTTTTTTGTGCTTCTATAAAAATTTTAACTTTGCTTCCGATTTCGATATTTTTGCGGCTCCTTGGAGCCGCGCGAGCCGCAGCCTCGCCCCGCGGAGGCTCGCTGTTCGCTTCCTCCGCAGGCTGCGACTCGTCATTACAAACCGAAATCGGATAATACCATCTTCATATTAATTGTCATCATTTTTTAACGTTTTCTATGCAGTGCCGAGGCGATCAATGCCCGTACGTCGATCCTCTCGCGCCGCACGGCGAAGAGCAGGAACAGTGCGAACAGCAGCGCGTCGACTGTGTAGAGCAGCCACGCCGCAGGCTCGCACAGCCGTGCGAAGGCCTCGCTCGCGGCGAAGAGCGCCAGCGCCAGTACCACGTATTCCCCCATGCGGCGGAAGTCGTAGGGCGTGGGGCAGTAGCGTCGGTTGAGCCGCCAGCTCACCCACACCATGGCCGTCTCGGCTATGAGGCGTGCCCACGCGGCGCCGTAGTAACCGTGGCGCGGCAGCAGCAACAGGTTGAACACCACCGAAAAGAACAGCCCCGTGAAGGTTATGTAGGCTGCGTAGCGCGTCTTTTCTTCGCGCTTGTACCAGAACGACATGTTGAGCCACACGCCGCTCAGCACGTTGGCCCCCAGCACCACGGGCAGGATGAAGATCCCCTCGCGGAACTCGCGGCCCACGATGAAGGCGAAGGCGTCGCGGAACAGCGCTATGCCGAGGAATATGGCCATCGAGGCCATGACGAAGTATTTCAGCGCTGCGGCGTTCGAGGCGATGAATTCCTCCTTGCGGAAGTTGGCCAGAAAGAACGGCTCGGCCGCGAGGCGGTACATCTGCGTGAAGAGGGTCATCACCACGGCGATCTTGGTTATGGCACCGTAGAATCCGAGCTGCGACATGGCGATCGACTGCGGCAGGATGTATTTTATAAGCTGGCGGTCGATGAACTCGTTGGCCGTGCCCGCTATGCCGCTCACCAGCAGCGGCAGCGAGTAGGCGAATATGCGCATCAGAAGCGCGCGGTCGATGCGGGGCGCCGTACGGTCGGCGGTGCGCACCACCAGCGCGAGTGTCACTATGCTCGCGGCGAGGTTGGCCACCAGCACCCATCCCACGCCGAGCGGGGTCGAGAAGAGTCCCGCCGTACCGAATGCGAAGGCCAGGGCGACGTTCACCGACACGTTGGCGGCTTTGAGCATGACGAAGGTCATGGCCCGTCCCTGCTCGCGCAGACGCGAGAAGGGTATCATGGCCGCCACGTCGAACAGTATGATCGCCGCCGTCAGAACCACGTACTCCGAGTGGCCGACGTATGCCGCACCCATGAGCCGCGCCGCGTCGTGACGCAGCAGCACGACGAGGGCGAAGAACACCGCCGCGGCCGTCAGCGTGGCGCCCCACGTGGTGGCGAATATGCGCCGTTTGGCCGCCGCCACGTCGCCGCCCGCCGCCTCGGCCTTGGCCGAGAAGCGGAAATAGCTCGACTCCATGCCCATCGACAGCAGCACCAGCGCGAAGGGTATGAGCGCATAGACGTCGGTGACGATTCCGTAGGTGTCGGGCCCGAACACGCGCGTGTAGTAGGGCGTGAGCAGGTAGCTCAGGAACCTCACCACTATGGTGCTCAGGCCGTAAACGGCTGTCTGTTTGGCTAATTTTTCTATCATGCGTCGGGTTCGTTATCTTCGCGGGACCGTCGTTTCCCGAGCCCCGCTCCGCGCGCAGCAGGCGCTTGTAACTTGCAAAGTTACTAATATTATTCGAATTTCATCCTTTTATGCCGCAAAAGGAGTCGCACTCCGCCGCGACGTGCCGCGGCGCTTCGCACGATCGGTGCGGCCGAGTGGAATAATTACGACTTTTTTGTATATATTTGCAATAATAATCGAATACGATACGTTGCGTAAGGTACGCAAGTTGCAAATTCGCCGACGGGTGCCGAAGCCGCGTCGGGACGGTCGGGCGACGGTCCGCGGCCGCAGGAAGGGAGACAGACAATAACAAACAAAACGAAATAACGGACGCTCCGCCGTCGCGCCCTCGCGCGCGTCGGGCGGGCAAAGCAAAAAATTATGTTATGAGCGAAGTAATCAACATCAAGGAGCTTAACGAACGAATCGAGCGCGAGAGTGTTTTCGTCGACACCCTGCGCGCCGAGATGGGCAAGGTGATAGTGGGTCAGGGCCATCTGGTCGACACGCTTTTGATAGGCCTGCTCTCCAACGGCCACATCCTGTTGGAGGGCGTGCCGGGCCTGGCCAAGACGCTGGCCATAACCACGCTGGCCAAGGCCGTCGACGCCGATTTCGCCCGCGTGCAGTTCACCCCCGACCTGTTGCCCGCCGACCTGGTGGGTACGCTGATCTATTCGCAGAAGAACGAGGAGTTCGTGGTGCGCAAGGGTCCCGTGTTCGCCAACTTCGTGCTGGCCGACGAGATCAACCGCTCGCCCGCCAAGGTGCAGAGCGCACTGCTGGAGGCCATGCAGGAGCGTCAGGTGACCATCGGCGACGAGACCTACCGCCTGCCCGAGCCGTTCCTCGTGCTGGCCACGCAGAACCCGCTGGAGCAGGAGGGAACCTATCCCCTGCCCGAGGCGCAGGTCGACCGTTTCATGCTCAAGGCCAAGATATCGTACCCCAAGAAGCAGGAGGAACGCGAGATCGTGCGCATGAACCTCGCGGGCGGCGGCATGCCCGAGGTGGCCAAGGTCATCTCGCCCGACGACATAGTGAAGGCCCGCCGCGTGGTGGAGGACGTCTACATGGACGAGAAGATCGAGAAGTACATCATCGACATCATCTTCGCCACACGCGAGCCCGCCGAGTACAGTCTCGACAAGTTGCAGCCGCTGATCGCCTACGGAGGCTCGCCGCGCGCCAGCATATCGCTCGCCAAGGCGGCCCGCGCCTACGCCTTCATCCGCCGCCGCGGCTACGTGATCCCCGAGGATGTGCGCGCCGTGTGCCACGACGTGCTGCGCCACCGCATAGGGCTCACCTACGAGGCCGAGGCCGAGAACATCTCGACCGAGCAGATCATAACCGAGATATTGAACAACGTAATAGTTCCCTAATGACGATGCAGGAGACCGAGAACGATATCCTCAGACGCGTTCGCAAGATCGAGATCAAGACCCGAGGTCTGTCGAACGAGATCTTCGCGGGAAAGTACCTCACGGCTTTCCGCGTACGGGGCATGTCGTTTTCCGAGGTGAGGGAGTATCGCGCGGGCGACGACGTGCGCGACATCGACTGGAACGTGACGGCGCGTTCGTCGAAACCTCACATCAAGATCTACGAGGAAGAACGCGAACTGACGATGATGCTTCTGGTCGACGTGAGCGGCTCGCGCATGTTCGGCACCGCCGAGCGGTTCAAGAAGTGCGTGATGACCGAGATCGCGGCCGTGCTGGCATTCTCAGCCGCGCAGAACAACGACAAGGTGGGGTGCATATTTTTTTCGGACCGCGTCGAGAAGTTCATCCCGCCCAAGAAGGGCCGCAGCCATATCCTCATGATAATCCGCGAGCTGGTGAAGTTCCGCCCCGAGTCGCCGCGCACGGCCGTATCGGAGGCGGTGCGCTACCTGACCAACGTCAACAAGAAGCGTTGCACGGCCTTCATCCTCTCCGACTTCATGGACGCCCCCCGCGACCGCGCCGCGCTGGACGACGCGCTGAAGATCGCGGGCGGCAAGCACGATCTGGTGGGGATCCGCGTGTGGGATCCGCGCGAGGCCGAGATGCCCGACGTGGGCATCGTCGAGTTGCAGGACGCCGAGACGGGCCGCAAGGCGTGGGTCGACACCTCGTCGGCCCGCGTGAGGGAGCACTACGCCGAGAGCTGGCGCCGCCGCGACGGCGAGGTGAACGACATGCTGCGCCGCAACCGCATCGACACGGCCATGATATCGACCGAAGGCGACTACGTGGCCGAACTCATTAAACTTTTCAAGCAGCGATGAGACACTTTTCATATATGTTGTCGGCGGCACTGCTCGCTCTTGGAGCGGCCGCGGCGCAGAACGGGCAGGTGGCCGAAAAGCCCGCCCTGCCGCCCAACGCCCCCGTGGTGAGCGGCTCCGTCGAGCCCGACTCGGTGGGCATAGGCGATCGGTTCGTCTACTCCATCGTGGTGGAGAAGGATCTGGTGCAGAGCGTCTTTTTCCCCTCGTTCGGAGGCGAAGGGGCCGATTCGTACGAACTGATAGAGGATCTGCCCGCAGATACCCTCTCGCGCGAGGGGCGCAAGCTGAAGATCCGCAAGAGCTACCGTCTGGCGGCGTTCGACGAGGGCATCCACCGCGTGGTGCCGCAGGTGATGTATGCCGACAAGAACATTGTGGACACCATAGGCGGCGCCGACACGCTCGAACTGCTGGTGACGACCATACAGATCGACTCCACGTCGCACTCCATATTCGACATAAAGCCGCAGAAGACCCTGCCGTTCCGCTTCGGCGAGATCACGGGCTACATAAAATGGACGCTCGTCGTGCTGCTCGTGCTGGCGGCGCTGGCCTATGCCGCAAGGCGCATTCTGGCGCGTTACGGTCGCCGCATCACCGACATGTTCCGCCCCGCGCCGCCGTTGCCGCCTCACGAAGCGGCCCTCGCGGCACTGGAGAAGCTGCGCGCGCAGAGGCTCTGGCAGGAGGGCAAGCACAAGCTCTACTATTCGGCGCTGACCGACATTCTGCGCACCTACATCGCGGGCCGCTTCGGTGTGGGGGCCATGGAGATGACCTCCGACGAGATCGTTGAGGCCATGCGCGGCGTCGATCTTCCGCGCAAGAGCGCCATGGATCTGGCGCAGATACTCCGCGAGGCCGATCTGGTGAAGTTCGCCAAGGCCGCGCCCGAGGCCGACGAGAACGAGGCGGCCTATCGCGCCGCATGCGATTTCGTGGAGCAGACCAAGCCCGAGGAACCTGCCGAAGACGAGGATGCCGACGAGGCGACGCCCGCTTCGGGACAGACCGACGACACAAAGAGTTAAGATCATGAGACGACTTGTAATAAATACGTTGTTGAGCGTGGCGGCGGTCGTGTGCGTCGCGCAGGCTGCGGCGCAGAACATGCCCGAACGCTCGCTCGTGCGCAAGGGCAACCGCCACTTCGCCAAGGAGCGCTACGACCGAAGCGCCGACCTCTATCGGCGCGCTCTGGAGTGCGACTCCACGTCGTTCGAGGCCGCTTACGATCTGGCGGGCGCCATGATCCGCACCGACCGTTACGACGAGGCCGAGCGGCTGCTCGCGTCGGCCGCAGCCGATTCGCTGCGCAGCGACGCCGACCGCGCCGAGGCCTATTACAACCTCGGCAACGCGCAGTTCGCGCAGCAGAAGTTGCAGGAGGCCCTGCGGAGCTACCGCCGTTCGCTGACTCTCAACCCCGACGACATGGAGGCCAAGTACAACTACGCCTACACCAAGAAACTGCTGGAGAATCAAGACCGGAATCAAGACCCGCAGCAGGATCAGAACCAGGACCAAAACCAGGACCAAAACCAAGATCAACAGAACCAAGGCGGCGGTGGCGGCAACGACCAGAATCAGGACAAGAATAACGACGGCGGTCAGGACAAGGACGACGGTCAGGGCGACGACAAGAATGATGACAAGAACGACGACAAGGGCGACGGCGATCCCTCCGAGCAGAAGGCGCCTCCGCGCAGCGGCATGAGCGAACAGCAGCAGCGTCAGTTGCTCGACGCCATACAGGCGCAGGAGGACAAGACGCAGGAGAAGCTCGACGAAAAGGCCAAGGGTGTCGTGGTTCGCGGCCGCAAGAACTGGTAGTTTAAGGTAAACGACGATGAGATTCGCAAATCCATATCTTTTGTGGCTGCTGGCGCTTCTGGTGCCCATGACGGCCTACTACATCTACCGCACGCTGCAAGGCGGCGCGGCGATCCGCATATCGACCATCGAGGGCGTGCGGCACGCCCCGCGCACGGTGCGCTACCGCCTGCGCCATATGCCCTTCGTGCTGCGCGCGGCGGCGTTCGCGCTGGCCGTGGTGGCTTTGGCGCGCCCGCAGGGTGTCGAGGAACAGAGCCGCACCGACGCCGAGGGCATCGACATAATGATGGCCGTCGACGTTTCGGGCTCGATGCTGGCGCGCGACTTCAAGCCCGACCGCATCACCGCCGCCAAGGAGGTGGCGGGGTCGTTCATCGCCGACCGCTTCGGCGACCGCATAGGTCTGGTGGCCTTCGCGGGCGAGGCCTTCACGCAGTCGCCGCTGACCACCGACCAGGGTACGTTGCAGACCATGCTGGGGCGCATACGCAGCGGCGTCATCGAGGACGGCACCGCCATAGGCAACGGTCTGGCCACGGCTATAAACCGCCTGCGCGAGAGCGATGCCAAGAGCAAGGTGATAATCCTGCTCACCGACGGCGTGAACAACCGCGGCGAGATGGCTCCCCTCATGGCGGCCGACATAGCCGCCGACATGGGCATCAAGGTCTACACCATAGGCGTGGGTACGCGCGGCAAGGCGCCCTATCCCGTGGTGGACATGTTCGGCAACATGTCGTTTCAGCCCATGGACGTGGAGATCGACGAGCCGACGCTCGAAAGCATAGCCGAGCGCACGGGCGGAAAGTATTTCCGCGCCACCGACAAGGAGAAGTTGCAGGCTATATACGACGAGATCAACACTCTGGAAAAGAGTAAGGTCGAGATCACCGACTTCACCGTCTATCACGAAGAGTTCCTGCCGTGGCTGCTGGCCGCGATGGCGTTGCTGCTGCTGGAATTCGTGTTCAGTAACGTAATATTAAAACGCATTCCCTGATATGTTCCGATTTGCAAACGGCGAACTGCTCTATCTGCTGATCGCGGTGCCCGTGCTGGCCGCGGTCTATGCCCTCGCGGCGCGGCGGCGCAAACGTCTGGTGGCGCGTTTCGGCAATCCCGAACTCGTGCGGAGCCTCATGCCCGATTTCTCGCGGGGACGCATACGCCTCAAGGCCGCGCTTTTCATCACGGCGTTCGCACTGCTGGCGCTGGCTGCGGCACGTCCGCAATTCGGATCGAAGCTGCGCGAGGAGAAGTCGCGCGGCGTGGAGATGATGCTGGCGGTGGACGTGTCGAACTCGATGCTGGCCGAGGATTTCGAGCCCAACCGACTGGAGCGCACCAAACATGCCATCGGCCGACTGTTCGACGGCTTGCAGCAGGAGCGCGTGGGTCTGGTGGTCTTCGCGGGCGAGCCCAAGGTGCAGCTGCCCATAACCTCCGACTACCGCATGGCGCAGGCGTTCGCCAAGCGCATATCGCCCTCGCTTGTGGGCGAGCAGGGCACGGCCATAGGCAAGGCGTTGCAGCAGGCTATGCTGGCCTTTTCGAGCCAGAGCGAGAAGAGTCGCGTGATAGTGCTCATCACCGACGGTGAGAATCACGAGGACGACGCCCTCGAAGCGGCGCGCATGGCCAAGGAGCAGGGCATACGCATCTACACCATCGGAATCGGTACGCCCGAGGGCGCGCCCATACGCATAGGCGGCGACTTCGTGAAGGACGAGCGGGGCGAGATGGTGGTGTCGAAGCTCGACGAACGCACGCTGGAGCAGATAGCCTCGATCACCGACGGCGCATACGTGCGCGCCACGAAGCAGTCGATCGGGCTGGACGAGATAGTGAAGAGCATCAACGACATGGAGAAGAGCGACCTTTCGACGGTGCGGTTCGAGGAATACAACGAGCAGTACCAGTATCTGGTGGCGGCGGCTTTGCTGCTCCTGCTTCTCGAAACGTCGGTCCTCGGCCGCCGCAACCCGCGTCTGAGGCGCTTCAACATCTTCCGCGAGGAACGCGAGGCGGAGGAGGCATAACCTCTCCGTCGGGGCTGAATCCCCGCAGATGACAATCGGCCGCCGAGGAATTTCGGCGGCCGATTGTCGTATAGCTCCTGCGGCGTGCGGGGGATCAGTGCCTGAGATCCTTCTCGTGCACTCCGAACACGGCGCGGCCCGAGGGGTCGTTCATGTTCTTGAACGACTCGTCCCACGCCAGCGCCTCGGCCGTCGAGCATGCCACCGAGGGTACCGAGGGCACGCACTGTGCCGCCGTCTGTGACGGGAACAGTTCCTCGAATATGGTGCGGTAGTAATATTCCTCCTTGTTGCGCGGCGGGTTGATGGGGAAACGCTCCGCTGCCAGCGACATGTCGCGGTCGCTTACGGCCTCCGACGTGATCTTTTTCAGCGTGTCGATCCAGCCGTAGCCCACGCCGTCGGAGAACTGCTCCTTCTGGCGCCACACGATCGACTCGGGCAGCATGTCCTCGAAAGCCTTGCGCAGCACCCATTTCTCCATGTTGTGCTCGCCGCGCACCATCTTCGCCTCGGGGTCGATGCGCATGGCCACGTCCATGAACTCCTTGTCGAGGAACGGCACGCGCCCCTCGATTCCCCATGCGCTCAGGGCCTTGTTGGCGCGCAGGCAGTCGTAGAGATGCAGCTTGCCTATCTTGCGGACTGTCTCGTTGTGGAATTCCTCGGCATTGGGCGCCTTGTGGAAGTAGAGGTAGCCGCCGAATATCTCGTCGGCGCCCTCGCCCGAGAGCACCATCTTTATTCCCATCGACTTGATGACGCGCGCCAGCAGATACATGGGCGTCGACGCGCGCACCGTGGTCACGTCGTAGGTCTCTATGTGGTAGATCACGTCGCGCAGGGCGTCCAGTCCCTCCTGAATGGTGTAATGTATCTCGTGGTGCACCGTTCCGATCATGTCGGCCACCCTCTGCGCCGCCGCCAGATCGGGCGCGCCCTTCAGGCCGATGGCGAAGGAGTGCAGCTGCGGCCACCATGCGGTGTCGCGGCTGCCCGTCTCGATGCGCTTGTCGGCATATTTCTTGGCTACGGCCGATATTATCGACGAGTCGAGTCCGCCCGAGAGCAGTACGCCGTAGGGTACGTCGGACATGAGCTGACGCCGCACGGCATCCTCCAGCGCCGTGCGCAGCGCGCCTATGTCGACGGGGTTGCCCTTCACCGCCTCGTACGACTCCCAGTCGCGGCGGTACCAGCGCTTCATCTCGCCGTCGCGGCTCGACCAGTAGTGGCCCGGCAGGAACGGCTTGATGGTGGCGCACACCCCTTCGAGGGCTTTCATCTCCGAGGCCACGTAGAAATGCCCCGCCTTGTCCCAGCCTATGTACAGCGGGATCACACCTATCGGGTCGCGGGCGATGAGATACTCGTCGCGCTCCATGTCGTAGAGCGCGAAGGCGAATATGCCGTTGATCTTCTCCAGCAGGTCGAGTCCCATGCGCTGATACAGAGGTATGATCACCTCGCAGTCGGAACCTGTTTGGAACTCGTATTCGCCCTCCAGCTCGCGGCGTATCTCGCGATGGTTGTATATCTCGCCGTTCACGGCCAGCACGATCTTGCCGTCGGACGAGTAGAGCGGCTGTTTGCCCGACTGCGGGTCGACGATCGACAGACGCTCGTGCGAGATTATAGCCCGCTCACCGCAATATATGCCCGACCAGTCGGGACCGCGGTGCCGAATCTTCTTCGACATGCGCAATACCTGTTCTCTGTAATCCTTGCTGTTGTTCTCTATATCGAACATTCCGACGAATCCACACATAAATATTCAAATTTAGACAATTGATGCAATCGGGGTGCGGGTGTGCTGTACGATCGGTGCCATCCGCCCGCCTTCGGCCGCCGTCACTCCGACCGCCGCAACGCACTCCGCGCGAGCGGAGTTTGTCATTTGCAAAGATATGATTTTATCCTTAACGCCACCCCGCAACGACGCAATTTATCGGAATAATTATTCATCGCCGTGCTGCCGCGACGCTGCTGCCGCCCTTCGTCAATGTCCTATTCGGCCACTCGGCGATGCTTTTTTCTGCCGCCGAGCGGCGAAAAATATCCCATGTCGCGAATTATTCGTATATTTGCACCGACTATTATCGCGGAATGAGCTTTGTCCGCCACTGCCATGAACAAATCAATCGACATACCCGACGCCGCGCCGTTCAGATATATCGACCGCAAGGATTACGACCTGCTGTTGAACGAGGAAAACCTGCCCCACGTGCTGCACACGGGCGGCATATTCATCTGCCTCGACGGCGAGGGCGACGTGATCATAAACGAGCACAAGTACCGCCTCTGTCCCAACACCATGTGCGTGGCGTTTCCCGGGACCATCATACAGTCGTTCGGCACGAGCGACAACTTCCGCGGCTACACGCTGGCCATCGACATCGACTTCATCCGCGAGATCAACATCCCGTCGGCCAACTCGATCTACATAGTCATGCGCGACAACCCGTGCATGGTGCTCAGCGACGAGCAGACGCACACCGTCATGCAGGTGTGCAAGATGATGCACGACAAGGACATGCGTACCGACCATCCGTTCCACAAGCAGATCAATGCCCAGATGCTCATGCTGCTCTGCTACGAACTGGCGGGCATATACGCCCGTTACGTGCCCGTGAAGCGCCAGCCCTGCACGCGTCAGGACGTGCTGTTCCGCAAGTTCCTCTCGCTGCTGGCCACCGACATCACCGCCTCGCGCGAGGTGCAGTACTATGCCGACAAGCTGTGCATAACGCCCAAGTATCTCACCATCATAACGCGTCAGATATCGGGCCGCAACGCCACCAGCTGGATCACGCACACGGCCATACTCAACGCCAAGTCGCTGCTCACGGGCACGCGCCTGACGGTGCAGCAGATATCCAACAAACTGAATTTTCCCAACCCTTCGTTCTTCGGCCAATACTTCCTGCGGCACACGGGTATGACGCCCAAGGAGTTCCGACGCTCGAAACAATAAAACGACCAACGGTATGACATCGTTATTCGACGACATAATATTCGGCCCCGTCCGCTCGCGGCGTCTCGGCCTCTCGCTGGGGGTGAATCTGCTCCCCGCCGATTCCAAACTGTGCAGCTTCGACTGCATATACTGCGAATGCGGCTGGAACGCCGACCACCGCGGGCAGCGCCGCTTCAACCGCCGCGAGGATGTGCGCGAGCTGCTGGCCGCCAAGCTGGCCGCCATGGTCGGCGAGGGTACACCGCCCGACGTCATCACTTTCGCGGGCAACGGCGAGCCGACCCTCCATCCCGATTTCGAGGGGGTGATAGACGACACCATCGCCCTGCGCGATAAGCTCTGCCCCTCGGCCAAGGTGTCGGTGCTGAGCAACGCCACGCAGATCGGCCGCGAGGATGTGCGGCGCGCGCTTCTCAGGGTCGACAACAACATCCTCAAGCTCGATTCGGCTTTCGACGAGACGGTGCGCACGGTGAACAAGCCCGCGGGCAACTATACAGTGGCGCGCACGGTGGAGCTCATGAAGCTGTTCGAGGGACGGCTGATAATACAGACCATGTTTCTGCGGGGCACCTGCGACGGCCGCACGGTGGACAACACGACCGACCGCGAGGTCGATGCCTGGCTGCGTCTGGTGTGCGAGATCGCGCCGCGTCAGGTCATGGTCTATTCGCTCGACCGCGACACGCCGTGCCAAACGCTGGAGAAGGTGCCGCGGGCCGAGCTGGAGGCGATAGCCCGACGCGTCGAGGCCGCGGGCATACCCTGTTCGGTCGCATAATGGGCGGCCATAGTGAATTATAATTCGATATAGCATGGATCATATAGATTACGACCTGCTCTACAAGGTCGACTCGCCCTCCGATCTGAAGCGGCTCTCCGTTGCGCAGCTGCCGCGCTACTGCCGCGAACTGCGTCAGTACATAATCGAGGAGTGTTCGAAGAACCCGGGCCACCTGGCATCGAGCCTCGGCGCGGTGGAGCTGACCGTAGCCATACATTACGTTTACGACACCCCGCACGACAAGCTCGTGTGGGACGTGGGCCATCAGGCCTACGCCCACAAGATAATCACGGGGCGCCGCGACCTGTTCCCCACCAACCGCAAGTTGGGCGGCATCAGCGGTTTCCCGCGCATGGCCGAGAGCGAGTACGACTCGTTCGGCGCGGGCCACTCATCGACCTCGATATCGGCCGCATACGGACTCGCCAAGGCCGCCGAGCTGCGCGGCGAGAAGAGACGCGTGGTGGCCGTCATAGGCGACGGCGCCATGACGGGCGGTCTGGCGTTCGAGGGGCTGAACAACGCGGGAGCCGACAAGAAGAGCGACATACTGGTCATTCTCAACGACAACGACATGGCCATCGACCGAGCCACGGGAGCCTTGACGGGCTACCTGACGCGCGTGTCGACATCGAAGCGCTACAACCGCTTCAAACGCCGTCTGTGGAGGCTCTTCGCCCATATTCCGCCGCTGCTGCGTTTCTGCCAGAAGGCGGGAAATGCCGTGAAGCAGGGGCTGATGCAGAACAGCAACCTCTTCGAGAGTCTCAACTTCCGATACTTCGGCCAGATCGACGGCCACAATATCGAGGAGCTGGTGCGCATACTCACCGCCCTGAAGGATATCGGCGAGCCCAAACTGCTGCACGTCATGACCACCAAGGGCAAGGGCTACACCCCTGCCGAGGACGACCAGTCGGCATGGCACGCCCCCGGGCGGTTCAATCCCGACACGGGCGAGCGCCTGCCGTCGAAAACGGCCGCGGCGCGTTATCAGGACGTCTTCGGCGAGACCCTGCTCGAACTGGCGCGGGCCGACGAGCGCATAGTGGGCATCACCCCCGCCATGCCGTCGGGCTGTTCGATGAACATCATGATGCACGCCATGCCCGAACGCTGTTTCGACGTCGGCATCGCCGAGGGGCACGCCGTGACATTCTCGGCGGGACTGGCCGCGGGCGGCATGCACCCCGTGTGCAACATCTACTCGTCGTTCATGCAACGCGCCTACGACAACGTTATCCACGACGTGGCGTTGCAGAACCTGCCCGTGACGTTCTGCATCGACCGCGGCGGACTGGTGGGCGAGGACGGCGCGACGCACCACGGCGCGTTCGATCTGGCCTACTTCTCGTGCGTGCCCAACATGACGGTCGCCGCGCCGATGGATGAGGCCGAGCTGCGCAACATGCTCTACACCGCCGTAAACACCCCCTCGCCATACTCCATCCGCTACCCCCGCGGCTGCGGCACGGGCGCGGAGTGGCGCGGCCGTCGGTTCGAGACCGTTCCCGCGGGCAAGGGCCGCATGCTGAAGGACGGAGCCGATCTGGCGATCCTGACCATAGGCACTGCGGGTAACTTCGCCGCCGAGGCCATACGGCGCATCGAAGCCGAGTGCGGAGTGAGCGTGGCGCACTACGATCTGCGCTTCGCCAAACCGCTCGATACCGAGCTGCTGGATAGCGTAGGCCGCCGTTTCGGCAAGGCGATCACCGTCGAGGACGGGGTTCTGCGCGGCGGCGTGGGCGAGGCGGTCGTACATTATTTCAATGACAAGGGGTACGGCATCAGCGTCCGCACCCTCGGCATCGCCGACGGTTTCGTCGGCCACGGCACGCCCGCGCAGCTTTACGCCATGTGCGGATACGACGCGGAGGGGATCGTGCGAACCGCTAAAGAGATGCTCGCATGAGACGCTGCGCAATACTTCTGGCAATGATCTTTGCGGCGGCGACGGCCGCGGCGCAGAAGGGGAGCGTGGTTGCGGTTCCCGCGAGTCCGATTCTGGATACGGCCGACATACTTCCCGACTCCGTGGTCGTAGAGGGCACCACCCAGGGCTTCGCCATGCACGGCCGTTACGCCTTTTCGCTTCACGACGGCGGCATGTGCGTGGTGATCGACCTCAGGCGCGGCCGATTCGTCGGTGCGTTCCGCCTCGAAGGCAACACGGGCCACTGCAACAACGCATCGTTCGGCGCCGAGCGCTACGACCGTCGGTCGCGGTTCCCGCTGCTCTATGTGTCGGAGTGTCGCGGCGGCCGCGCGTGCTACGTGAACGACGTGACGACCCAAGGGTCGCGGCTCGTGCAGACCATCCGCTACGACGGCGACGAATGCACGGGGCCGATGGACTGGTGCGTCGATGCGCCCAACCGCATGATATACATCTATTGCACCATAGGGAAAATCAGGATGTTCAAACGCTTCCGCCTGCCGCGCCTGGCCGATTCGGATGCCCGCGGCGAGGTGCATCTGCGTCCCGAGGATTGCCTCGGCAGTATCCCCGTGGGTGATGTGACCATACCGCAGGGCAGCGTGATCCGCGGCCGCCTGCTCTATCTGCCCGACGGGGTGCCGTCGCGCGACAGGCGGCTGCACATAGTGGATATCGTCACGGCCCGATCGGTCGGCATCGTCGATCTCAACTCCATCGAGTACGAGCCCGAGGGGCTGGCGGCGAAAGGGCGGCGGCTCTACATGTCGTTCCACACCACGGGCGAGCCGCGCCATAACCGCATCTACCGCTTCAGGCTGCGATAGGGCTATTGCTCCACGTATATGAGATTATCGGTGTCGTAGCCGCGCTGCTCGGCCAGCGACACTATATGCTTCAACTCGGCTTCGGGCAACGACGGCGTGCGCGCGAGTATCCACAGATAGCGCGGCGAGCGGCTGCCCACCAAAGCCCATCGGCCGTCGGGGGCCATCTCCAGAATATTGTAGTCGGAATAGAAGATCCAGAAAAACGATACCCGCAGCCGTCCGCCCTGACGCGTCGTCTTGGCACGGCCGCGTACCGTCAGACGGCGGCTGCCGCGTATTCCGCTGTTCAGCACCTCCACCGAGCCGTCGGCCGAGAGGATGTATTCGGCCGTCACTCGGCGCATGCCGCGTTCGAAGGCGTGGTCGAAGCGCGCTATCTCGTACCATCGGCCCATGAAACGCTGCAACGAGAACGTGGGCAGCGTGCGGCGGTCGATATTGTCGCGCCCCGCTCCGTAGACGCACACGGCTATGAACATCAGCAGTAACAGTAAAAGTATCATCTTCGGAAATTAAAAACGGATTCATGAATCATATCCGCTTCTTGGAAATATCATTTTCCGTACCAAACCGTGACTGCGGGCATGACTGCGCATCCCTACGTTCCGAAGTGCCGCGCCGCGACTGTGCTGCGTGTCCGGAGCCTGCGATTACCGAAATTGACGTATATTTGGTGCGCTCCCGAACGAAATGATTTACGGTTCCTGGAACCGTGCAGTTCGCCGCCGCCCCACTGCGGCGGACTGCAAACCCGCTTTACGCTTGTTTGCGTCCTGCCGCCGTCGGCGAACAGCGTCATGCCACCGAGCCGCGAGGCTGCGGCCCGTGCGACTCTGAAGAGTCGCAGGTATCATGATAGGATGGCACTCGGTGTGTAGGATGCTGTTCGCCGATGGGGGCATGTGTGGCATTTATCTTCGGCGGCTGCGGGGGGGGGCGCACCGAAGGTGCGAGCCGCCGAAGATAACGCCGCTTCGCGGCGCAGTTTGCCCTGCGGAATCCTGCTGTTGTTCGCGGGCGCTCGCATCGCGGTCCGACAACAAAAAAACGGCATGCCGCCGAGTGCAAAGAATAGCGAGACGGCTGTCGTAGTATTGGCAACATAATTTAATTCGGCATAACATGAACTTCAATATCAGACAGTCGCGGGCGGAGGATCGCCCGACAATATTCGAACTGGTGGAATCGGCATTCGGGAATGTGCCCGAGAGCGATCACCGCGAACAGTATCTGGTCGAACGGCTGCACGGATCGGCAGCCTTCGTCCCGCAGCTTTCGTTAGTGGCGGAGAGCGCCGACGGCAGGGTGGTAGGATACATCCTGCTTACGGAGGTGGAGATCGTATCCGACAGCGGCGTTGCCGTTTCATTGGGTGTCGCGCCGCTTGCCGTCGCTCCCGAGTTTCAGCGGCGGGGAGTCGGCGGTGCGTTGATCGCCGCCGCGCATCGTGCCGCCGTCGCACTCGGCTACGGCTCTGCCGTGCTGCTGGGACATGAGGATTATTATCCCCGCTTCGGCTATCGTCGGGCCGCCGATTACGGCATAGAATTTCCGTTCGACGCTCCGTCGGAGTGCTGCATGGCCATAGAACTGCGTTACGATGCGCTCAAGGGTGTGCGGGGAACGGTACGTTATCCCGACGCTTTTTTCGAATAGGCAGGCTGCACATAACGACAACGGTGCTTTAACGATTGCGGCTCGAAGAGCCGCGCGAGCCGCAGCCTCGCCGTTTGCTCTCTCCGCAGGCTGCGACCCGCTTTCCGATAGGAATTTGATTTTGCGGCGGTAAATAAAACGAACATCGGCGGTCCGATCTCAGATCGAACCGCCGATGCTTGGTTTTTTCACTCGCTGTTTTATCGGATAGGCGAGATTATGAAGTTGAAGGTGTAGTCTTTGTAATCCACCATGTACTGCGGCAGAGGGGTGTATCCCCACGAGTTGATGCAGCCCAGACCCTGCTGAACCAGATCGAAGCACAGGTAGGTCTTGCCGTCGGCTTTCAGGTCGCCCGAGTGGCGCTGCGGCGCGCCGACCGACACATCCATCGACTCGATCGAGTAGGGGATTGCCGAAGCCGAGAAGGCGTTCTCGGCCACGATGCCCAGACCCGCACCCGCCGTGTCGACCACGTTGAAGTAGCGCAGATCCGAACGCGTGCCCGACTCCTGCGGACGCACGTAGCGCTCGTTGTACTGCTCGGCCACCGTCTCGTTGTAGATGCCTATGTTGGCGCAGCTCTTGCGGTCCGAATAGTTCTCCACGCCGCCGCGGCCGTAGTACTCCAGCATGTTGAAACGCGCGGGCAGCTCCATGCGCATGCCGAAGCGGAACATGCCCGACACCTTGGCCTCCTTGTCGGCGGTCATGGCCTGCGATACCTTGATCTGACCCTCGCCGTTGATGGTGTAGGTGATGGTCATGGCGGCCTTCACCTGCGGCATCTCATAGTCGGCCTTCACCACGGCAACGCCCTCCTCGATCTTGGCGTCGAAGCCGCGCAGATTCATGCGGGGATTGCGCCATGCGGCGAAGCGGTCCTGCAAATGCGCTCCGAGGTCGTTCTCGGTGGGTGCGCGCCAGAAGTTGGGACGCAGCGACGAACCCTCGGCCATGAGCGACATCTGTCCGTAGACCATCTCGTTGATGAAGCCCTCGCGGTCGAACGATATGCGCCAGTCGTAGCCCTCCACCTCGGTGCACTTCTCGAACTTGGTGACGGTGACGGGACGCGCCGACTCCTTCATGGCGAACGCCTTGGCGGTGTCGTAGTCGCGCAGGCTCATCTGGTTCTCGGCCACGACGTAACCTATGTCGAGCAGAGGCTGTTTCTCTTTCAGTACGTAACGCACGTTGACCAGCACTTCGTCGGCCTCGGGGCATATGTCGGCCGAGGTGTAGCCCAGCACGATCTCCTTGCGCTGCTGCGGAGCCACGTCGAGATTCTCCATGCGGCCCGCCTTGGTCACCTTGCCGTTCTGCACCAGCTCCCACTCCAGAGCGTAGGGAGCGAGCGAAGTGAAGAAGTTCTCATTGTAAACCTCCACCTTGGCGGCCGCGAGGTCGACGGGCGTGGTCCATATCGACTGGTACTGGCGGCGCACCTCGTAGGCCTGTGCCTGGGGAGTACGGTCGGGCGCTATGAAACCGTTGCAGTTGAACGAGTTGTCGGTAGCGTCGTAGTTGTTGTAGTCGCCGCCGTAGGTGAACGATACCTTGCCGTCCTTCTCGTAGCGGGTGAAGCCCTGGTCGACGAAATCCCATATGAAGCCGCCCTGGTAGCGGTCGTATTTGCGGATCAGATCCCAGTACTCCTTGAATCCGCCGAGCGAGTTACCCATCGCATGGGCGTATTCGCACTGGATGAGAGGCTTCTTGGGCGAGTTTTTCAGGTAGTTCTCGCACCAGTTGTAGTCGGCGTACATGGGGCACATGATGTCCGAGAACTCGGTGTGCATGGCCTGTTCGTAGTGTATCGGGCGCGAGGGGTCGTAGTCGCGTATCCAGCGGTAGCAGGCCTCGAAGTTGGGACCCATGCCCGCCTCGTTGCCCATGCTCCAGATGATGATCGACGGGTGGTTCTTGTCGCGCAGCACCATGCGGCTGTCGCGCTCCAGGTGGGCCTTGGCGTAGATGGGGTTCTTGGCCAGCGTCTGGTCGCCGTAACCCATTCCGTGCGACTCGATGTTACCCTCGTCCAGAACGTAGATTCCGTACTCGTCGCAGAGGTCGTACCACTCGGGAGTGTCGGGGTAGTGGCAGGTGCGCACGGCGTTCACGTTGAACTCCTTCATGAGGCGGATATCCTGAATCATGCGCTCGCGCGGCAGGACGAATCCCTTCTGCGGATCGACCTCGTGGCGGTTGGCACCCTTGATGAGCACGGGCTTGCCGTTGACCAGAAGCTGTCCGTCGCGGATCTCCGACGAGCGGAAGCCCACGCGCTGCGCAACGGCTTCGGTCACGCCGCGGCCGTCGTTTACGGCCACCGTCAGCTTATAGAGTTCGGGAGTCTCGGCCGTCCATTTGGCGGGGTTCTTCACCTCCAGCGACAGGTGTGCCTTGCCGTTCTTGGGTGCGGCCGTACCCTCGGCCACTACGGCACCCTGCTTGTCGAGCAGTTTCACGTCGGCGCTCTTGACACCCGAGGTGAAGTCCATGTCGATCTCCATTACGGCATCCTTGTACTCGGCGTCGAGTACGGGAGTAGCCTTCAGATCGGTCAGGCGGGCTTTGGGACGCGCCGTCAGGTCCACGTCGCGCGAGATGCCGCTCAGGCGCCACAGATCCTGATCCTCCAGATACGATCCGTCGCACCAGCGGAAGATCTGCAAGGCGATGAGGTTCTCGCCCGTGGTGACGAATTTGGTGATGTCGAACGACGCGCCGAGGTGGCTGTCCTCCGAGTAGCCGACGAACTTGCCGTTGACCCACACGTAGACGTTCGACACCGCAGCGCCGATGTTGAGGAATATGTCGCGGCCCGACCAGTCGGCGGGGATGTCGACCGTGCGGCGGTACGATCCCACGTGGTTCTGCTCGACGGGCACGTTGGGCGGGTCGTTGCGGAAGTTGTTGCGCCACGCGTAACCCACGTTGACGTAGATGGGGTCGCCGTAGCCGTTCATCTCCCACATGGCGGGTACCTCCATGGTGCCCCATGCGGCGTCGTTGTAGTCGGTGCGGAAGAAGTCGGTGGGACGCTGGTCGGCGTTCTCCACCCAGTTGAACTGCCAGGTGCCGTTGAGCGAGAGGCGATAGGGGTTGTTGCACTTGTCGCAATACTTGCCCGCGGCGGCATCGGCCGTCTCGAAGATCTTGTAGGTCGCGTGCATGGGCGCGCGGTTGATCTGGTTCACTTCGGCGTCGTGCCACTCGGTGAAGGTCTGAGCGTGCATGGCCGAAGCTGCCAGAGTCGTCAGTAATAATACCGATAGTCTTTTCATCATTGATTAGTATTTGCTGTTTAAGTCGTTCGTCATGAAAACCCCGCCGTTACCGCTTACCGAAGCGGATGCGTGCCGCCACGGGGTAGTGGTCCGACGGACAGCGGCGCTCGTAGCGGCGGAAACTGATCTCCTGCGGAGCGGCGTCGCCCTTGAGCTCGGCGGCGCTCTCCTCGCTCGGGGTCCAGTAGCCGTCGGTCAGCACGGCGTAGTTGCCCACCTCGAAACTCGGCGAGAGGAAGATGTGGTCGATGCGGCTTTCGGTGTGATAGTCGGGCTTGAAGCTGTTGAACGTGCCGTTGCGGGCGAACCGCTTCTCGGCGGCCTCGAACGAATCCTTCAGGATGCCCGACGAGGCGAAGATGCCGTATATCTCGTCGGTCTGGTCGACGTTGTAGTCGCCCGTGATGATGACGGGCTCCCCTCCGCACATCTCGCGCACCTTGGCGACGATGAGTTTCGCCCCCTCGCGGCGTGCCTCGACGCCGATGTGGTCCATGTGGAGATTGAAGTACCAGAACTTACGCTTGGTCTGTCGGTCGCGGAAATGCGCGTAGCTGCACACGCGCGGCAGAGCGGCGTCCCAGCCCTTCGATCCCGCCACGTCGGGGGTCTGCGAGATCCAGAAGTCGCCCGAGTCGAGCAACTCGAAGCGGGCGCGTTTGTAGAATATGGGTTCGTGCTCGCCGCCGTGCTTGCCGTCGTCGCGGCCCATGCCCACATGGTCGTAGTCGGAAAGTTGCGCGAGCATGTCGTCGAGCTGGTTCTTCTTCACCTCCTGCGCGCCGAAGATGTCGTAGTCGACCCACT
The DNA here is from genome assembly GCA_959604655.1 of uncultured Alistipes sp. Taxonomy (GTDB): domain Bacteria; phylum Bacteroidota; class Bacteroidia; order Bacteroidales; family Rikenellaceae; genus Alistipes. The sequence goes on along the minus strand of CAUHCL010000003.1, from coordinate 22,228 downwards.
GCACCAGTTCGCAGATCACGGGGCAGCGCTGCGCCCAGCCGTCGCCGTTGCGCGTGTCGCTCGAATTGTCGTTGCGGATGTTGTACGATCCGACGGTGAGGTTCTGTGCCGCGGCTGCCGTCAGCGCGAGCGTGAACATCAGAAGAAACAGAGTCCGTTTCATTATGAGAGCGGTTATGTCGTTAAGGTTTGGTTCGCAAATATAGCCATAAAATGAGAGATTTGCAAACGCCTCCGATGCTATAACGGACCGATCGGCAAAAAATTGCGCGGTCGGAGTACGTCGCCTAAAACGAAAAATGTCCCCCGCCGAAATCGTATTCGGCAGGGGACTTAGCGGTGTTGCGGTCGGCGGTCCCTATTTACCCGCCCGCTTGTCGATCTCGTTCAGCGCGAAAGCATATGCGCCGAGCGATATGGCCGTGCTGGCCCCTATCTTCGAGATCATGACGCCCACGCGCTTCTGCGGATCGTATACCACTTCGCGGTCCGAACCGTAGACCTTTATGCTTCGCGACTCGCCGCGCGCGAACTCGGCGAACTCGGTCTCGTCGTCCAGATCGTAGACCTTCATCTGCACTCGGTTCAGGATGCTGCCGTCGAGTTGGAACATGCGCGAACGCAGCTCGCGCAGCAGCGAGGGCATGATGTATTTAGCCGCCGCCGTGATGCCGCCGCCTATTACTATCACTCCGTCGATCAGCGTCACGGCCGTGGCCATGGCGTCGCCCGCCACGGTGCCCATCGATTCGAAAGCCGCGCGTGCGGCCTCGCGGTCGCCTTCGCGCTTGCCCTCGGCGATGTCGAAAATATCCTTGGGCTCCAGCGAGGGATCGTCCGTGCCCGACAGTTTGGCGTAGACCCGCTTCACGGCGCGCACGGCTACGCCGTCCTCTACCATCACGTCGGGCATGTATTTGTGTTTCAGGCAGAATGTCTCCACGCACGAGTTGTCGCCCGTGTGCAGCTCTCCGTCGGTGACGAATCCGAATCCGAATCCCGTGCCGAAGGTGTAGCCCAGCAGGTTGCGGTAGCGTTTGCTGCTGCCTGCCGCCGCCAGCCGCTCGTTGAGCTCGGGCAGCGCGCCTGCCAGCGCCTCGCCGTAGGCATAGAGGTCGGCATCGTTGTTTATGTAGACGGGGATGCCGAACTTATCCTCCAGGAAGGGGCCGAGGGCCACGCCGTCGCGGAACGAGGGGAAGTTGGGCAGGTGGCCGCCTATGATGCCGTTGGGGTAGTCGGCAGGGCCCGGGAAGGCGAAACTTATGGCCGCGGGTTTGTCGTCGAGTCGGGCGATTATGCGCTCGAATCCGTCCACCATCGTGGCGAGGCAGCGATCGAGGTCGTCGGAGTTCGACGGCAGGGTTATGGGATCCACGATGAACTTGTTGGCGCGTATGGCGCCGAATACGAAATTGGTTCCGCCGGCGTCGAGCGTGACTACCGTACGGTTATCTTCTCTGTACATTATAGTAATTCGTTTAGGTTCAATTCTTTGTAGTGTCCGTTATCGGCCGTGCCAACCCCGCTTGCGGTTCATCGAACTGCCGCACTCCTGCCGCCGTCGGCGAACAGCAGTCCGCGACCCGAGTGTCCTTTCCGTCATTCCGCTCTGCACCTGCGCTCGTCGGTGTGGCGCCGTATTTCGCAGTCCGCAGGACTGTGCGGGCCGCAGTCTGCGGAGGGAGCGAACAGCGAGCCTCCGCGGGGCGAGGCTGCGGCTCGCGCGGCTCTGAAGAGCCGCAATTATCTTACGAGTCTAAACCGTTCGGTCCCTTTGGGGGATATACTTGTTCTGCAACATCCGCTTTCCCGCCTCGGCATAGGCGGGAGCGCACGAAAATTTTTCAAAGATAACTTTTTTATTCCGATTCTCAAAATGGCAAGCAGAACGATCGTTGCGGTACGGGAGTATGAAAAAATACGTCGTTTGCCGAGCCGCGTGAGAGGATTGGCATATGGCTGACGGGGATTGGTCGGTAGAGATTCCAATCATTTCACCGTTTGGCAAAACGGTGAAATGTGGAATGACGTTACGCCCGTGGCGGTCCAATCTGCGGCAGAATCGATTTTTGGTGAACGCTGTCCCTCCCTCCCTCAAAAAACAAGAGCTGCCCGAAAATTCGGACAGCTCTGCCAATTATGAAAAGATTTATGTTCTATTCGAGAACCTTCACCTTGATGTTGCGGAACCATACGTCGTCGCCGTGGTCCTGCAAGCCGATGTAACCCTCGTGGTTCTCACCGCCGCAGTTGAGCAGCAGATCGTAAGCCTCGGGCCACTTGTCCTTGCTGAACTTCGACTTGTCGAGCAGCTCCTGCCACTGGGGAGTCCACAAGTGATACTCTACCACGGGAACGTCGTTCTGGTAGTGAACCACGGTACCCTTGTAGCAAAGGATCTTGGTCTTGTTCCACTCGCCGTAGGGCTTCTGGTTCTGCGGCTTGGCGGGAATCATGTCATAGAGCGATGCCGACATGCGGTTGCCGTCCACGCCCAGCTTGGCGTCGGGGTGGTTGGCGTTGTCGAGCACCTGGTACTCGGGAGCCGAGATGTAGATCGGCTGGCCCGGGATCTCCTGAGCCAGGTAGAAGATACCCGAGTTAGAACCCTTGGCAACTTTCCACTCCAGCTCCAGCTCGAAGTTCTTGAACTTCTGGTCGAAGATGATATCGCCGCCCTCCAGCGTCTGGGCCTCGCCGCCGCCCGAGCCGTTGAACTTCAGGCAGCCGTCCTCGATGGTCCAGCGTGAGGGAACCTCGGTCTTTCCGTAACCTCTCCAACCCTCGAGGCTCGTTCCGTCGAACAGTACCACGGTGTTGGCGTCGTCTTCATTGCCCTTGCAGCCTGCGAAAATCGAGGCGGTTGCCAATGCGGCCATGAATAATACTTTTTTCATCGTTGTGTTATAAATTAATTAGTTGTAGTCGATTATTTGGGCATGTCGCAGAGCTTCCAGCCGTCACGATAGTTGTGCTTGATCATCTCGGCAGCGAACTGCTGTGCGTTGATGGGATCGGTGTAGGTCTTGTTGAAAGTCGGGTGACCGTCGTTCACCGAGAAGCCGTCCTCGATCATGATGCGGATCGTCTCGTCGGGACCGATGTTGGTGAAGCGCATGTTGGCGCCGTCCCACTCCAGAGTCTTGTTGAGGCCCTGAAGACGAACACCCAGAACACCCATTACGACCATCTCGTTGAACGGACCTGCCTCCGAGAAGTCCGAGTTGGTGAGAGTACGGTTCTCCTTGCTCTCCTTGCAGGCGCGTACCCAGTCCTTGCCGTGCGACAGCTCGACCTTGCGGGCGCGTGCGGGAACCTTGGGCTCACGACCCGATACGAGGTAGGGGTTGACGCCGTAGCAACCGCATACGAGGATATCCTTCGTACCGTAGAAGATGGCGCCGCCGCCCTGGTCGTTGAGGCTCTTTCCGGGCTCCAGACCTTCGGGACGCGGGGGAGTCAGACCGCCGTCGTACCACGTTACGGTTACCTCGGGCAGCTTCACCTTGTCCTTCTTGCCGCGTGCGGGGAATACGTAGGTCACCATCTGTGCCTGCGGAGCGCAGTCGGTCAGCAGAGCCGTCGACGAACCCTGAACCTTGGTGGGGTAGCCCAGCTGGAGTGCCTTGAATACGGGGTGGAGGATATGGCAGGCCATGTCACCCAGTGCACCCGTACCGAAGTCCCACCATCCGCGCCAGTTCCAGGGCTGGTAGATCTTGTTGTAGGGACGATACTGGGCCGGGCCGAGGAACAGATCCCAGTTCAGCGTGTCGGGGATGGGATCCACCTGCGTGGGACGCATCAGACCCTGCGGCCAGATGGGACGGTCGGTGAACGCGTCTACGCGGGTCACCTCGCCGATCTCGCCGTTCCAGATCCAGTCGCAGACCTTCTGCACGCCTTCGCCCGACGAACCCTGGTTACCCATCTGAGTGGCAACGCCCTTCTCGGCAGCCAGCTTGGTCAGCAGACGAGACTCGTAAACCGAGTGGGTAAGGGGCTTTTCGCAGTAGATGTGCTTGCCCAGCTCCATTGCGGTGCTCGATACCAGCGCGTGGGTGTGGTCGGGGGTACCGCAGACTACGGCGTCGATCTGGTTGCCGATCTTGTCGTACATCTCGCGCCAGTCCCAGAAACGCTGAGCCTTGGCGTAGCGGTTGAAAGTGCCTTTGGCATAGTTCCAGTCGGTATCGCACAGAGCCACGATGTTCTCGTCCGATACGTCGCTCAGCACGGCTGCGCCTCGGCCGCCGACACCCACACCTGCGATGTTCAGCTTGTCCGAAGGAGCTTTGTGTCCGAATGCCGCTCCCATTACGTTGCCGGGAACGACGGTCATGGCTGCAAGACCCGTCGCCGAGGTCTTCAGAAAGTCAGCTCGTGAAATTTTCTTTGACATAGTCGTTAATTTTTAGGTTAATAAAAGTTTATCTCTTTTTTCTGTATTCGCTTCGTCCGCCGCCGTCAGTACTTTATGCTCGGCAGCGATTCGAGGTTGTACAGGCTGCGCTCGGCGCAGTTCTTGGGCGGCAGGGAGTAGTTGCGCACCTCGACGAAAATGTCCTGCGCGCCGCACCGTATCGCTTCCGATATTATCGGGTCGAAATCGATGCGTCCGCTTTCGCCCACCGCTCCGTAATCGTGCGCGTGCAGCAGCAGCACACGTTTGCCGTAGCGTTTGAGCAGCGCCTTGGTGTCGATCCCCGCCTCGGCCGTCTCGTACGTGTCTATCTCGAACCACACCTTCGCGGGGTCGGTCGCGGCCGCTATCGCGTCGAACGCCGATGTTCCGTTTTCGGCCGTCAGGTGCCTTTTGTCGGGATGGAAGCAGAACTTCATCCCCCGCTGCGCCGCCATGTCGCCTATCGTGTCGAAATAGGCGGCGTAACGCGCCGTCGTCTCGTCCGAAAGATTCTCGGGCAGATTCGGCATCGTGATGTAGCGGCATCCCATGTCGCGGTGCGTGTCCAGCGCCTCGGCCCACCATTTCAGAGCAGGGTCCTCGGCAGCCGCTTCGGCTTCGCCGCTCTGCGTCGGTGCGGTCTGCGCCGATGCCGCGGGATTCTCGTCGAGCAGCCTTGTCAGGTGCGCCCCCGCGATCTTCAGCCCCGCTTTGCGGGCCGCGTCGCGGAATTCCTCGGGCTTCATGTCGTAGACCCGACCGTTGGCGTACGACGCTGTCTCGATCATGGTGTAGCCCATCTGCGCCGCTTCGAAGAGCGTGTTGCGCGGATTCTCGCACATGTCGCCCTGCAACGATTGCAGATTCAGCCCAATGTCGCTCTTTATGCCGCTCAGCGCCTCGTCTACGGCCTCTGTGAACGTGTCGACCGCCTTTTTCAGCCCGATCATCTGACCGACGACATCCGTCGCTGCCGACAATCCGTGTTTGAAAAATCCCAGTCTGTCCATTGTTCGCTTCGGTTATTCGGGCGCCCCTATTCCGCTTCGGCGCTATTTTTCAGTATCTTCGGGTTCGCTCTTCGAGTCGTCGTCCGATCCGCTCTCGCGGTCGAGCGCGCTTATCGTATCGTCTTCGGCCGTTTCGTCAACCGTCTCCGTCTCGGTCGCCTCTTCCGTCTGTTCCGCGGCGGCACTCTCCTCGGTCTTGCCCTCGGCTGCCATGCGTGCGACGTATGCGGCTTCCTCCTTGGCCCGCTGCATCTCTATGCGCCGCGCTATGCGTATTCCGTATTCATACAGCGCGTAGCAGGGCACGAATATGAGTACCTGGCTCACCACGTCGGGCGGGGTGATAAGCGCCGAGAATATGAGCAGCACCACCACGGCCAGCTTGCGGTACTGACGCATCGACTCCGATCCTATCAGGCCGATGGTCGCCAGCAGTCTGATGAGCAGCGGCAGCTGGAACGCTATGGCACCCGCGAACGACACGCCCAGCACGGTGCTCATGAACGACCCCACGTCGATGATGTTGCTTATCTGGTCGCTGACGGTGTAGTTGCCCAGAAAGTTGATCGCCAGGGGCGATATTATGTAGTAGCCGAACAGCAGACCCGTGATGAACCACAGCGGCGTCTCGACCACGTAGCGTATGCTCTGCTTGCGCTGGTAAGGCGGCAGGGCGGGCTTCACGAAGAGCCACAGTTCCCATATCAGATAGGGGAAAGCGACCACGAACGCACCCACCAGCGAGCTCTTGATATGCAGCATGAACTGGCCCGCCATCTTGTTGTTGAACAGTTCCACGTTTTCGGGGTGGATGTTCAGCGCCTCGGAGTTCATTACTCCTGCCAGCCATGTGAACAGACGGTTGGTGGGGAACTCGGGACGGATGGGAGCGAATACTATGTCGAGCACGATGCCCTTGAGGATGAAGAACACCACGAAGAGCACCGAGAATATCAAAGCAACGCGTACAAGTATCTTACGAAGTTCGTCGAGGTGCTCGCCGAACGTCATCTCCGCGCCTTCGTTGTCTGCCTGATTACTCATAATGTTCCGAAAGCCTGTCGGTTACTCCTTTGCAGCAGGTTTCTTGTCGTCATCGTCGTCGGTTACGGGCTTGTTCATGGCATCCTTGAACTCCTTGATGCCGCGGCCTGCTCCGCGCATGAGCTCGGGCAGTTTCTTGCCGCCGAAAAGGAGCAGCAGAGCCAGTACTATGAGCAGAACCTCGCTGGTACCCAGACCGCCGATAAAAAGCATATTCATAACGTCGTTATTTTTTAATTTATTAAATAATTTATAATTGCACGTTTTTCATCCGAAAGTTACGAACAATATTCCGTTTTTCCAACTTCGGACCGCGTTTTTTGCTGTCGGTGCCGTTTCGCTGTCCCGTCGTCCGTGCGATATGCCGTGAGCGTTAACGTTTTTTACGAAGTGCGGCCGATAAAAATTGCCGCGGCCGCCCGACACATATGAAACGGGGCGGCGACCTTTTTTATTATGGCCGCCGCCCCGTCGTGGCATGCGCGCATCAGCGCAGGTAGTCCTCGAAGTAATTCGTTATTTTATTATATAGGTGTACCGCGTCGCGTCCGAATACGTTGTGCTCGGCGCAGGGGTAGGGGAAGTAGTCCACCTGCACGTTGTTCTTTATGCACTCGCGCACGAAGCTGAGCGAGTGTTCCCACACCACGGTGTTGTCGATGGCGCCCTGGCAGATGAGCAGCTTCCCGCGCAGGTCCTTCGCCTTGTTTATCAGGCTCGTCGCGGCGAAACCCTCGGGGTTGTTGTGGGTGTTGTCCATGTAGCGCTCGCCGTACATCACCTCGTACCATTTCCAGTCGATCACGGGACCGCCCGCCACGCCGACCTTGAACACGTCGGGGTAGTTGGTCATGAGCGATATGGTCATGTAGCCGCCGTAGCTCCAGCCGTGCACGCCCACGCGGTCGCGGTCGGTCCAGGGCTGCGAGAGCAGCCACTCCAGACCCGCCATCTGGTCGGCCATCTCGCACTGTCCGCAGCGGCGGTGTATGGCCTTTTCGTACTCGGCGCCGCGGTTCGACGTGCCGCGGTTGTCCATCACGAACACCACGTATCCGCGCTGGGCCATGTACATCTCCCAGCGGCGCAGCAGACCCTGATAGCTGTTGCGCACCATCTGCGAGTGGGGACCTCCGTAGACGTAGAGGATCACGGGATATTTCTTCGCGGGGTCGAAGTCGAGCGGCTTGATGAGGCGGTAGTAGTTGTCGAATTTGCCGTCGGCGCTCTTTACCGAGCCGAGCGATATCTCGGCGAAATCGAACCCTTCGGTGGGGTCGGGGGCACGGAACAGCTCGCGTGCGGGCTTGCCGTCGCAGCGGCCCAGCTCCACCACGCGGGGCACGCGCAGCGACGAATAGGTGTCGAGGAAGTAGCGGCCGCTGCGGCTTACGCTCACCTCGTGCCATCCCTCGGCGGCGGTAAGGCGCGTCTGCCGTCCCGTGGCGATGTCTACCTTGAAGAGGTGGTTCTCGATGGGCGACACCTCGGCCGAGGTGTAGTAGACGTGCTTGTCGTCCTGCGCCACGTACTTCACGTCTGCGTCGGTCGCGGTGAGGCGCTTGACGACGCCCCCGTCGTTGCAGAGGTAGAGGTTCTGGTAACCGTCGCGGTTGTCGGTGGCGTAGATGAAGCGCGAGGGATCGTCCTTCAGGAACACCAGCGGATGCTGCGGCTCGACGAAGCGGTCGTTATGCTCGGTGAGCACCTGACCGACGAACTCGCCCGTCGCGGCGTCGTAGATGTTGAGGTGCATGTTCTTCTGCGGTCGGTCGAGCACCTGTATGTAGATGCGGCGCGAGTCGGGCGACCACGTGATGTTGGTCAGATAGCGCTCGTCGTCGAAGTCGGTCACCTTCATGTAGACCGTCTGGCCCGAGGCTATGTCGTAGACGCCGAGGCTCACGTGCTCCGATGCCATGCCGTTCATCGGGTACTTTATGTTGCGCAGCGTACCCGTACGGGTGGTGATGTCGAGCAGCGGGAAGTCGGTCACGCGCGACTCGTCCTTTTGGTAGAAGGCTATCTTCGAGGCGTCGGGCGAGAAGAATATGCCGTTCGAGATGCCGAACTCGTTACGGCTCACGCTCTGTCCGCAGACTATGTTCCGATCCTCGAACGAGGTTACGGCGTGCTCGCGCCCGTCGACGAAGCAGTAGAGGTTGTTGTCGCGTGTGTAGGCGTAGATGCCTCCCTTGCCGCTTTGGCGCGTGAGGTCGGCGCCCGCGGGCACTTTATACGAGTCGGCTACGGTGCGGCTCTTGAGGTCGATCACGTTGCGCATGCCGTGTGCTGTGACGGCCAGTGTGGCGGCATCGTCGAATGCGTACGGCGGGAAGACCTTGAAATCGGTCGAGAGCAGGGCGTTGAGCTCGTCGAGCGTCAGGAGCGTGCGCCGTTTACCCGTGCGTGCGTCGGTGGCGGTCAGGGCGTTCTGCTCGACCGTGGCGTAGCTGTCGCTGTCGCCGATCCATCGCACGGGATAGCTTTTGGGCGAGAGGTCGCGGTTGAGAACCACATCCTCCATCGTGAGAAGACGGCCTTCGTGCGATTGCGCCGTCGCCGCAGGTGTTGTCATAAGCGTCGTTGCCGCTAACATGGCGGCGATCAGTGATATTTTTTTCATTGCGAGGTTTGGTTATTCGTCGTTAGCGTATTCCGTTGCGAAAATAGGAAAAATAGCGGAGAAATGCAATAATGAGTCTATGGCGCGGCAGAACGATGCCGGCTTCGGCGACGGAATTTGTAAGTTGTATTTATTTTGCCTATTTTTGCCTCGGAATTCAAAAATTACTCCGATGAGAATAAACGTTCGATAGTTTCGGTTCCGAGGAACCGATGCGGCATCCTAATCAGCATACAGGTTTCACCGACTCCCTGCGAGTCACTATTCGAACGTTTTCGATAAGCCGAGGGCAGAGCCGAACTTGTTCGGGCTATGCCGAGGCGAGAAGACGAAGGCAAACAAGCCAACGTTTATCATGAGTATTATCGCTTGCGGTCTTTCGTATCGCCATGCCAATCGCGAATCGTTGTTTTCGAACGTAAGTCTCTCCGTGCCCGACGGCGCGAAGGTGTCGCTCATAGGTTGTAACGGAGCGGGTAAATCGACGCTGCTTCAATTGCTGGCGGGTCGGCTGACTCCCTTGTCGGGCAGCGTAGTCGCCTCGTCGCGTCCCTATTTCGTCCCTCAGCATACGGCCTCCGACGGGCGGAGTGTTGCCGAACTGCTCGGTGCGGCCGACAAAGTACGGGCCTTGCGGGCGATTTGCGCGGGCTCGGTCGATCCGACCGATTTCGATACGCTGGGCGACGATTGGGCTGTCGAGGAGCGATGTTGTGCCGCGCTGGGCGAATGGGGATTGAGCAATGTAGCCCTCGATACCTCGGCAGCCTCGTTGAGCGGCGGCGAACGGACGAAAGCGATGCTGGCAGGGTGGAGTCTTCACGTTCCCGAGATCGTGCTGCTGGACGAACCGACCAATCATCTCGACCGCACGGCACGGGCGAAGCTCTACGATATGGTCGCGACCGCGCATGCGACGCTCGTGGTTGTCAGCCACGATATTACGTTGCTCAATCTGTTGCACGAGACCTGCGAACTGACGGCTGCGGGTATTCGGTCTTACGGCGGAAATTATGATTTTTATCGTGAGCGGCGAAGCGTCGAGGAGCAGGCTTTGGCCGAACGGGTCGAGGCCGAGCGGACGGCGTTGCGTACGGCCTGCAAGCGGGCGCAGGAGGTACGCGAACGTCAGGAGCGACGCTCCGCGCAGGGCGAGAAGAGCAAGGCCAAAGCGGGGCAGGCGCGGATACTTGTCAATGCGCGCGGTGCGCAGGCGCAGAACAGTGCGGCGCGACTTAACGACAGGCATGCTTCCATAATCGACGACGTGCGCCAACGGCTTGCCGATCTGCGCGAGCGGCAGATGCCGCGCGGTGAACTGAAGATCGACTTCGACGATGCCCGTTTGCATGCGGGCAAGCGATTGATCAGGGCCGAGGGTGTGAATTTCGCTTACGGGGACGGCGGTCCGCTTTGGGGGCGGCCGCTCGATCTGGAGATCCGCAGCGGCGATCGCGTGCATCTGGCGGGCGATAACGGCTGCGGCAAAACGACGTTCGTGCGGTTGCTGTTGGGTGAACTGGCTCCTACGGCAGGGGTGATAGAGCGAACGGACTTTTCAACGGTTTACCTCGACCAGGAATACGGCGCACTCGACAGCCCGTTGTCGGTGTTGGAGATGGCCGAGCGATATAACGTGCATCATCTGGCCGATCATGAGGTCAAAACCCGTCTCGACCGTGCACTGTTTCCTCGCCGTACATGGGACAAACCCTGCCGTACGCTGAGCGGTGGCGAACGGATGAGGCTGTGGCTATGTTGTATGATGCTATCCGACAGCACCCCCGATCTTATGGTGCTGGACGAACCGACCAACAACCTCGATATCGGGAGTCTTGAAATCTTGACCGATACGATCCGCGGTTACAGCGGTACGCTGCTCATCATCTCGCATGACGACTGCTTCGTCCGTGATGTCGGGGTGATGAGATGTGTCGAATTGCAAAAAGAGGGGTGAGGCCCGCGTTCTGAGACTATTTGTCGTTGAGTCCTGCCGCGACTATGGCTTCGGCCAGCGTGAAGTCGTCGGGGTAGTCTATGTCCATGCTCTCTATTCGGTCGGTGACGGCCATGTAGGGGCGGAGGCCTATGCGGCGGCGCATGTCGCGCCACACCTCGCGGCGGAAGACGAAGAACGCCGACGTCTCCACGAAGACGGGCTCCAGATCCTGCGTGCGGGGCACGCGTTCGGGCGAGTAGTTGAGCGTGCGTCCCTCGAACCATGCGAACGTCTGTATGCGTTCGGCGCTGAATGCCGAGTCGTGGTCGCCGCTTGCGACGCGGGCCACGGCGTCGTCGATCGTGGCGCTGCGTATGAACGGCGAGGTGGCGTGGGCCAGGACGTAGATGTCGGCCTCCACCTCGCGCGTGAAGGCGTCGTATATCTCCCCGCCGAGCGTCGAATCGGAGTCGAGCGCGGGATCGCGGCGCAGAAAACGCACCCCGTCGGGCAGGTGGCGTTCGATGTCGGGGTCGCTGCAATATACATACACCTCGTCGATGCGCTCGCAGCGTCGCAGCGTGTCGAGAATGTAGGTCATGAGCGGCCGTCCGCCGAGCAGGCGCAGGTTCTTGCCCTCGACGCGGCGGCTGTTGAGCCTTATGGGTACGAATGCTACTGTCTTCATGCTTGTACCGTTAATGTACGAATAAAATTATGCCAACTACTTATTGCACCAGCAGGTTGCAGCCTCGGATGTCGGCGCCCGACAGGCGGCCCTCCACGGTGAACGATCCGTCGGCGAAGACGCGGCCCACGTCCTGCGTGGCGATGAAGGCGCACGAGCCGACGTTGGCAAGGTCGATTATGTCGATGGCGCCGCGCGACCCTGCGGGCAGTATGCGCAGCGGGTTGTTGACGTCGCGTACCATGACCTTCATCCACGCGGGCGTGCGGAACACCCCCTCGCCCGATGAGTATGCCTGCGAGGTGAGTTCGGCCATGCCGTACTCCGAGTGTATGCGCTCCACGCCGAACGCCTCGGTGAGGATGGCGTGAAACTCGGCCTTACCGAGCTCCTTGCGGCGGCCCTTCATGCCTCCCGTCTCCATCACCACCGTGTCGTGCAGCTTCGGGGCGTGGCGCTCGGCCAGATCCCACAGCGCGTAGCTCACGCCCAGAAGTATCTTGTGCTTCGGGTCGCGCGCCATGTCGTCGAGCAGTTTTTCGTACTCGTCGAGATAGAATCCGCCCGAGCCGCAGCGGCTGATCAGACGGTCGACCATGTAGACCAGCGACGAACCCTCGCGTTGCAGGTAGTTGGGCAGAAGTCCGTAGATGCTCCACCCTTCCGCGGGGCCGTAGAAGTGCTCGAACGCCTCGGTGAAGGCCCGCTCGTAGAGCGCGAGATCGGCCATCATGTGGCGCGACGGTTCGGTGCCGCCCGTGTTGCTCGACGTGAATATCTTTTCGGGCGCGTGCGCACCGCAATAGATATCCTGCGTCTTGAAGAACTCTATCGGCAGGAACGGTATCTCTTCCGTCTGCGTCACCGAGGCGGGGTCGATGCCCAGCAGCGATATGTAGCGTGCATAGGGTTCGCACCGCTCGGCCTGAAGGCGGAACAGTTCGAGCGCGACGCGGCGGAAATCGTCGTCTGCCGAGATGTTGAATATGCTGTCGTAGCCGATCATGGCATTTGTCATATTAAACGCACTCCGAAACCGAAGGCCGACCCGATGTCGACCTCCGATTTCGGAGACGCTTGCGGTAATATTACTGTTTCTTGGGCTTGGGCGCGAGGATCATGTTCATCTTCTTGCCGTCGAGCTTGGGCATGAGCTCCACCTTGGCTATCTCCTCCAGATCGGTGGCGAAGCGCAGCAGCAGAATCTCGCCCTGCTCCTTGAAGACGATCGAACGACCTCGGAACACCACGTAGGCCTTCACCTTGGCTCCCTCCTTGAGGAAGTTCTCGGCGTGCTTGAGCTTGAAGTTGTAGTCGTGGTCGTCGGTCTGGGGTCCGAAGCGGATCTCCTTCACCACCACCTTCACCTGCTTGGCCTTGATCTCCTTGGCCTTGCGCTTCTGCTGGTAGAGGAACTTCTGGTAGTCGGCAATGCGGCATACGGGAGGCTCGGCTTTGGGGGAGATCTCGATCAGATCCATCTCCATCTCTTCGGCCATTGCGAGGGCCTGCCTGATGGGCACCACGAGATTGGGTTCCACGTTGTCGCCTACCAGGCGCACCGTGGGAGCCGTGATTTCGTTGTTGGTGCGGTGGGGATTCTCCTTTTCGGGACGTCGGCCCCGTATCCCCTGTTGAGTCTTGATTCCGCCGCTGCCCGTATTGGGACGGGGCGAAAACGGTCTTTTCGTGATTGCCAAATTAGTAATCGTTTGATTTGTTCTACTGTATTGTTTATATCGTGCGGGCAGGCGTCGCCTACTCCGCCTTGTCGGCTTCGGTCTCGGCCTTCACCAGCGAGGTGAGGTAGTCGGCGAACTCGGCGATTCCCATCGAACCCTTGTCGCCCTCGCCCTGCACGCGTACCGACACCTTGCGCTCGGCTTCCTCCTTTTCGCCCACGATGAGCAGGAAGGGAATGCGCTTCAGCTCGTTGTCGCGTATCTTGCGGCCGATCTTCTCGTTGCGCTCGTCGATCTGCACGCGCACGTCGCGGCGCTCCAGCTCGCGGGCCACCTCGGCGGCGTAGTCGTTGAATTTCTCCGAGATGGGCAGGATCACGGCCTGGTCGGGCGTGAGCCACAACGGGAACTTGCCCGCCGTGTGCTCTAACAGCACAGCCACGAAACGCTCCATCGAACCGAACGGCGCGCGGTGGATCATGATGGGGCGGTGCAGCTTGTCGTCGGCACCCTTGTATGTGAGGTCGAAACGCTCGGGCAGGTTGTAGTCCACCTGGATGGTGCCCAGCTGCCAGCTTCGGCCCAGCGCATCCTTGACCATGAAGTCGAGCTTGGGACCGTAGAATGCGGCCTCGCCCGTCTCCACCACGGTGTTCAGACCCTTGTCGGCCGCAGCCTTCATGATGGCAGCCTCGGCCTTCTCCCAGTTCTCGTCCGAACCGATGTACTTCTCCTTGTTGTTGGGGTCGCGCAGCGATATCTGGGCGGTGTAGTTGTCGAATTTCAGCGTGCGGAATATGTAGAGCACGATGTCGATCACCTTCTCGAACTCCTCCAGCAGCTGGTCGGGGCGCACGAACATGTGGGCGTCGTCCTGCGTGAAGCTGCGCACGCGGGTGAGTCCGTGCAGCTCGCCCGACTGTTCGTAGCGGTATACCGTGCCGAACTCGGCCAGACGCACGGGCAGATCCTTGTACGAACGCGGCTTGCTGCGGTAGATCTCGCAGTGGTGGGGGCAGTTCATGGGTTTGAGCAGATATTCCTCGCCCTCGAACGGCGTGTGTATGGGCTGGAACGAGTCCTTGCCGTACTTGGCGTAGTGGCCCGAGGTGACGTAGAGGTCCTTGTTGCCGATGTGGGGCGTGATGACCTGCTGGTAGCCGTAGTCCTTCTGTATCTTGCGCAGGAAACGCTCCAGACGGTCGCGCAGCTCGGCACCCTTGGGCAGCCACATGGGCAGGCCCTGACCTACGCGCTGCGAGAACATGAACAGCTCCAGATCCTTGCCCAGCTTGCGGTGGTCGCGCTTCTTGGCCTCCTCGATCATGGTCAGATACTCGTCGAGCATCGATTTCTTGGGGAACGAGACGCCGTAGATGCGGGTGAGCATCTTGTTCTTCTCGTTGCCGCGCCAGTAGGCTCCCGCCACCGAGGTGAGCTTCAGGGCCTTGATGAATCCCGTGTCGGGGATGTGCGGGCCACGGCACAGGTCGGTGAACGAGCCGTTGGTATAGAATGATATGGTGCCGTCCTCCAGATCGCGGATCAGCTCCACCTTGTATTGATCGTCCTTTTCGGTGAATGTCTTGAGCGCTTCCTCTTTCGAGACCTCGGTGCGTACCAGACGCTCCTTGCCGCGGGCCAGCTCCTGCATCTTCTTCTCGATGGCGGGCAGGTCGGCCTCGGTGATGGGCACGGGCGAGTCCACGTCGTAGTAGAATCCGTTCTCGATGGCGGGGCCGATACCGAACTTGATGCCCGGGTAGAGGCTCTCCAGCGCCTCGGCCAGCAGGTGCGACGAGGTGTGCCAGAAGGCGTGCTTGCCCTCGGCGTCGTCCCACTTGAAAAATTTGATCTCGGCGTCTTCGTCGATGGCGCGCGACATGTCGACCGTCGCGCCGTTTACCGAAGCGGCCAGAGAGTCGGCAGCTAAACGAGGACTGATGCTCTCCGCTACTTGGTAAGCCGTGGTTCCTTCAGCGTATTCGCGCTGTGAACCGTCGGGGAATGTGATTTTAATCATCGTGTTTTATTTTAAGTTTTGCCTCGTCCGACGCTTCCACAATTACGAGACGGAATACATCGGTCCGACGGCGGTATTTTTTACATCTCTACTCTTCGGTCTCGGGCAGTTTCAGATCCTTCACCGAAACGTCGCGCCCCTTGTCGCGCTCGAAGCGTTGCAGCGGGTTGCGGCTCCACTCCTGTCGGCGGCGACGGTTGCGTACTATGTCGGTGGCCATGTATATGGCGTTGCGCATCGACTGCGCGTCGGCCTCGGCCTTGCCCGCTATGTCGTAGGCGGTGCCGTGGTCGGGCGAGGTGCGCACCACGGGCAGCCCCGCGGTGAAGTTCACCCCGTCGGGCGATATGGTCTTGAACGGCGTGAGCCCCTGATCGTGGTACATGGCCAGCACCGCGTCGTACTTGGCGTAGCCTCCGCCGCCGAAGAGCCCGTCGGCGGGGAACGGTCCGAATGCCAGTATGCCGTCGCCGAAAGCCTGCTCTATGGCGGGCTTTATGATGTTCTGTTCCTCGTGGCCCAGCATTCCGCCCTCGCCCGCATGGGGGTTGAGCGCCAGCACGGCTATGCGCGGCTCCACGATGCCGAAATCATTTATGAGCGATTCGCGCAGCGTGATGAGCGACCGCACGATCTTCTCCTGCGTGATGCTCGCGCTCACCTCGGCCATGGGGATGTGGATGGTCACCAGACCCACCCTGAGGCGGTCGCTGCACATTATCATCATCGGCTCGCCGCCGAAACGGTCGGCGAAGTATTCGGTGTGGCCCGTGAAGCGGAAATCGTCGCTCTGCGCCGTCTCCTTGTTGATCGGGGCGGTCACCACGGCGTCCAGCGCGCCCGCCTTCAGGTCGCGCGCGGCGGCCTCCAGAGCCTCCACCGCGGCCTTGCCCGCTTCGGGCGAGGGGGTGCCGAGGACGGGTTCCGTTTCGCCGCACTTCACCAGATTGATCTTCCCGCGGCGCGCCTCGTCGGCCGAGGCCACGACGTTGAACTGCACCTTCAGCTCGTCGTCGAGCGTGGCGGCATGGGCCGCGGCGGCCTGCTGCGACCCGTAGATCACGGGTGTGAAGAGTTCGGCGATGCGCGGATCGGCGAAGGTGCGGAGTATTACCTCCCAGCCTATGCCGTTGGTGTCGCCTTGGGTGATTCCTATTTTGAGTCTTTGATCCGACATTTCGTTGTGCTTGTTTTCAACTTGCAAATATACGAATTTATTTCCAATTATCAGCCGATTAAGCCGTCTAATGACTGCCCGCGCATCGTGCGTCGGCGAAATTCCGAACACACTATGCCCGCGGCCATCGCCACGTTGAGCGATTCGGAGCCGCGGCGGTCGGCGGGGTAGGAGGGTATGAGCAGCCGCCGCGTGAGCGAGGCGGTGCACTCGGCCGATATGCCGCGGCCCTCGTTGCCCATCACTATGACCCCTGCGCCGTCGAGCTGCGCGCCGTAGAGGTCGTCGCCGTCGAGCGCCGTGCCGTAGACGGCCGTGCCCCGCGCCGCGGTGCGGGCGAGGAAGTCGGGCAGCGGCAGATAGTGCACCCTCACGCGCAGTATGGCGCCCATGGTGGCCTGCACCACCTTGGGGTTGTAGAGGTCGGCCGAGTCCTCCGAGCAGAATATGTCGTCGATGCCGAACCAGTCGGCCAGACGTACTATGGTGCCCATGTTGCCCGGGTTCTGCACCCCGTCCAGCGCGAGCGTGAGGCGGTCGGCGGGGGCGACGTCGGGCGAGCGGTAACGCGGCTGCTCGACCACGGCGAGCGAGTCGGTCGCCGTCTTGAGCGACGAAATGCGCTCCATCTCGTGCGGGGCGATCCTCTCGGCGCGGCCGTCGAACACGCCGTCGAGGGCGTAGAGCTTCCTCACTTTCAGCGGCGATGCGAGGATCTCGCCGACGAGCTTCGCCCCCTCGGCCGTGAAGAGACCCGTTTCGTTGCGGGTGCGTTTGTCGGCCAGCGAGCGGACGAATTGTATCTCAGCCTTTGTCATGGCGCAGTGGTTCTATGGTGAATGTCTCGCCTTCGCGGGCTATGTCGGTGGCGGGGAATACGGCCCGCGCTTCCTCCACGAGAGGTTGCAGATCCTTGTACCGCGATGAGAAGTGGCCTATTATCAGCCTTTTCGCCGCGGCTTTCTCGGCCACCTTGGCGGCCTCGGCCGTGGTGGCGTGGCCTCGCTCTTTGGCGATGCGCTTCTCCGCGGCGGCATAGGTGGCTTCGTGGTAAAGCAGGTCGACCCCCTCGACCATGCGTGCCAGCCGAGCCGAGTAGTTGGTGTCGGAACAGTAGGCGTAGGCGGCGGGTTCGTAGGGGCGGTAAGTGATGTCAGCGTTGCGCAGCGTCTCACCCGAGTCGAGCACGATATCCTCGCCGCGCTTGGCGGCGGCTATCTGCGCTATGGAGAGCCCGTAGCGTTCTATGCAGGACTTGCGTATGTTGAGCGGCGGCTGTTTCTGGCGGAACAGGTATCCCGCCGTCGGCACGCGGTGGCGCAGCGGCAGCGACCACACCTCGATCGTGTCGTTCTCGAATACGATGCGGTTGGCGGTGGTGTCCACCTCCACCCACTCGGGGGTGTAGGGCAGGTCGCGGTCGAAGAAGCGCAGATGTGACTCCAGCATGTCGCCGAAAGGGCGCGGAGCATATATCCGCAACGGCGTTCGGCGGCCGTAGAGTCCCAGCGTCGAGAGCAGCGGAAAGAGTCCGAACAGGTGGTCGCCGTGCAGGTGCGAGATGAATACGGCCCGCAGCCTGAGCGGCGATATGCCGTAACGGAACATCCGGCGCTGCACGCCCTCGCCCGCATCGACGAGGAACAGCTGCTCGTTGATGTTCACCGCCTGCGCCGAGGGGTGTGCGGAGGCCGTCGGTTTGGCCGAGGCGTTGCCGAGTATGGTGACCGCGATCGACATTTATCGGCTCAGCAGGAAACGTTCGCAGTCGAGTGCGGCCACGCAGCCCGAACCCGCGGCGGTGATGGCCTGACGGTAGTGGGGGTCCTTCACGTCGCCCGCGGCGAAGACGCCCTCGATGTTGGTCTTCGAGGTGCCCGCCTCGGTGACGATGTAACCCTCGGCATCGAGCACCAGCTTGCCCTGAAACAGCTCGGTGTTGGGGTGATGGCCTATGGCCAGGAAGAAGCCGCTGATGTCGATCTTCAGCTCCTTGCCCGACGCATGGCGCAGGCGTGCGCCCGTAACGCCGTCGTCGTCGCCCAGCACCTCGACGGTGTTGTATTCGAACAGCACTTCGATGTTGGGGGTGTTCATCACTCTCTCCTGCATGGCTTTCGAGGCGCGCAGGAAGGGTTTGCGCACGATCATGTAGACCTGACGGCAGATCGATGCCAGATAGGTGGCCTCCTCGCACGCCGTGTCGCCGCCGCCCACCACGGCCACGTCCTGCTTGCGGTAGAAGAAGCCGTCGCACGTGGCGCAGGCGCTCACGCCCATGCCGCGCAGACGCGTCTCCGACTCCAGCCCCAGATATTTGGCCGAGGCTCCCGTGGCGATTATCACGCTCTCGGCCTCGATGCGGTGCTCGCCGTCCACCGTGACGCGGAACGGACGGTCGGTGAAGTCGACGTCGGTCACCACGCCGAAGCGCACGTCGGCTCCGAAGCGCTGCGCCTGACGTTTCAGGTCATCCATCATCGCCGTGCCCGCTATGCCCTCGGGGTAGCCCGGGAAGTTCTCGATCTCGGTGGTGGTCGTAAGCTGCCCGCCGGGCTCTATGCCCTCGTAGACTATGGGGTTGAGGTTGGCGCGCGAAGCGTATATGGCCGCGGTGTAGCCCGCGGGGCCGCTTCCTATGATAAGGCATTTGGTCTGCTCCATGAATTTTATGTTTTTCTGTTCGTTTGCGAAATTAAACCGCAAGATATGGATTTTCCGCAAAAAACGCAAATTATTTGCCGAAAGCGCCCAGTCCGTTCATATCTTCGGCGCGGCGGTTGCTGAAAACTCCCTTATCAGCTGCCCCGTGTAGTCGAACACTCCCCATCGGCTGCCCTTGCGAACCTGCGAATTGCCGCTCACGGGGTCGTATTCCACGATCTTGTAGTAGGGTTTTATGACGTAACGTCCCTGCTTGTCGATGAGTCCCATCCGCCCGCGTTTGGTCTTTACCTCGGCGCGGCCCTCGCGGAAGTCGTTCACCCAGGCGAAGCGCGGCCGTATGACGGTGCGGTTTCTCTTGTCGACGAAGCCCCAGCCTTCGGGGTCGTACACCGCGGCCAGCCCCTCGAACAGCGGGCGTGCCTCGAAGTGGCCTTCGAGCCTGTGCGGAGGCCGCGGCGCTTCGTGCGTCGGGGCCGATGCCGCCTGCGGGAACAGCTCGGTTATTCGGCGGCGTATGTCGTCGAACGCCCCGTCGTCGCGCCCCGCGCCGTCTGCGGCGTAGTACCACCTCACGGGATGCAGCGTGCCCGCCCCGTCGACTACGATATTCTCGGGCCGCAGGTTGAACAGCGACACGTTCGCCTCGGCCAGACTCTTTTGCAGCGTGTCGAGCGCCCCGAGCAGTTCGGCCGCCTCGGCGGCGTCGACCGTTTCGCGTATCGCCTCGTCGAGGGTTCTGCCCTCGGGCAGCGGCTCCAGCAGAATGTCGCAGTAGTATGGTGTCGGCGTGGAGCTGCCGCAGCGCATCTCGTCGCGCAGGATCTCTATTTCGGGCACTATCGGGAAGTTGAAATACCTCTTTTTCACGATGAACCGCTCCGCGCGCCGCAGCGCGTCGGGGTGCAGCGGCATGCAGAGCAGATAGCGTGTGCGGCGGCATTCGACGACGGTTTCGGCGAAGTAGGTCGAGCGCGATATGTCGTCTTCCCGCCATGCGAGATTGGCCGTGTGCGTGAAGCATGCCGCAGGCGACATGAGCGCCGTGCGAAGGTCGTAAATCGTTGCCATCACTCCATGTTGGTTACGCTTCGCGATCCGATGTTCAGGATCGAGAGCAGTTCGACTATGTTGGCATTGTATGCCATTCCGCAGAACGGCGGTTCGGCGCCCGCGCCCTTCTTACGGCGCACGGCGTCGTTGAACGCTTCGGGCATTTCGCTCGAACACTCGGCCAGCATGCGGGCGTATTGCCCCGCACCCGCCAGCTCGTGCCGCGACGGGAATATCACGGCAGGCTTTTCGGAAGCGGTGGAGAGGTGGATGTTGAACAGCAGGGTGCCGCCGTCGTCGGTCGATATGCGGCGTATCTGCGAGCATATGTCGATCAGCTCGTCATCGTCGCAGTCCGAGGTCTCGCCGTCGGTGATGTTTATCACCACGGGCGGGAAGCTCTCGCGGTTGCGCGGATCGGCGCACCACGCCTCGGCCATGTCGCGCACGTGCAGCATCGCTTCGTACATCGGGGTGTTGCCTTCGCTCTTGGCCTCGATCCACAACTTTACGGTGTGGGCCACGAGTATCTCCCCGTCGTCGGAGGCGTGCTGCGAGCATATGACCGATGTTTCGGGCGTGCGTGCCGCGAGTCGGTCTATCGGGACGAATCCCGCGGGGTCGAGAAGCATCTCCACCCTGCCGTTGCAGTAGCCCACCACGGCTATGTCGTAGTAGTTGCGCAGCCCGTCGGTGCGTCGGCAGCGGTCGATCAGCTCCGAGATTAGAGTGTTGGCCGTGTAGGCCACGGCTTCGGCCTTGGTCATGATTCGGTTGCCGAAATGCACGTTTTCCTGCATGGAACACGAGCGGTCGATGGCGATTATGAATGCGGCGCGATGGCGTCGCGTGATCTCTTGAGTATACATGATGTTTAGGTATTCGTATTTATTGACAAAAATACAAATAAAAAATGTTATTACACTCTTTTCTGGTATTTTTTCATCGATTATTATATATTTCTTAGCTATATTTTATTGTATACGCAGTCTGAACGGAATATTCGTATGGCCTACGGTGCCATTTCGGGACTTGCCGACATAAAAAAATCCCGCCGCGCGGTGCGGGCGGGATTAGTCGCTACGGCGGTCGGGGTCAGGCTTCGAGCTCTTCGGCCGTTATGACGAGGCACGCTCCGTCGGTGCGGCGCAGCGGGGCGCGACCGTTGCGGAGCGGTTTTACCACATCGCCTTTGCCGAAGCTGCGCAGGGTGCGGCCGTCGGTCGACAGGAAGTGGCTGTAACCGCCTATCGAGGCGAGTATTACGCCCTCCGACGGGTCGAATGTCGTGTCGTACAGCGGCGGGACGATCCATCTGCTGCCCGCCCTGCAACCCCACAGGCCGTTTCGCTCGTCGGCTAATGCTCCGTCGGCGTCGGATGATGTTCCGTAGCGGCGGCGGGTGGCGAAGTGCATTATGCGTTCGAGGTCGAACAGCTGCGGGACGGGCGATGCGAGCATGCGTGCCAGTCTGTACTGCGCGGCCATGCCGAGCGATGCGAACAGCTCGGTCAGGCGGTCGAGTTCCCGACGCTCTCCGCGGGCGATGCCGCGCGGGCTTACCGCAAATTCGCGGCAGGTGCGGAGGCGCTCGGCCGTGGCGCGGTCGACGGACGCGGCGTGCAGCATCACCGAGATCATGGCGATCGAATAGTCGTCGATGTGCTTGTCGAACATCTCGCAGGTGCGCGACGGATGCTGGAACGCTGCGGTGCCCGTTTCTACGGCCTTGCGGCCCGCCAGCTCGGGAACGAAAGCCGCGTCCCAGTCTATGGCGCGCAGACGGCCGTCGGGAGTGACGATTATGTTCTCGGGTTTCAGATCGCCGTGCGCATACTCCTTGCCGAGCAGCTCGGCGGCCATGCTGTCGAAGGCCTCGGCCAGCGCGGCGCGTTCGTCGGGCGCGGCATTGCC
>CAUHCL010000002.1 GCA_959604655.1 uncultured Alistipes sp. | reverse complement strand
GTGAGCATTCGCGAACGACAGCGGGCCTCCGCGGGGCAGAGGCTGCGGCCCGCGCAGTCCTGCGGACTGCAATATTCACGCGCGTTAACCCATCCCGCGGCAGAAACGATTTCGGAAAAACGGAAAAATATTCGATAATCCGAGCGCAGAGCCCGACCCGTCGGTGCCGCGCCGAGGCTATATACCGTGATGCCTCAAAAAGGACACTTTTGTGGGCGCAGATTCCGAATTACAACATTTTTAAGCCGAATCTTGCGAAATATTCATCGAATACCCCCCCCCTCGGTTTCGGACATTTGTTGTATATTTGCCACACTAAAATTCAATAAAAATATTATGTACGAAATTGAAATATGGGCTCTTATCCCATTCGTTCTCATGCTGCTGAGCATAGCCGTACTGCCGCTTGCCGCCCCCAAATGGTGGGAGAGCAACCTGCATAAGCTGTGCGTCGCCGTCGTGCTGGCTCTTCCCGCAGGCATATATTTGGTCGCCAACGGCATGGGCGACCGACTCGAGCATCAGATGCTGTACGACTACCTGCCGTTCATCATCCTGCTCTGTTCGCTGTTCGTGGTTACGGGCGGCATCGACATTCGGGGCGACATCGAGGCTACGCCGAGGGTGAATACCCTGATCCTGGCCATCGGATTCCTGCTCGCCTCGTTCATGGGCACCACGGGTGCGGCCATGCTGCTCATACGCTTTATCATCAACATCAACAAGCAGCGCACTCACAAGACGCACACCATACTCTTCTTCATTGCGCTCATAGCCAACTGCGGAGGTGTGCTCACGCCGCTCGGTGATCCCCCGTTGTTCCTGCTCTACCTGCGCGGCGCGCACTTCACCTGGTTCCTGTCGCTGCTGCCCGAGTGGCTCTTCACGGGAACGGTGCTTCTGGCCATATACTATCTGACCGACCGCTATTTCCACGGCAAGGAGCCGTCGGAGGCGTTGCGAGCCGATCGTACCGAGGTGACGAAACTCCGTCTGTCGGGAGGCATCAACATAGTCTATCTCGCCGTCGTGATCGCCGCCGTGTCGTTCGTCAACCAGTCGTATATCCCGAGCATGGCCGACGAGAATGCGCCGCTGTACGTGAAATTCCTGCGCGAGATAGTCCTCGTGGTCATAATACTTCTGTCGGTATTCACCACCGACCGCGAGACCCGCAGGCAGAACAACTTCACGTGGGACCCCATCATCGAGGTCGGATTCCTTTTCATAGGAATATTCGCCACCATGACGCCCGCCCTGCTTTTCCTCAATACCCATGCCGCCAAACTGGGGCTGCACCAGCCGTGGCAGTTCTTCTACGGTGCGGGCAGTCTGTCGGCATTCCTCGACAACGCCCCCACGGCCGTGGCGTTCCACACCGTGGCCCAAGGTCTGCCGCAGGTTCCCGATGCCGTCTACGTGGCGGGCATACCGCAGGCGCTGCTCAGGGCCATCGCTCTGGGTTCGGTATTTTTCGGTTCGATGACCTACATCGGCAACGGTCCCAATTTCATGGTCAAGGCCATCGCCGAGCAGAGCGGAATCAAGATGCCCGGATTCTTCGGCTACATGGTCAAGTTCTCGCTGGTGGTTCTGCTGCCCGTCTATGTCGTGACGCAGCTCATATTCCTGCACTGACGGGTGCGGCATAAATGCCATGCTCCCCGACGACAATCACGCGTCGGGGAGCATTTTTTTTATTTCGTCGGATTCGATCCTGCGATTTTGCGGCTCTCCGGAGCCGCGCGAGCCGCAGCCTCGGCGCGCGGAGGCTCGCTGTTCGCTCGCTCCGCAGGCTGCGCCTCGCGATTGCAAGCCGAAATCTTTACTTCGTCGGTATCTGTCGCGCGGGCGCTGCGTAACCGCGGCGCAGCGATATCGACTTGTCGGTCGGGAAATCCGACGGCACGGGCTGCTTCACCTTGCCCGTGGCGGCCCATTCGGCACCGCGCAGCAGCAGGGTCTGGAATCCCGCGCACTGCATGGCGGGGTTGTCCTCTATCGTCGGGCCGCAGTGGCCGAGCATGATGTGGAATATGCGTGCCTTGCCGTAATCCACCGTGAATACGAGCGGTTCTTCGCGTCCCGATCCGCCCGTCTTCTCGTCAGCGCGTCCCGAGTAGAGCAGGTCGCGCACGTTGGCGGGGCCGCGCATGCGGTCGTACATCTCGTCGCGGGCGTGCATCCAGTTGTCGGGCAGCCCTTTGGTTATGGGGTGGTCGGCCTTGCGGCAGTGCATGGGGTATTCGCGCTGCATGCCGTGCGAACCGCCCGCACCCGCGCCGTTGTCCAGCACGGGAATGTCGTTTATGAGGTAGTAGTAGGGTCCCGATTTTTCGTTGCGCCCCTCCCATCCGCCGAGGGCGATGATTCGGTTGAACTCGGGCCAGTCGGCGAAGGCGTTGTCGGCCGCGTGATAGATCACCACTCCGCCGCCTTTGCCGACGTAGCGCAGGAAGGCCTCGTCGGTCTCTGCGGGCCAGCGGTCGCCGTTGTAGTCGAGCACCACCACGTCGTATCGGGCGAAATCGGGCTTGAACCCGCTCATGTCGCCGCCCGCTTCGGGCGTGAGGGCTATGTCGACATCGAAAAGTCCCGATTGGTCGAGTATGAGACGCAGTACGCGGTGGCTCACCTGCCAGTTGTGGTTGTTCTGGCCCGAGACGATGAGGGCACGCATTTTTTTCGGCTTGGCCTGCGCGTCGAACGCCGCAGCGACGGACAGTATCGCCAGAAGCCATAAGATCAGTTTCGAGTGAAGTTTCATTGGAGAATCGTTAATATGGGTTAAACAGGAGTAGTCGATTGCAAATTTAAGAAAAATAGCGTTGTCGGGCAATACTCTGCGCCCTGTTTTTCATAGGCGCCGCACGGTCGGGCGGCTATGCGGTTACAGTATCGAATGGCTTCTCAGCTCTCGGGCGAGAAGTTTTTCGCGCCCGTCGGTCAGACGGTCGACCAGTGCGTGGAACCGTGACGAGTGGTCGTGGTGCACCGTGTGACAGAGTTCGTGTATGATTACGTAGTCGCGCAGATGCTCGGGCAGGGTCATGAGGTAGAGGCTCAGCGATATGTCGTTGCGGCCCGTGCACGATCCCCATTTCGTGCGCGCCGCGCGGACGGTCACCTTGCCGTATTCGAACCCGAAGCGTGCTGCCAGCTCGGCCACCCGCTGCGGCAGGAGGGCCTTGGCCTCGGCGCGCAGACGTTCGATATCCTCGCGTGCGAGCGGAGTCGGCTGCGGCCGTGAGGCGAATTTGCGGCGCACCGCTTCGATCCACTCGGCCTTGGACTCCATGAACGCCACGGCCCGCCCGAGCGATACGTGGGGCGGAAACGAGAGACGTATCTCGCCCGACGGGCGCACCGAGAGCGATATGCGCCGCGAGCGTCGGGTGCGCGACACCGCGATCTCACCGAACCGAGGGTGCTGCAATCTCTCCTGCATCAATGCTTTGAAATATACGATTGCCTATTTTATGGCTGTAAACAGATCTTCGGCCGACGTTATGATCCACTTGCCCTCGTCGGTGGCGAGCTGCATGCGTTCGAAGACGATTATGACCGAATCGCTCCTGAAAGTCAGGAACTCCTTGCTGTGTCGGTCGAGCCATTCCTCGGTGGGCATGTTCGCGCGCGAGAAACCCGACTGCGCCAGCATGGTGTCGAGCAGCGCATCGGGGTCGATGCGGCAGCCGTCGATCTCTATGGCGGGCGTCTCGCCCTCGGCGAACGTGCTGCGTTCGAAATTCACCGCCTTGGCTATTATATGGCTGAATCCATCTATCGGCAGCAGTTCCTTTGCCTGCTCCGAGGCCATGTAGTTGTCGTAGTAGATATACATGTAATCTGCCGCCGCCTCGATGATCTCGATCTCGTTGTCCGTGCGGCGCAGCGCGTAAGACTCCGTTTGGGGCGACAGTGAGGCCAGATAGTCTTTGCTGCGTCGGAGGCCGAACTCGCGGGCCAGACGAAGCGTGTCGCGGCTGTCGATGTAGTCCAGCGACTGGTACAACCGTCGGTGCAGATCGCGTTGCAGCGAGTCCGACTCCGCGCGTGTGCCGAGGCGCAGTGTGCCGTCGGCAGTCAGGATTCCCAGCTCGCGCGCCGTATTGCGTGCGCGGCATATCTGCGAACGCAGGGCTACGTTCTCGGCTTTCAGAGGCGGTATGTATGCCGAACAGAAGAGCAGCGCGAAGGCCGTGAGTGCCACGGCTATGTAGCGACCCGTGCGGCGCGAGAGAAACAGCGCTATGCACACCGTCATGACTATTCCGCACAGGATCATGTAGAAACGCCACTCGGTAAGTCCGTATTCTACCACGCGGCGCAGCGCACCGATCCAGAATAGTACGACGAGCGGTACGGCCAGCAGGCTGAAACGGTCGAAATAGCGGTCGTAGTGGCGGCGTCCGACGAACTGCTGCAAGGCTTTCACCGCCACGGCCGTCATGGTGAATGCGAAGACCATGTTGGCTATGCCGCCTTTGGGCAGCGACCACGTTAGGAGTATCTTCGCGGCGTAGACGTAGAGTATGACGTTGTAGAGCAGCAGCGCGGGTGTCACTATGAAGTTCAGCAGCATGTCGCCCGTGCGGCCCGCCGCATGCGCGTCGAGTCGGGTGTTGTCCTTCACGGCGAAGAATATCGCGGGTGCGAGCACTATGAACGAGACCGATGACGAGCAGGTGCCCATGTGCTTCACCTCATGCAGATCGAAGATGTAGATCACCGACATGTAGGTGAGCCAGAACAGCAGCTCGATTACCGCGGCGAACGCTATTCCCGTGGCTGCGGCCAGCGCAGTGTGCGCCGCCTCGTCGACGAAACGGTCGTTGTCGCGTTGCAGGCGGAATGAAATCAGCAGCAGCGGCAGCAGCGCTATGTTGGTGACTATGTATGCCGATGTCTCGGTCCATTGGACGAGGTTGGGGATGAACGCCGTCGCGGCGTAGGGCAGCCACCACAGGTAGTATGCCGTGCGGGCCGCGCCGCGTGTGAATATGGCGTTGAGGCAGTATGCCGTGGCTATGAATACGGGTGCGAGCATGGCGGGCCGCATCCACGGCGCGATTTCGGGCGGATAGGTATCGCCCGTCTCCATGACGCATACGGCGACGCAGGCGTGCAGCGCGATAGCCATCTCGACGGGATGGGCGGCCAGCGAGCGGACGAGCGACCGCATCGCCTCGGCGGTTTTACGGATGAATCGGTTCGGCATGAGGGTGAATTTAAAACGGTTATTTTTCAATAGATGCAGTTCGCAGAACTGCGCGGGCCGCAGTCTCGGCGCGCGGAGGCCCGCAACGGCATTCGCATCGTTGCGTTCTCCGCAGGCTGCGGCAGGGGCTTCGTCAGTCGCCTATCCGCTGGCGTACGACCTCGAAGAGCATGACGGCCGCGGCGGCCGACACGTTGAGCGACTCCACGGCTCCGATTAAGGGTATGGCCAGCTGCTCGTCGCACAATTTCAGTACCTCTTTCGATATTCCCGTCTCCTCCGAACCCATGATGATTACGGTGGGCTTGCGCAGGTCGGCGTCGTAGAGCAGCTTGCGGCTCTTCTCGGTGGCGGCTACGGCCTGAAATCCTTCGGCCTGCAACGCCTTCACGGTGTTGCGTATCGAACCTACGCGGCACACGGGTATGCGGCTCAGCGCGCCTGCCGACGACCGCATGGCCTCGGAGTTGACGGGCGCCGAGTTCTTCAGAGGCGTGATTAGTCCGTGCGCCCCCGCGCACTCGGCCGAGCGGGCTATGCCGCCGAAGTTGCGCACGTCGGTCACGCCGTCGAACAGCACTATGAGCGGCGTTTCGTCATCGGGCACGCGCTCCAGAATATCGGTCAGCTCCACATACTCGATGGGTGCGATCTGCGCCACGGCTCCCTGGTGGTTGCCCTTTACGAGGCGGTTGAGTTTCTCTGTCGGCACCTCCTGCACGCGTATGCGGTGGCGGAACGCCAGATCGCGCAGCTCGGTCATGAGCTGGCCCTCGGCGCCTTTGCGCAGATAGAGTTTTTCGATTTGCTTGCCCGACTCGATGGCCTCGGCCACGGGGCGGATTCCGAATACTATGTTGTTATCCATGTCAGTCTATTTTCCTTTTGCGATGTTGCATTTTCTGATAAATTCGGCTACCACGGGCTTGGCTTCGTGCCGACGGTCGAACGGCAGCGGATAATCGGTGCGTCCGCGCACGGGGAAGCCGTTGAGCCACGAATCGCCGTCGCTCACGCCCCAGAACGTCACGCGCGATATGGCGTCGCTGTTGCGCAGCATGATGTCGAATGCCTGCTCCATGCGGGCCTGCCACTCGGCGGCGGCCTCGGCGGGCAGCGAATCGGGGTAGGGGTTCAGCGCACGGTCGCGCTCCATGCCGCCCTGCGCTATGTCGGCTCCGACGTAGGGCGAGGGCAGGGCGCTCATGTCGAACTCGGTTATCATCACCTTCACGCCCGCGTCGGCATAGGCGCGTATGCTCTTTTCGTACTCGGCGAAGTCGGGATGTCCCATGCCCATGTGGCTCTGCATGCCCACGGCGTCGATGCGCAGGCCGCGGCGGCGCAGCTCGCCCACGAGCTTCACCACGGCGTCGCGCTTGCCCGCGAACCACATGTTGTAGTCGTTGTAGTAGAGCTCGGCATCGGGGTCGGCCTCGTGGGCGTATTGGAACGCGAGCGGGATGAATTCCTCGCCCAGAATCTCGTAAAAGGGCGAGCGGCGGTAGCTGCCGTCCTCCATTATGGCCTCGTTCACCACGTCCCAACCCTTGATGCGCCCCTTGTAGCGGCCCACGACGGTGTGGATGTGCTCTTTCATTATCGCTTTCAGTTCCTCGGCCGAGCGCAGCTCGCCGTCGTCGCCGCGGACGAACCATTGCGGCAGCTGCGAATGCCATATGAGCGTGTGGCCCGTGACGGTCATGCCGTTGCGCTCGCCGAATTCGACGAAACGGTCGGCCATGTCGAACGCGTAGCGGTCGCGCTCGGGGTGCAGCGATTCGCTTTTCATGCAGTTCTCGGCCACTATGGCGTCGTAGTGTTCGCACACGACCCTCAGGGCGGCGGTGTCGCGCCCCGTGATCTGTCTTTCGTTGAGGGCCGTGCCCACGAGGAACAGCCCTTCGGCCGCCTGCTTCATGGTGGTGGGCTGCGGTGCGCACGCCACGGCGGCGCATGCGGCGGCGAGTGCGGCGATTATTGATTTACGGTACATGGCTTTATTGGTTTTCGGTTATCTCCAGTTCGTAGCTCGCCTTCTCCCATTCGTGCATCATGTGGTCGTAGCGGGCCTTGAGTTCGTTGTAGGCGGTGTAATCCTGCTCGGTGTATTCGGTGGCGGCGGCCAGACGCCCGTCGTATTCGGCTATGCGGCGTTCGAGTTCGGCCAGCTCGGCTTCGATGGTCTCCACGGCCTTGCGCATGCGGCGCAGGGTCTTTTCCTGCTCCTTGCGCTGCTCGTAGGAGAGCTTTCCCGAGGCGGCCTTGTCCGCGGCGTCGTTGCATCGGGCGGCCGAAGCGGCGGGGACGTCCTTGCGCTCGATCTCTTGCAGCGACTCCACCTTGCGCTTTTCGAGGAAATAGTATATGCCGCCCAGGTACTCCTTCACCCCGCCGTCGCGGAACTCGTACACTCGGTCGACCATGCCGTCCAGGAAGTCGCGGTCGTGCGACACGACCACCACCGTGCCGTCGTATTTCTGTATGGCGCGCTTGAGTATGTCTTTCGAGCGCATGTCCATGTGGTTGGTGGGCTCGTCGAGCACCAGCAGGTTGCGCGGTTCGAGCATCAGACGGGCCATGGCCAGACGCGAGCGCTCGCCGCCCGAGAGCACCTTCACCTTCTTGTCGACGTCCTCGCCGCGGAAGAGGAACGCCCCGAGTATGTCGCGCAGGCGCGTGCGGATGTCGCCCACGGCCACGCGGTCGAGGGTGTCGTATACCGTAAATTCGCCATCCATCAGATCGTCCTGATTCTGCGCGT
This sequence comes from uncultured Alistipes sp., assembly GCA_959604655.1. Classification (GTDB taxonomy): domain Bacteria; phylum Bacteroidota; class Bacteroidia; order Bacteroidales; family Rikenellaceae; genus Alistipes. The sequence continues at coordinate 49,857 of CAUHCL010000002.1, read as the reverse complement.
AGTAGCCTATGTTGACGTTGGCTCCTATGCGTATCGAGCCTTCGGTGGGCTGCAATTCGCCTATGAGCATGCGGGCCATGGTGGTCTTGCCTTCGCCGTTGCGGCCGACGAGGGCTATTTTCTGTCCGCGTTCGATGGTGAACGTGGCGTCGGAGAATATGCGCTTCTCGCCGAACGCCTTGCCGACCTCCTTTATCTCGGCCACTATCTGGCCCGAGCGCGGCGCGGGCGGGAACTTTATGTTGAGCGTGGCGAGATCCTCTTCCTCCACCTCTATGCGCTCTATGCGTTCGAGCTGCTTTATGCGCGACTGCACCTGATTGCTCTTGGTGGGCTTGTAGCGGAACTTCTCGATGAACTCCTCGGTCTTCTCTATCATGCGCTGCTGGTTCTCGTAAGCGGCCATCTGCTGCGCGCGGCGTTCGGCGCGCAGCCCGACGAACTTGGAGTAGGGCACCTTGTAGTCGTAGACCTTGCCGAGCGAGAGCTCCACCGTGCGCGTGGTTACGTTGTCGAGGAAGGCGCGGTCGTGCGAGATGACGAGCACGGCCCCGTTGTAGCTTTTCAGGTATTCCTCCAGCCACTGTATGCTCTCGATGTCGAGGTGGTTGGTGGGCTCGTCGAGCAGGAATATCGAGGGGCGGCGCAGGAGCAGCTTCGCAAGCTCGATGCGCATGCGCCAGCCGCCCGAGAACTCGCTCGTGGCGCGCCCGAAGTCCGAGCGGCGGAATCCGAGTCCGAGCAAGGTCTTCTCTATGTCGGCCTCGCGCGTGTCGCCGCCGAGTATGTGGTAATGGTCCTGCGCGTCGTTGAGGCGGTGCAGGAGCGATTCGTATTCGGCCGATTCGTAATCGGTGCGCTCGGCTATCTGCGTGGTCAGCGATTCTATCTCGGCTTCGAGGCGCAGCACCTCGTCGAAAGCCTTTTCGGTCTCGGCCTTCAGCGTGGTGGTATCGGCCACGCGCATCTGCTGCGGCAGATAGCCTATGGTGCATTCGCCGTTAACAGTCACGGCGCCCGAGGTGGGCTGCTGCTCGCCCGTGATGATGCGCAGCAGGGTGGTCTTGCCCGCACCGTTCTTGCCCACCAGACCTATGCGGTCCTTGGGGTTTATGAGAAACGATATGTCGTCGAAGAGGGTCCACCCTCCGTAACTTACCGTGAGGTTGTCTAATGAAATCATCGTCTTGCGTTTGTGGTGTCGGTTAGCGGGCCTCCAGCATCTTGCGTATCTCGGCTTCGGGGTCGGCGGCGCCGAATACCGCGCTGCCCGCTACCAGCGCGTCGGCTCCCGCGGCGAATACCTCGGCGGCGTTGGCGGCCGATATGCCGCCGTCGACCTCGATGAGGAATCCGAGTCCCGCTCGGCGGCGTATGCCCTCCAGTGCGCGTATCTTGTCGAGCGACTCGGGTATGAACGACTGGCCGCCGAACCCGGGTTCGACGCTCATGACCAGCACCATGTCGATTTCGGGCAGCAGGTCGCGCAGCACCTCGGGCGCCGTGGCGGGCTTTATGGAGATTCCGACCTTGGCCCCCGCTCCGCGTATGGAGGCTATGCAGCCCGCGATGTCGCGCGTGGCTTCGTGGTGGAACGTGACCCAATCGGCTCCTGCCTCGACGAAACGGCGCGTGTAGCGTTCGGGATCGGTTATCATAAGGTGTACGTCGAGCACCTTGCGCGTCGCGCGGCGCAGGGGTTTCATGACGGGGAATCCGAACGATATGTTGGGTACGAATACGCCGTCCATGACGTCCACGTGCACCCATTCGGCCGCGCTGCGGTCGATCATGCGGATGTCGCGTTCGAGGTTGCCGAAGTCGGCCGAGAGTATCGATGGCGATATGATGCGTGTCATAACGATTGAATTTATAGTGCAAAGGTACGAATAAGCCGAGCGCAAAAGCAAATTTATTTGCGATTTTGCCGAGCTTATGCGGAATTCGGGCCGCGGCCTGCCGTTCGCCGACGGCGGAGGACGCGCACGAGCCGAAAGCGAGTAGCAGTCCGCCGCGAGGGGGCGGCGGCGAACTGCGCGGTTCTGAAGAACCGCAGGCTGACGATCTCGGGTAAAACTTATCTTCGGCGGCCGCGGTTGTTCGGGCAGCAGCCTGCGGAGGGAGCGAGTGAGCATTCGCGAACGACTGCGGGCCTCCGCTGGGGGGGGCGGCGGCCCGCGCGACTCTGGCGAGTCGCAGGCGTAACGCCTGTTTTCCGAAAGATAGCCCGTCATGCCACCGAACGTAAGTGAGGATTGGCATCTCAAACGATTATGCCGCCTTTTGATGTCAAAAAGTCTCCGATTCTTAACGCTTCGTCGCCGCGGCCGCTCTTCGTCCGAAATCGCTTCTGCGCGGGCCGGGCTGACGCGTGTGTATAGAATGAAATATTATATTCATAAACAGACGTTACGCCTGCGACGAGAGACAAAGAAATGCAGTTCGTCAGAACTGCGCGGGCCGCAGCCTCGGCGCGCGGAGGCCCGCAAATATTCGCTGCGCTCGTTTGCAGTCTCCGCAGGCTGCCGCCCGACGGGCGACGGAGCGTGTCCGCACGGCCTCGGGGCGATAAAAAGATTGCGTGCGGGCCGTGTTTGCATCCTTTTTGCAGATGGAGGATCGAATGTTAACTAAACACTTAATGTCATGAAAAGATTTCTACCATTATTATCGTTCGCGCTGTTGATCTCGGCCGTCGTGTCTGCCCAGGAGCACGGTATCCGTTACGGCGTTACGGGAGGCGTGAATTTCAGCTCGTATTCGATGCACGCCTCGGGCATGTCGCTCGACGCCGACTCGCGCGTGGGTTTCAACGTCGGATTCAAGGTGGAGATGGGCGCCGCGTTCATCCTCGACGGATTCTATTTCGATGGATCGCTGCTGGTAAGCTCCAAGGGTGCCGAGTTCAACACCTCGGTCGACGACGAGGCTGTGAACAACATCGTTCGTCCCTATTATCTGGAGATTCCCCTCCACATCGGTTACCGCCATACGGTGGGACAGTCGGGCAACGTCAGTCTGTTCGGTACGTTCGGTCCCTACTTCGCCGTGGGCATCGGCGGCAAGAATAAGCTGGAGAGCGGCAACACCACCGAAAAGTACGATACTTTCGGCTCGCAGGGCGGCCTGAACCGCTTCGACTTCGGATTGGGCATTCGTGGCGGCGTGCAGCTCTACGACCACTACCAGATATTTCTCGGCTACGACTGGGGCCTGATCGATATCGCCAAGAGCAACGATATCGGTTATAAGCTCAATACGCGTAACTTCTATGTCGGCGTGGCCTACATGTTCTGACGTTCGCGCGGAATCGGGTAACGAATCGTTCGGTCGGGTCTCTCGGCCGAATTTTTTTTGCGTGTTTATTGATCGATATCGCATAGCGATATCGGCAGTTCGCCGCCGCCCCACGCGGCGGACTGCTGCTCGCCGAGGCTCGCGCACTCCTGCCGCCGACGGCGAACAGCGGATGTTGCGATGAAAACGCGAAGTCTGAATATTTTCTGCCGATTGCCGCCCGTATGTTTGGATTATATGTCCGAACGGAATATCTTTGTGCGGATGAATGCCGCTTGACCAATACGATGCCGCATCGGACCGACGGTCTTTACGATCGAAGGGCCTGCGGCGTCTTTCGTTGCGGCGCGTGCGGAGACGACATTCCAAAACTCGATTCATAATGGCTAATTCCAATCTTCGCGACGGCGCGGTCTGCGACGCCCGTTCGCTCGGCAAACCCAAAATGCTCGCGCTGGGTCTCCAGCACATGTTCGCCATGTTCGGCGCCACGGTACTCGTGCCCGCCATTACGGGACTCTCCGTCTCGGCCACGCTGCTCTTCGCGGGTCTCGGCACGCTGCTGTTCCATCTTGTCACACGATTCAAGGTCCCCGCGTTTCTGGGGTCGTCGTTCGCCTTCATCGGCGGTTACGCCGCGGTGAAGGAGATGGGCATGGCGCAGGGGCTGTCGGCCGCCGAGGCCCTGCCTTACGCCTGCCTCGGCGTGTTCTTCGCGGGCGTGCTCTATTTCGTACTGGCGGGGCTGTTCGCCGTCTTCGGCGCCAAGCGCGTGATGAGCTATTTCCCGCCCATCGTGACGGGTCCCATCATCATATCCATAGGTCTGATCCTCTCGGGCTCGGCCATCGCCAACTGCTCGGCCGACTGGTGGATCGCCATTCTGGCCATAGCCATTATCGTAGTCAGCAACATCTGGGGCCGCGGCATGGTGCGCATCGTTCCCATCCTGCTGGGCGTGGCGGGTTCGTATGCCGTGGCGGCCGTGTTCGGCAGGGCCGATTTCTCGGCCGTGGCCGACGCTTCGTGGATCGGACTGCCGTTCAGGATGAGCGACACCGTGTTCTCCATCTTCTCGTCGCCCGACTGGGGGCTGGCCCTGTCGTCGGTCATAACCATAATGCCCATCGCGCTGGCCACCATGGTGGAGCACATAGGCGACATGTGCGCCATCTCGTCGACCGTGGGTCGCAACTATCTGGCCGATCCCGGGCTGCACCGCACGCTGGCGGGCGACGGCCTGGCCACGTCGCTGGCGTCGCTTTTCGGCGCTCCCGCCAACACCACCTACGGCGAGAATACGGGCGTGCTGAACCTGACCAAGGTGTTCGACCCCCGCGTGATACGTCTGGCTGCTGTCTTCGCCATACTGTTCTCGTTCTCGCCCAAATTCGCCGCGCTGGTCAGCTCCATGCCCACGGCGACCATCGGCGGCGTGTCGCTGGTGCTCTACGGTATGATCTCGGCCGTGGGCATACGCAACATCGTGGAGAACAGGGTCGATTTCACCGCTTCGCGCAATGTCATCATAGCCGCCATCATACTGGTGCTGGCCATCGGCATCAAGTACGGCGCGGGCGACGCCGTGTCGCTGGGCTTCACCTCGCTGTCGGGACTCGCCGTGGCCGCCATAGTAGGCATAGCGCTCAATGCCGTGCTGCCGGGTAAGGATTACGAGTTCGGCCGCGATCTGCAAGGCGACACCTCGGTCGATTTCGAGGTGAACCGCGTAACGGACAAATAGCCTGCGCAACAGTTTTATACATTGCAATAAACCCAAAAACAAATTATTATGAAAAAACTTCTGCTACTCGCGTTGTTGTTCGTCGGTGCGGGCGTTTCGGCCCAGAATCTTCAGTTCCATTACGATTTCGGCCGCCATCTCTACGACGATCTCGACAAAACGGCGGGTTCGGACGGACGCGCACCCATCACCACCACCGTGGAGATGTTCCGCGCCGATTCGTTCGGAAGCACCTTCTTCTTCATTGATCTGGATTACAACAGCGGCGTGAAGGGCGCCTACTGGGAGATCTCGCGCGAGCTGTGTTTCTGGAAAAATTCGAAGATGAACTGGTTGTCGGCCCATCTGGAGTACGACGGCGGCCTGAGCAAGGCGGCGGGTTCGTACAACAACGCGTGGCTGATAGGTCCCACCTATTCGGGCCATTCGAAGGATTTCACCAAAACGTGGTCGCTTACGTTCATGTATAAGTACATTCCCCATACCGTCGACGCCTCGGGCTGCAAGAAGGAGAGCAATTTCCAGATAACGGGCGTGTGGGGCATCGATTTCGCCAAGGGTTGGTGCACGTTCAACGGGTTTTTCGATTTCTGGCGCGAGGCACGTGCCTGGCAGAATACCACGCACATATTCTTCTCGGAGCCGCAGTTCTGGGTGAACCTCCGAAAAATAAAGGGCTGGGACAACGTTCATCTGAGCGTCGGCGGCGAGGTCGAACTGACGAACAATTTCGTGGCGAAAGGTTTCTACGCCATTCCCACTCTGGCCGCGAAGTGGACGTTCTGATGCGTGCGGCGCGTCGCATGCGATATGCGAGGCCGTCCCGTTCGGGGCGGCCTTTTCCGTGCGTGCGCGCTCGGCGGCGATGCGGCCCGTGCGGCTGCGCGGACTGCGGGCCTTTGCGTCGGGACGAAAAATCGCCCCGACGATTTTGCCGTTTGCCGAAAAAAACGTACATTTGTAAGAATATTAACCTGTAACTTTTGAACTGTATCATGAAATTCGGATTTTCATTCATAGCGACTCTTCTGTTTGCGGCTGCCGCGTTCGCAGTGCCGCGCGCGGAGTACCCGCGTCCGCAATTCGAGCGTGCCGACTGGGTGAACCTCAACGGCGAGTGGAGCTTCGCTCTCGATCTGTCGGCGTCGGGCCGCGACCGCAACTTCTACGAAAGCAAAGGTTTCGACGGCAAGATCACGGTGCCGTTCGCTCCCGAGAGCGACCTCTCGGGCGTGGGCTACAAGGACTTCATCAACAGCGTGTGGTACCAGCGCACGGTGCGCATCCCGTCGGAGTGGAGCGGCAAGCGCGTGAAGCTCAATTTCGGAGCGGTCTACTATGAGTCGGAGATATACATCGACGGCCGTTTCGTGGGGCGTCACTACGGCGGCTCGGACTCTTTCTCGTTCGACATAACCGACTATGTGGGCGACGGCGGCGAGCACAGTCTGGTGGTGCATGCCGAGAGCCGTCTGCGCGACGGCGAGCAGCCCGGCGGCAAGCAGTCGATGTTGCAGTATTCTCACGGTTGCAGCTACACCCGCACCACGGGCATCTGGCAGACGGTGTGGATGGAGGCCGTGGACAAATCGGGTCTGGAGCGCGTGCAGGTGATTGCCGACGTCGACAATAACCGCTTGACCGTGATCCCGACCTATTACGGCTCGGCAGGCGGCAATACCCTGACGGTTACGGTGAAGGACGGCGCCAAGGTCGTCGCCCGCGCCGAATCTTCTGCCGTGCAGGGCATTCCGACGGTTCTTACGATCAAGAATCCCAAGCTGTGGAGTCCCGAATCGCCGTTCCTCTACGATGTGGTCTACGAGGTGAAGAACGCCTCGGGCGAGGTGATAGACCGCGTGGCGTCGTATGCGGGCATGCGCAAGATACATATCGACGGCAACAAGATATATCTCAACAACAAACCCTATTACCAGCGTCTGGTGCTCGACCAGGGCTTCTATCCCGACGGTGTGTGGACGGCTCCTTCCGACGAGGCTCTGCGCCGCGATATCGAGATGTCGAAGGAGGCGGGCTTCAACGGCGCGCGTCTGCACCAGAAGGTCTTCGAGGAGCGTTTCCACTACTGGGCCGACAAGCTCGGCTATCTGGTCTGGGGCGAGATGGCGTCGTGGGACAAGAACTACAATCTGGTGGGCGCCGCCCGCAACTTCCTCTCGGAGTGGAGCAATATCGTGGTGCGCGACCGCAACCACCCCGCACTGGTGGTGTGGACTCCCTTCAACGAGGAGTGGGGCACTCCGTCGAACGAGGCGGGCCGTTTCATGACCGACGTCTACCACGAGACGCGTCGTCTGGACCCCTCGCGTCCAGTGAATACCGTGAGCGGCGGTCTGTACGTGATCTCCGATTTCTGCACGGCTCACAATTACGAGCAGGACGGCGAGAAGCTGCATAACATCCTTTTCGACGGCGAGAAGTTCTACCAGCCGCAGGGCCCGAGCCGCGGTTTCGACCGTGCGATAGTCAAGCTGCACTACGACGGCAGCGTGCCTTACCTGCTGGACGAGTTCGGCGGCATAAAGTGCGCCGAGACGCAGCCCGAGGGCGGCAATTCGTGGGGCTACGGCAACGCCGCGCCCACGCGCGAGGATTTCTACAAGCGTCTGGAGGCGCAGGTGAAGGCCATCGTGGACCACAGCGACAAGATCTGCGGATTCTGCTACACGCAGCTCACCGACGTCGAGCAGGAGCAGAACGGAGTATACTATTACGACCGTCGCAGCAAGTTCGACATGAAGCGCGTGAGCGACATATTCCGCATGAAGGCCGAGGGCTACGAGCAGTAGTTTTGTATTTATTAACCGATTAAAGATAGCTTATAGATGAAGATCAGATTTATGGCGGCCGTTGCTGCCCTTATGTGCTGGGCAGGCGTGCAGGCGCAGCCGCGCGCCGAATATCCCCGCCCGCAGTTCGAACGTGCGGATTGGGTCAATCTCAACGGCGAGTGGAGTTATACTCTCGATCCCGTGAAGACGGGTTGGGAGCGCGGTTTGAAGGACAGCCGCGGATTCGACGGCAAGATCACGGTGCCGTTCGCTCCCGAGAGCAAACTCTCGGGCGTGGAGCACAAGGAGTTCATACCCTGTATATGGTACCAGCGCGAGATCTCGGTGCCCGCCGCATGGGACGGCAAGGATGTGCTGCTGAACTTCGGCGCCGTATATTACGAGTCGGAGATTTACATCGACGGCAAGTTCGTCGACCGTCACTTCGGCGGCTCGGACTCGTTCTCGGTGGACATCACCAAGTTCGTCAAGGCGGGCGGCACGCACTCGCTGGTCGTGAGCGCCAAGAGCGATCTGCGCGGCCGCATGCAGTCGGCGGGCAAGCAGTCGCTGCGTCACGGTCCGTTCGAGTGTATGTATACCCGTACCACGGGTATCTGGCAGACCGTGTGGATGGAGGCCGTGGCCCCGAACGGAATAGCGCGCGTCAAGTATGTGACCGACATCGACCGCGGCGAGGTGTCGATGGAGCTGACCATGCGCCGTAATGCTGCGGGCAACGTGCTTACGGTGAGCGTACTCGACGGCGGCAAGGTGGTGGCGCGCAACACGGCTCCCGTGGCGTCGGGTTCGGTGGTTACGCTGCCGATCAAGAAGGCCAAGCTGTGGAGTCCCGAATCGCCTTTCCTCTACGACGTGGTATTCGAACTTAAGGATGCCTCGGGCAAGACGATCGACCGCGCCGAGTCGTATTTCGGCATGCGCAAGATCCACACCGAGGGCAACAAGATCTATCTCAACAACGAGCCTTACTACCAGCGTCTGGTGCTCGACCAGGGCTTTTATCCCGACGGCATCTGGACGGCTCCTTCGGACGAGGCCCTGAAGCACGATATCGAACTCTCTATGGCTGCGGGCTTCAACGGCGCGCGTCTGCACCAGAAGGTCTTCGAGGAGCGCTTCTACTATTGGGCCGACAAGTTAGGCTATCTGACCTGGGGCGAGGCTCCGAGCTGGGGTCTGGACGCCAACGACGTGGAGGCGGCCCGCAATTTCCTCATGGAGTGGCGCAATCTGGTGGTTCGCGACATGAACCATCCGTCGCTGGTGACGTGGACCCCGTTCAACGAGGAGTTCTGGCCCGACGAGACGCAGTATCCCCGCTTCGTTACGGATATCTACACCCTTACCAAGCAGCTCGACCCCTCGCGTCCGATCAATACGGTCAGCGGCGGCATCCATATCAAGACCGACATCTGGACCGAGCACCACTACGAGCAGGATCCCGAGCGTCTGCGCGAGATTATCTATAACGGAGGCAAGATGTTCGTGCGTGCTCCCGAGGTGCAGGCCCGTCTGCGCGGCAACGTGGGCTTCAACCGCCCCGTGCTGAACGATCCCTACGTGTTCCCCACCTACGAGGGCGACATACCTTATATTCTCGACGAGTTCGGCGGCATAAAGTGCATGGAGGCCAACCCCGCCAAGGACGGCGCATGGGGCTACGGCGACGCGGCTCAGACGAAGGAGGACTTCTACAAGCGTCTGGAGGGTCAGGTGCGCGTTTTGCTGGAGATGAACGACAAGATGTGGGGCTACTGCTACACGCAGCTCACCGACGTCGAGCAGGAGCAGAACGGAATATACTACTACGACCGCGGCAGCAAGTACGACATGGAGCGCATCCGTGCCATATTCCGCATGGAGCTGCCTGCCAAGGATGCCGAGTAACGAAAAAAATGAAAGACAAGCATAACCTATGAAACGAATTGTTTTCGCCCTTGCCGCAATGGCTCTCGCAGTGGGATGCTGCGGCAAAAAGTCGGATGCCGACGGGCTCGATCTGATGAAGGAGGAGAATTTCAAGGCCGTGATCGACGGCAAACCCGTGTCGCTCTACACGCTTACCAACGGCGATCTGACGATGCAGGTGACCAATTTCGGCGCCCGCGTGGTGTCGTTGTGGACGCCCGACCGCGACGGCAAGATGGCCGATATAGTGCTGGGCTACGAGAAACTCGACCGCTACGTACACAATACGGGCGAGCGTTTCCTCGGCGCCGTGGTGGGCCGCGTGGCCAACCGCATCGACAGCGGCCGTTTCACTCTGAACGGCAAGGAGTACAACGCTCCGCAGAACAGCAACGGCCAGACGCTGCACGGCGGCAACCGCGGTGTGGACATGGTCGTGTGGGATGTGGTGGATGTTAAGCCCAACGCCATCGTGCTGCACTATCTGGCGGCCGACGGCGAGGACGGGTTCCCGGGTAATCTGGACATCACCATGACCTACACCCTCACCCCCGACAACGAGTTCCAGGTGCTCTATTTGGCCAAGACTGACGCCCCCACCGTCGTTAACATGTCGCACCACTCGTTCTTCAACCTCAAGGGCGAGGGCGGCGGTGCCATCACCGACAACGTGCTGACCATCAAGGCCGACGCCATAACGCCCACCGACGAGCGTCTGATTCCCACGGGCGAGATTCGCCCCGTGGAGGGCACTCCGTTCGACTTCCGTGAGCCGCACGTGATCGGCGAACGCATCGAGGCCGACGACGAGCAGCTCAAGAACGGCCGCGGCTACGACATGAACTGGGTTCTCGCGCGCGAGAACAACGGTCAGGTGGAGACCGTAGCCACTCTGTACGACCCCTCGACGGGCCGTTGCATGGATGTGGCTACCGACCAGGTGGGCATTCAGTTTTACAGCGGCAATTTCTTCGACGGAACGTATGACGGCAAGTACGGCGAGCCTCTCCGCTTCCGCGAGTCGGTGGCTCTGGAGACGCAGAAGTTCCCCGACGCGCCCAACCACGACAACTTCCCGTCGATCGTGCTGAATCCCGACGAGACCTACTCGCAGGTATGTATATATAAGTTCTATACCAAGTAATGCGTGTTGTCATGAAACTCTTTTCGGCCGCGCTGCTCGCCCTGTCGCTCTGTGGCACGGCGACGGCGCAGAACCGTTGGGCGATCATGCCCGACGGCAAGACCATCCGCATGGAGGTGAACGACGCCACGGCGCCCCATGCCGACCACATCGAGATGAGCGGCAAGTTCATGGCCGTGGTTCTCTACTGGAACGTGGACGAGAACGGCACGTTCGGCGTGAACCGCTCGCTGGTGTTCCCCATGCTGCGCACCGTGCCCAACAACACGCACGCCAGCCTCATGTTCAAGAACGACGTGGACGTGGCGTCGATGCTGCGTGTCAATAACCGTCCCGTCGCGCTGCGAAGCCGCACGGTCGATATCAACGGCGCCATGACCGTGGTGTCGGACTACAAGACCACCGACCGATCGGGCCGCACCACCGCGCTGGAGCTTACCCGCACGATATTCCCCTCGATGGAGCGTCCCGTGCTGTGCGAGCGTTACACCGTCCGCAACACGGGCGACAACTCTTATGCGTTGCAGATTCCCGAACTGTCGCAGTCCTATACGACCGATCCCGCCCGCGGTGTCAAGGGCAGTTACGTGATCCGCACCGACGTGCAGGGCGGCGGCGTTTACGAACTGAAGCCCGGGCAGAGCGTCGATTTCTCGCTTACCGTGCAGGCATACGAGAAGGCGGCGGCGCCCGTTGCGGCCGACGTCGATGCCGAGTATGCCGACCGCATGGCGTTCGTGGCCCACATGGACGGCAATCTGGTGCTCGACACCCCCGACGACGTGATCGATACCGAGTTCCGCTACGCCAAGATCCGCGCGAGCGAGAGCATCTGCAAGACCAAGGGCGGATACATGCACGCCCCGGGCGGCGAGAGCTATTATGCGGCCATCTGGGCCAACGACCAGGCCGAGTATGTCAACCCGTTCTTCCCCTTCGTCGGCTACGGGGTGGGAAATGAGTCGGCCATCAATGCCTACCGCCACTTCGCGCGTTTCATGAACGACGAGTACAAGCCCATACCCAGTTCGATCATCGCCGAGGGCGACGATATATGGAACGGCGCGGGCGACCGCGGCGACGGCGCCATGATCGCTTACGGCGCGGCGCGTTATGCGCTCACGCGCGGCGATCGGGCCGAGGCCGAGGAACTGTGGCCGCTCATCGAGTGGTGTCTGGAGTATTGCAAGCGTCAGATCAACGACAAGGGCGTGGTGAAGTCCGACCGCGACGAGCTGGAGGGACGCTTCCCCGCGGGCGATGCCAACCTGTGCACCTCGACGCTCTACTACGACGCTCTGTTGTCGGCCGCCTGGTTGGGCGAGTCGCTCGGCAAGAGCGCTTCCGTGACGGCCGACTACCGCCGTCGCGCCAAGGCCATGCGCGCGGCCATCGAGTCGCACTTCGGCGCCAACGTGAAGGGCTACGAGACCTACCGCTACTACGAGGGCAACGACATCCTGCGTTCGTGGATCTGCATGCCGCTCATCGTGGGCATCTACGACCGTGCGGCCGCCACGATCGACGCCTTGTTCCGCTCGGACCTCTATACCAAGGACGGTCTGCTGACGGCGCAGGGCAGCGAGACCTTCTGGGACCGTTCGACGCTCTACGCTCTGCGCGGCGGTTATGCGGCGGGTTATCCCGACTTCATGACCGAGCAGCTGTCGTATTACTCGAACCGCCGCCTGCTGGGCGACCATGTTCCCTATCCCATCGAGGCGTGGCCCGAGGGCAGCCAGCGCCACCTCTCGGCCGAGAGCGGACTCTATTGCCGCATCATCACCGAGGGCATGTTCGGCATACGCCCCACGGGCATGCGCAGCTTCGAGCTGAAGCCCGAGATCCCGTCGGAGTGGGACTATGCCAACCTGAGCCACGTGCGCGCCTTCGGCAGCGACTTCGACATTCGCGTGAAGCGTTTGTCGGGCGACAAGTTGCGTGTGACAGTTGCCGAGCACGGCGGCCGCGAGCAGAACTTCACCCTAAGGAGCGGCCGTGCGATAAACGTGAAATTGTAAATTATTGAAATATATTTCGATATCGGCAGTTCGCCGCCGCCCCATGCGGCGGACTGCGGCTCGCCCGAGGCTCGCGCAATCCTGCCGCCGTCGGCGAACCGCTGCCGAACGATAATAAGCATTTATTGAAAACCTTAAACTATAACGAACCATGAACATTCAGTTAATTCGCGAGAAATTCGCCGAGCATTTCGGCGCCGCAGGCGAGTTGTACACTTCGCCCGGACGTATCAACCTTATCGGCGAGCACACCGACTACAACGGCGGCTTCGTTTTCCCGGGTGCCATCGACAAGGGTATGGTGGCCGAGATCAAGCCCAACGGAACGGACAAGATCCGCGCCTATTCGGTCGATTTGCAGGAGTATGCCGAGTTCGGTCTTCGCGAGGAAGACAAACCCGAGCAGTCGTGGGCGCGCTATATCTTCGGCGTGGCGCGCGAGATTCTGAAGCGCGGCGGCAAGGTCGAGGGCTTCGACACCGCATTCTCGGGCGACGTGCCCCTCGGCGCGGGCATGTCGTCGTCGGCGGCTCTGGAGTCGACCTTCGCATTCGCGTTGAACCACATCTACAACGACGATCGGATCGACAAGTTCGAGCTTGCCCGCATAGGACAGTCTACCGAGCACAACTATTGCGGCGTGAACTGCGGCATTATGGACCAGTTCGCTTCGGTTTTCGGCAAGAAGGGCAACCTGATGCGTCTCGACTGCCGCTCGATGGAGTTCGCCTATTTCCCGTTCGATCCCGAGAAGTTCGGCTACCGTCTGGTGCTGCTCGACTCGGTGGTCAAGCACGAGTTGGTGGGTTCGCCCTACAACAAGCGCCGCGAGTCGTGCGAGCGCGTGTCGAAGGTGCTGGGTCAGGAGACCCTGCGCGGCGCCACGATGGAGCAGCTCGATGCCGTGAAGGATAAGATCTCGGAGGAAGACTACATGCGTGCCCGCTACGTCATCGGCGAGGAACGCCGCGTGCTCGACGTTTGCGCCGCTCTGGAGGCGGGTGATCTGGAGACCGTGGGCGAGCGCATGTACGAGACCCACTGGGGCATGTCGAAGGATTACGAGGTGAGCTGCGAGGAGCTCGACCTGCTCGCTACCATTGCCAAGGAGTGCGGCGTTGCGGGTTCGCGCATCATGGGCGGCGGCTTCGGCGGCTGCACCATCAACCTGGTGAAAGCCGATCTCTACGACAAGTTCATCGCCACGGCCAAGGAGAAGTTCAACGCCGCTTACGGCCACGAACCGAAGGTTTACGATGTGGTGATCTCGGACGGAGCACGCAAACTGGAGATGTAAACCTATACTGCGATGAAAAGATTATTATCGACGATCGTTGCCGTGTGCCTCTTCGGAGGCGCATCGGCAACGATCGTTTTGCCGAAAGTGCTGGGCAGCAACATGGTGCTGCAACAGCAGAGCGAGGTCAACCTGTGGGGTAAGGCCGAGCCGAACAAGAAAGTGACCGTCGAGGTGTCGTGGAGCGACGCCAAGATACTGACACGCAGCGATGCCGAGGGACGTTGGGCCGTCAAGGTGGCTACTCCCGAAGCGTCGTTCACGCCGCAGAGCATAACCATCGGCGACGGCGAGAGCATCACGCTCGACAACATCCTCATAGGCGAGGTGTGGGTATGCTCGGGCCAGAGCAACATGGAGATGCCCGTGAAGGGATTCCATTGCCAGCCTGTCGAGAAGTCGATCGACTACATTCTGTCGGGAGCCGAGGAAGCCGACAACATTCGCATGTTCACTGTGCCGCGCGCCCGCTCTTACGGCGAGGACCGCGAGGATTGCGAGGGCGGGGAGTGGTTCTGCGCCTCGCCGCAGAGCGTGGCCGACATGTCGGCCGTGTCGTATTTCTTCGCCTATGCCCTTACGCATGCCGAAGGCATTCCCGTAGGCGTGATAACCACCAACTGGGGCGGTACGCGCGTGGAGTCGTGGATGCCTCTCGACGCGTTGAAGGATTGCGTGTCGGCGGAGCGCTACGAGCAGAAGATCAATATGGGTGGCATCCGTCCCAGCGAGCTCTATTGCGCCATGATAGCGCCCATCCGCAACTTCACGGCGCGCGGTTTCCTGTGGTATCAGGGCGAAGCCAATCTGGGCGATATCGACCATTACGACGATATGATGGCCCGCATGGTCGAGCAGTGGCGCAAGGACTGGGGCGACGAAAAGGATTCGATGCCGTTCTACTATGCGCAGATAGCACCCTACGTTTACGGCGGTTCGGGCGATATCGCCTATCCGCTCTTCGTCGAGACCCAGGTGCGAGCGCTTAAAAAGATTCCCAACTGCGGTATGGCGGGCACGACCGATATAGGGTCGGAGCGCTGCATCCACCCATCCAAGAAATTCGAGGTGGGGCAGCGTCTGGCGGCGCTGGCCTTGAAGCAGACCTACGGCCGCAGCGGTTTCGAGCCCAAGGCTCCGCAACTGGACTCTTACGAGATCAAGGACGGAAAGGTGACCGTGAAGCTGTCGAACGCCGACATGGGACTGAGCCCGTGGTACGGAGAGCCCATCGAGGGCTTCGAGATAGCGGGTCCCGACCGCGTGTTCCGCAAGGCACGGGCCTCGATTTCGGGCAACAGCGTTACGGTGTGGAGCGACGAGGTGAAGGAGCCTGCGGCGGTGCGTTACGCGTTCCGCAACTACATCCCCTGCAATCTGAAGAATCTCTTCGGCATTCCCGCCGTTCCGTTCCGCACCGACGACTGGAACGACGTGAAATAATGTTTTTTGAAGATCGACATTGCTCGGCAATGTCGGCAGTTCGCCGCCGCCACCACGCGGCGGACTGCTGCTCGCCGAGGCTCGCGCACTCCTGCCGCCGTCGGCGAACCGCCGAAGAAGCGATAATAAAATTCCGAATCCCCTCCCCGCGAGGGGATTTTTATTTCCGACCGTCTGCCGCGCTGCATAAAGTGCGATAAAGAGTCGAAAAACATAATAATTCGCCCTCGTATGTCGTTAAAACAAAAAATATGTGTAATTTTGCACGATTACTACCTGCATTGCAGCAGTAAATAATTCGGTATGAAACAAAAGTTATCTTACGTGGTGGCTCTGGCCGTCGTGGTTGCGGCTTTTTGCGGCTGCTCGGGAATACAGAGGGTTATAAATACCGGCGATTCGGAAATCATCTTCGAACGCGCCAAGGTCTATTACGACGCCGAGAAGTGGACCAAGGCCGCGTCGCTGTTCGAGGCCTGCGAGTACTACTACAAGGGCACGCTCAAGGAGGATACCGTGTCGTTCTATCTGGCGCGCTGCCGCTTCAAGGAGGGCGACTACGCCACCTCGTCGACCCTGTTTGACGAGTTCCGCCGCAGCTTCGGACGCAGCGGATTCATCGAGGACGCCGAGGCGATGTACGCCATAAGCCTCTACAACATGTGCCCCACGCCCGAGCGCGACCAGTCGACCACGTCGCAGGCCATCATCGCCGTGTCGGAGTTCATGTCGCACTATCCCGAGAGCGCGCAGTTCCCGCTGTTTCAGGATATGCTGAACGACCTGACGTGGCGTCTGCACGAGAAGTCGTATATCAACGCCTATACCTATTATAAGATAGAGCGCTACAACTCGGCCATAATAGCTTTCCGCAACGCGTTGAAGCAGTATCCCGATTCGCACCGCCGCGAGGACGTGATGTACTACATCGTCATGTCGTCGTTCAAGCTGGCCGACAACTCGGTGGCAGCAAAGCAGATGGACCGTTTCATGTCCACGCTCGACTCCTATTATTCGTTCATCATGGAGTATCCCGAGTCGAAGTACCGCAAGGATGTGGACCATGCGGCCGACGTGGCCAAGCGCTTTATCGAAAAGAACCGAAAGGAAGAGTAACAACGAAAAATTACGCATATTAAGATGGAGATCAAGAAGAACATTCCCAACAACACCATTACCCGCAAACTTGTCGACCTGGACAAGGATACGGGCAATATCTACGAGAGCATCAACATCATAGCCCGCCGAGCCAACCAGATATCGTCGGAGTTGAAAGCCGAGCTCAATCGTAAGCTGGCCGACTTCTCGTCGCCCACCGATACAATGGAGGAGACCTTCGAGAATCGCGAGCAGATCGAGATATCGCGTTATTACGAGCGTCTGCCAAAGCCTGTGATTATCGCCACGGAGGAGTTTTTGGACGACGAGGTGTACTACCGCAAGGGCGACGAGGCGCAGGCGAAACAGTAGGGCGGATTCGCCGCGCTGCAATAGGGCGCGAAGCGTTCGTCGGAATACTTTATTGTAAAGCGCGCTGTTCGCCGACGGCGACGGAGTGCGACAGCAGTCCGCCGCGTGGGGCGGCGGCGAACTGCCGACATTGCAGGGCAATGTCGTATAACGGTTAAGAAAAACATTCCTCGTATGTTGAAAGGCAAACATATCGTTTTGGGAATAACGGGTAGCATAGCTGCGTATAAGTCGGCTGTGCTTTGCCGTTTATTGGCAGGTGCGGGTGCCGAAGTGCGTGTGGTCATGACTCCTTTGGCCAAGCAGTTCATCACGCCGCTCACGATGGCCACTCTGTCGAAAAACCCCATTTGGGTGGATTTTTTCAACCCCGAAAACGGCGAGTGGAACTCGCATGTGTCTCTGGGCGAGTGGGCCGACTGCTATCTGATAGCCCCTGCTACGGCCAACACCCTCGCCAAGATGGCTGCGGGCGTGGCCGACAACCTGCTGCTCACCACCTATTTGTCGGCGAGGTGTCCCGTTGCCGTCGCTCCCGCCATGGATCTCGACATGTATGCCCATGTGGCCACGCAGCGCAATCTGGAGCGCCTGCGTGCCGACGGAGTGCATATCGTCGAACCCGAGTCGGGCGAGTTGGCCAGCGGACTCGTGGGCAAGGGTCGCATGGCCGAGCCCGAGACGATCGTAAAGGCGGTGGCCGCCATTGTTTCCGAAAAAAAAAAGAGTCTGTGCGGTAAACGCTTTCTCGTGACGGCGGGAGCCACCATCGAGGCTATCGATCCCGTAAGATTCATATCCAACCATTCGTCGGGCAAGATGGGCTACGCCGTGGCCGAGGCTTTGGCGGCCCGCGGTGCCGACGTTGTATTGATGAGCGGCCGCACCTCGCTGCCGACGCCCCGCGGCGTAAGACGCGTGGACGTGCTCTCGGCCGAGGATATGTACGAAGCGTGCGTGGCCGAGTTCGACGCCTGCGACGGAGCGGTCATGTGCGCCGCCGTGGCCGACTACACTCCCTTGCATACCGCTTCCGAGAAGATCAAGAAGGGCGACGGCGACATGTCGGTGGCATTGCGCCGTACGAAGGATATAGCCGCCGAGCTTGGCGGCCGCAAGGGCAGCCGCATATTGGTCGGTTTCGCTATGGAGACCGAGAACGAGGATGCCAATGCGCGGGAGAAGCTGCGCCGCAAGAATTTCGACTTCATAGCGCTCAATTCGCTGCGCACGGCGGGTGCGGGATTTCGGGGCGACACGAATGTGCTGTCGCTCATCGATGCCTCGTCGCGCGAGGACCTGCCGCTGATGAGCAAGCGCGAGGCGGCTGAGCGCATAGCCGACAAAATAGAGAATTGTTTGAACCGATAGATAAATTTGCCGTATGTTGCGTCGTCTGACGGTTGAGAATTATGCGTTGATCGAGAAGCTCGACATGGAGCTTGATGCCCGTCTGAACATCATAACGGGCGAGACGGGTGCGGGAAAATCTATCCTGCTGGGTGCGCTGGGCCTGCTTCTGGGCAACAAGAACGAGAGCGGTACCCTGCGCGACGAGTCGCGCAGTTGCGTCATCGAGGGTGTGTTCGACCTTACTGGATACGGTCTGGAGGCGTTTTTCGACTCGAACGACCTCGATTACGAGCCGCAGACCGTCGTGCGCCGCATGATCTCGCCCGCGGGCAAGAGCCGCGCTTTCGTGAACGACATGCCCGTGCAGCTTGCGGTGCTGCGCGAGTTGGGCGTACGGCTTATCGACATACATTCGCAGCATCAGAATCTGGTGCTCTCCGACGAGATGTTCCGCATACGGTCGATCGACACGCTGGCGGGCGCGGGCGAGGTCGTTGCGGCCTACGGCGGGGCTTACGGCGAGCTGCGTGCGGCCGAACGCGAGCTGGAGCGCATGACGGCCGAGGCCGAGGCGGCGCGCAAGGACGAGGAGTGGCTGCGTTATCAGGTGGCCGAGTTCGAGGCTGCGCGGCTGCGCGAAGGAGAACTGGCCGAGGCCGAGGCCGAGCTGTCGGTGCTGGAGAATGCCGACCGCATAGGCGAAGCGCTGGTTGCGGTGCGCAATATTCTGGATGCCGAGCAGATAGGAGTGCTGGAGCAGCTCTCTGCGGCCGAGAATGCCGTGGCGCACGTGGGCGAGAGCTATCCCCGCTCCGCGGAGATAGCGGGACGCCTGCACTCGGTGGTTCAGGAGCTGAAAGACATAGGTGTCACCGTCGCCGACGACGCGGAGCGCATCGAGGCCGATCCCGAGCGTTTGCAGCGTCTGACCGAGCGGGTGAACATGATATATTCGATGTGTCAGAAGCATCGGGTCGCCACGCTGGAGGATCTTATGGCCGTCGGCCGCGATCTGGAAGAACGCCTGAATGCCATCGTCCACGGCGACGAGGCCATGCAGCGTCAGCGCGGGTTGATCGCGGAGCTGCGCGGCAAGGCTGCGGCGCTTGCTGCCGAGTTGCATGCGTTGCGTGCCGAGGCGTCGGGCGAGGTGTCGGAGAGCATCGTGCGCACGCTTGCCGCTCTGGGCATGCCCGAGGCGCGCTTCGAGGTGGAGGTGAGCGATGCGGGCGAACTCATGCCGTCGGGCGGCGACCGTATCCGCTTCATGTTCACGGCCAACGGGCGCATGGCCCCGCAACCTGTGGAGAAGGTGGCTTCGGGCGGCGAGATCTCGCGCGTGATGCTCGCCCTGAAGGCGTTGCTTGCCGTGCGGTCGAAGCTGCCGACCATTATTTTCGACGAGATCGACACGGGCGTGTCGGGCCGCGTGGCCGACGCCATGGGCGAGATCATACGCTCGCTCGCGGAGAACATGCAGGTGGTGGACATAACCCATCTGCCGCAGGTGGCCTCCAAGGGTGACACCCATTTCGTGGTTTACAAGCGCGACAGCCGTACCGACATCGCGCGTCTGGCCGAGTCGGAGCGTGTGACCGAGATAGCCAAGATGCTGTCGGGCAGCGAGGTGACCGACGCGGCGCTTTCGCAGGCCGAGATTCTGCTGGGGCGGAAGTAGGGGCGGACATTTTGCGGTGATTGACTAACCTTAAAACTTACCATACATGAAAAGATTGTTGTTATTCGTAGTGGCATCGTGCTGTCTCGCGGCAGTGGGGTGCTCGGAGCGTGCCGCGCTCAAGAAGGAGCTGCGGCAGGCCCTCGCGACGGCTGTCGAGCAGGAGAAGGCGCAGGCGGTGCGCATGGAGGGCATCGAAGGCAAGCTGCCCCGCACCTTCGAGAAGGGCGAAGTGCAGCCCACGTCGCCCTACAACTGGATCAGCGGATTTTTCCCCGGGTCGCTGTGGCTGCTCTACGAGCACACGGGCGACGAGGAACTGAAACGCTATGCCGATCTGTTCACCCGCCGTCTGGAGGTATTGCAGGACCATAAGGGCACCCACGATCTGGGCTTCATGGTCTTCTGCTCTTACGGCAACGCCTATCGCCTGACGGGCGATCCCTATTACAAGTCGGTGATCGAGCGTGCTTCGGCCGCTCTCGCGACGCGTTTCAACCCCACGGTGGGGTGCATCCGCTCGTGGAACACGGGCCGCAAGGAGAATCCCGAACTCGATTTCATGGTCATAATCGACAACATGATGAATCTGGAGATGCTGGAGTGGTGCGGCGGCGAATACGACAAGATCGCGCGCACGCATGCCGACGTCACGCTGAAGAACCATTTCCGTGCCGATAACAGTTCGCACCACGTGGTGGCCTACAACGAACTGACGGGCGAGGTGGTCGAGAAGCGCACGGCGCAGGGACGATCGAATGATTCGGCGTGGTCGCGCGGGCAGTCGTGGGGACTCTACGGCTACACGATGATGTACCGCACCACGGGCGACGAGAAGTATCTGGAGCAGGCGGTGAAGATAGCCGACTATCTGTTGCCGCGTCTTCCCGAGGATGCCATCCCCAACTGGGATTACGATGCTGCCGAGCAGGCTAAAGATTCGTCGGCGGGTGCCGTCATGGCTTCGGCCCTGATCGAGCTTTACGGTTTCACGGGGGACGAACGCTATCTCTCGACGGCCGAGCGTCAGTTGCGGTCGCTCTGCTCGGATTACTACTTCGCCGGGGTCGGCGAGAACGGCAATTTCCTGCTCAAGCACGGCGTGGGCCACTATATGGCCAAGTCCGAAGTGGATGTTCCCCTCTCGTACGGCGACTATTACTTTATAGAGGCGGCCATGCGCTATCTGGCGTTGTAGGGCTGCGCGCCGACGGCGAATGATAAACTTACCCCTGCCGAACCGTTTCGGCAGGGGTAAGTCGTTTGTTCAGGCTCGCTGTCGCTCTCTCCGCAGGCTGCGCCTCGCGCAAAACGAATCGGGATTTCGTTTTACGGCAGCAGATCGGCGAGCGGTATCGCCTGGAATGTCATGTGTGCCTGCGAGCTTTCGTAGAGTATGCCGACGGTCTGGCGGTCTATCATCGTCAGACACGAATATCCCCAGCCGTCGCCCGCGTCGAGCAGAACCTTGTTCTCCTCGGGCCATGTCAGGCCGCCGTCGAAGCTGATCTTCACGGTCATGTCGCGGCGGGCGCTGTCGTTGTCGGGATTCGAGAACAGCAATATGTCGCGCCCCGACACGTTGTCTTCGGCCGCTACGGATATGAGGCTCGCCATGCAGACGGGTTCGCGCAGAGCCTTCCGCGACGAGGGGTGTTCGGTCCACGTGCGGCCCATGTCTGCGGTGACTGCCACCGCGCGGCTGCCGCCTCGGTTGTCGCGCATGTTGAGCATCAGATCGCCCGAGGGCAGCTCCGCCACCTGCGCTTCGGTGGTGTTCGACCGCGCCCCTTCGTGCAGGTGCCAGCTTCGGCCGTGGTCGTCGCTGTAAATCAGGCAGGAGTGGGGCATGCGCTCGGCGTCGATGTATTGCGCCGCGAAGACTATCGTGCCGTTCTTCATGGCTATGCCTCGCCCGGGGCCTTGCAGCAGGAAATTCCACTCGGGACGCTTCACCTGACGCGTGACGTTTATCGGTTTCGACCAGCTCTTGCCGTCGTCGTCGCTGTATGCCATGACGAGCTGGCCCGTGGTGTGCGGCTCCATGCCGCTCATCGACGAGTGCCAGGCCATGCGGTTGCCCATTCCGTGGCACCATGCCGCCACCACCCACGCGCGGTGCGTGGTCGGGTCGTAGAGTATGGCGGGGTCACCCGCGCCGTTCTGCGCCTCGGGCAGGCCTCCCTGTTGGCCGAAGCTGAGCGGCAGACGCATGCGCTGCCATGTCCGCCCGCCGTCGACGCTGCGGCTCAGACCTATGTCGATATGTTCCTGAAGATCTTTCGAAGAGTTGTAACGCACGTCGTAAACGGCGAGCAGACTCCCCCGCGCGGTGGTCACGAGTCCCGGGATGCGGAAAGCCGCCGAGCCGTCGTCGCCCGCGTGACGCACTCCGACGGCCATTCGGCGCGGCGCTTCGGGCTCGGCGATCATTTCGGGCGCGGCGGTGCGTCCGTCGACCGTGACGGATGTCAGCGAGGCCGACAGCTTGTGCGTCAGCGGAGTGTCGCGCCGCATCTCGACGCTCACCCAGAAGTAGTTGATGCCGCGGAACAGCGGGGTAGGGGCCGTGAGTGTCACTTGCTCGGCGGCGCGCCGTTCGGCCTTGAGGATGCTGTACGAAGGGTGGGCCTTGCGCCCGCCGTCGGGGATGTAGCGCGCGGCGGCGAGCTTGTCGGCCGCCACGTTCACCGCGTCGGTCCCCGAGTAGTAGAGCTTCACCGAGCGGACGTGGCGGGCGGACTCTTTGTCCAGCCGCAGGTCGAGTCGATCGAACGTGCCGCCCTCGGGGGCGTCGATGCGTATGTTGAACAGTATGTTGTCCGCGCGGTCGAGCAGTACGGGTGTCTGCGCGGCGCCTGCCGCGATGCGGATGTCCGCTGCCTGCGAATGGCGGGCGGCCGACAGGATTATGACGGCCGCGGCGATGAGAGTCTTTGCGAAAGGGTTCATGGCGTTGGGGTTGACCTTTTCGCAAATATAGGTTAAATATTTCTATTTTACGGGTTTTGCCGTTCGATTTTTCGGAGCAGTTTCTCCGTTTCCGCGGCTATGACGTCGAGATAGTCGGTCTCGTACTCCACGGCCGACAGGCGGATCACGCCGTCGGCGTCGATCAGAAAGCTGCGCGGCACGTACCGTGTGGCATACATGCCGTATATGCTTCGGTCGGGATCGAGCCCCACGGGAAACGTGTATCCGTTTTGTCGGCAGAATTCCTCCACCGTCTCGCGGCTCAGCCCGCGCGATACGGGCAGGTAGGTGAAGGGGCGGTCGGCGAAGCGGTCGATTATACGCTCCTGCACCACGGCCATTTCGGCGCGGCATACCGAGCACTCGGAGCTCCAGAAGGTGAGCAGTACCGCGCGGCCGCGCAGGTCGGAGAGGGTGACCTCGCTGCCGTCGAGCATCCCGACGGTGAAATCGGGGGCCGCCTGCCCTGTCTCGACCAGCGTCGTCTCGTCCGCCTCGGGCGGATTCTCGGTGACGCACGAGGTCGCGGCGAGCAGGCACAGTGCTGCCGTCGCGCGGAGTAAGATATGTGCTGCGAAGTTCATTCTCATGCGGTTCGGTCGGGGCGCGATCGGCGGTCCCTCACCGCAAAAGTACGTAATTTTGTCGGTTTACAAAAGCGGCGTGCATGCCATAATGGCCAATATGCGGCATAAACGGGTCTGTTCGGACTATTTTGTTTCCGTTTGTCGCGGGTAGTGTCCGAATGGTGTAGTATCGCGACCTGGCGCAGCGGAATAATTGTCCGTATGTAGTAAATTTGTCTGTACGATGAACGGTAAAATTCGAAATATCTCGGTGTCTCTGCGACTTGCGCTGTGCGCGTCGCTCTGCTGCTTCGCGGCCTCGTGCGTGGAGTACCACCCCTACGACACCCGCATAAAGGGCGACAAGAATATCAATGCCGCCAATGCCGCCCGCATCGAGAGTGCATGCGCGGGGCGGAGTTCCATACGCTTTGCGGTCATAAGCGATTCGCAGCGTTGGTACGACGAGACCGAGGATGCCGTGGCGGCGCTCAATGCGCGCGGCGACCTCGACTTCGTGGTGCATACGGGCGATCTGGCCGATTTCGGACTTCGGACCGAATTCGAGCTGCAACGCGACATTCTCAACAAGCTGGATGTTCCGTACGTCTGCGTGATAGGCAACCACGACTGTCTGGGGACGGGCGAGATAATCTTCCGCGAGATCTTCGGCGATTACAACATGGCTTTCACGGCGGGCGACGTGCGTTTTCTGTGCCTGAACACCAATGCGCTGGAGTTCGACGCCCGCGAGGCGGTGCCCAACTTCGGGTTCATAACCTCGCAGCTGGAGGCGTTCCCCTCCGAGGCGGGCAAGACGGTGGCGGTCATGCACTCGCAGCCCTTTTCCGAGCAGTTCAACAACGATGTGGCCGACATATTTCAGCGTCATCTGCGGGCGTTCCCGTCGTTGCAGTTCTGCGTGCACGGCCACAGCCATTCGGTGACGGCCGAGGAGCTGTTCTCCGACGGAGTGGTCTATTATCAGTGTGCCAATACGGGCGACAGAAGCTATCTGCTGTTTACCGTCGGCGAGGATGGATACGATTATGAGGCGGTATATTTTTAGAATAGCGGCCGCGGCCGTCATGAGTCTCGCGGCGTTGTGCGCCTCGGCGGGTAACCGTGCCCCGATCGGCGCCTCGGACGGTCTCGATCGGCGCGAACACGTGGGTTACGAGGGGTGGGAGCGGTTGATTCCAACCCATGCGAAGGTGCAGTATGCGGGTGGCATGGGAGTCATGTCGTTCGGCGCGGGGTGGGACTACGGCCGCCGCTGCCGCTGGGAGACCGACGTGATGGTCGGGTTTCTGCCGCGCGCCTATGCCGATAAGTTTCATATGACCTTCACCCTGCGCCAGAACTATATCCCGTGGAGCATACGTTGCGGGGGGGGGAGATTTTCGGTCGAGCCGTTCGCCTGCGGCGCGTATCTCAACTTCATCTCGGGCGAACGTTTCTGGATGCGCGAGCCTGCCCGTTACCCGGGCGAGGGTTACTACGGATTCACGTCGCGCCTTCGCATACATCTCTACGTCGGACAGCGTTTCACGGTGAACTTCAACCCCGATTCGGCCGTGCGGGCCATGACCCTCTATTACGAGTTGAGTGCCAACGACCTGAATATCGTGTCCAAATTCGGAAATAAAAGCATGTCGCTGTCCGATATCGTATTCTTCTCGGCAGGCGTCAAACTGCAAATCTTCAAACCCTGAGCCCGTCGGCCGCGGCCCGATTTTTGATCCCTCCCCGTGTCGTGCGGATGACGGTGCGGTCGCGTGCGGCCGTCGGTGCGGCGCCTGCGGAGTAAAATTATCGGTCTCGCCGATTGTCAATTAAGATTTTAGTCGTATATTTGTCATTGCGATCCGTCGTAAGGCGAGGTTCGCTTTGCTGCTACGGAAAAAGTGGAATTTTTCAATAATCGGCGGCAATCAAGAGGATGCTCCGTGTCGGGTCGTAACCACGTCCCGAGAGGCGGTCGTATCTGACTCCATCCTTGACGGGCGTGGACCTCTTGTGTTGTGAGGTCGATTAGGTTTTTCCACTACCTTCTGTAGCGTTGCAATGCAAGCACGCCTGTCTTTACATACGGCGGATATGGTTATGGCCATGTCCGCTTTAGCGTTTTCGGGTGAGGCTTGCGGGTCGGCATGAGCGGAAACGGGGGTTTGGTGGAAAAGTTTCATCGTGCAGGGTTGTTTACCTCCGTTCCGCTCTTTTTTTGTGCAATCCGATCGGCAATCACATACTTCAATGTCCCAAGTTTCCCGTCCGCAGTCCCGTCCCGCAAAGGCGCGCCGCTACTCTGCGGTCTGCAAGAGACAAATCGCTGCAAAAAAATAACACCCCGCCTGCAAAGGCAGGGTGTCTTTCTTTTGCTGTCCTCCGTTCGCCGCGGCGTCGGGATTCGCGGGCCGTGTTATTCGGCCTCGGCGGGCGCAGCCTCGGGAGCATCCGATGCGGGGATCTCCACCGAAGGTATCACATCCTCCGTGGTTGCGGCGTTGACCTTCTCTATCAGCGCGTTGGCGTCCTGCATGAGAGCGCTGTTGCTCATCGAAACCTTGTTGCCGTCCATGGCTATGGTGGCTATGAGGCTGAGCACCACGATCATGCCTGCCAGCGTCCAGGTGGTCTTCTCCAGGATATTGGCCGATTCACGCACGCCCATCACCTGATTGGCAGCACCGAAGTTGGCAGCCATGCCGCTCTTGGGGCTCTGCACCAGCACGGCGAGGATAAGCATTACGCTCGCTACGAGGATCAATCCTATACAAAATGAATATAACATAACGGTATACTTTTTTAATTATTCTCTATTTTCGCAATAAGTTCTGCAAAGTAAACACTTTTTTCGGGATTTAGCAAACTTAATTTGCGATAAGTTTCTTTTGCCATATCTTTCAGCCCCTGAGCGAGGTATATCTCCGCCAGCTCCTCGCTCGCCAGATCGTCGTCGGCATCGAATGCCGCTTCGGTCACTATGTCGCCGTCGGCCTCGCCCTCTTCGGCCACTATGCGCAGGTTGTCGGCACGCAGGAAGCGGTCGATTATGTCGTCGGCCGTCACCTCGGTGAGGCGCGCCACGTCTATGTCGAGCAGCGCGGGCGTCGGTTTCCGGCATAGCGACGCCACCTTGTCCGACACTCCTGCCGCTGCCGTATCCTCCGCCTGCCAGCGTTCGGTGCGCATCAGTATCTCGGCCTCGTCGCGTTCGATGTCGAGGCGCGAGGGATCGGAATTTTTTTGTCCTTTATGAAAGAGTCCGTTCATGATTGTTACCAGTTAGATGCCGCCGCCTGAAATATGTCGGTCACGATCTGCGATACTATCTCGGCGTCGAGTTCGGTCTGCACGTCGGTGAGCAGCTGCGTCGACTCGTAGTCGGTGAATGCCGTGAATGTGCGGTTGAACGAGTTTTCGGGCACTATCGTGTTGGTGAACTTCACCTTCACCGTGATGGTCAGTCGGTTCAGTATGGCGTAGTCGTCGCTCGACACCGACGCCGTGGTCGAGGTGTATCCCACGATCTCGCCCTCGAAAGCGAAATCGCCGTTTTCCTCCACGAGTTGCAGCTTGGTCTGGCGCGAGAACTTGTCCTTCAGCGCCTCCACCAGCGTGGAGCTGAGCGACGGCGACACCATCGGCGCGTTATTGGGGAAATAGGCCACGCTGAATGTCTTGGCGCCTTCGGGTATGCTCGCTCCCGAGAGCGAATAGCCGCCGCGGAAGAATATGCAGCCGCTCAGCAGCGCCGAGCACAGCAGCGCGGCGAGGACCGTGATGATGAATATTGTTTTGTCGTGTCTCACTTTACGGGTTTAATGGTCGGCGCGCATGCGGCTCGCGGTCGTGTGCGTGCGTCAAATGTTTTCGTCGGTTATGCCCAGCTCCTTTATGCGGCGGTAGAGCGTGCGCTCCGACATGAACAGCTCGCGCGCCGCATCGCGACGTCGGCCGTTGTTGTTGCGCAGGGCCCGCAGTATCTGCTCGCGCTGCATCTCGGCCTTGGTCTGCTCGCGCCGCGGTTCGTCCACCACTTCCTCGCTCTCGGCGTAGTCCGCCTCGGCGGGACGCACCGCCACCGACGAGGGCAGCAGCCCTATCACCTCGTGCTGTGCAGGCTGTGCGGGCGTGTGGCCCGTGCCGTGCATCAGCTCGCCCAGCATGCGTTTGAGGTCGTTGATGTCGCTGCGCATGTCGAAGAGTATCTTGTAGAGCAATTCGCGTTCCGTGGAGAAATCGCCGCCCGAAGGCGCTCCGCTTACGGTCATGGTGCGGGCCGATGACTGGTTGGGCGACAGGTACCCCGCCAGAATGTCGGCCGTTACGGTTCTGTTGCGCTCCAGCGCCGAGATCTGCTCGGCCACGTTCTTGAGCTGGCGGATGTTGCCGCGCCAGTAGTAGTTTTGCAGCAGACTGCGCGCCCCGTCGTCCAGCGTCACGGCAGGCATGTGGTACTGCACCGCCACGTCGGCCGCAAACTTGCGGAACAGCAGCGGTATGTCCTCGGGCCGTTCGCGCAGGGCGGGTACGGCTATGGGTACGGTGTTGAGACGGTAATAGAGGTCCTCGCGGAAACGTCCCGTCTCGATCGACCTCAGCAGGTCGTTGTTGGTGGCCGCCACCACGCGCACGTTGGTCTTCTGCACCCGCGCCGAGCCCACGCGCAGGAACTCGCCCGATTGCAGCACTCGCAGCAGGCGCACCTGGGTCGACAGGGGCAGTTCACCCACCTCGTCGAGGAATATGGTGCCGCCGTCGGCTTCCTCGAAATATCCCTTGCGGGCCTCGCTCGCACCCGTAAAAGAGCCTTTCTCGTGTCCGAAAAGTTCGGAATCGATCGTACCCTCGGGTATGGCGCCGCAGTTCACGGCGATGTATTTGGCGTGCTTGCGTGCCGAATAGGCATGGATTATCTGCGGAAAGAACTCCTTTCCCACGCCGCTCTCGCCCGTCACCAGCACCGACAGATCGGTGGGCGCCACGCGCAGCGCCACGCCCAGAGCGCGGTTCAACGCCTCCGAGTTGCCTATGATGCCGAAGCGTTGCTTGACCGATAGAATATCCGTGTTTTCAGCCATTTTGCAGACTCGTTTGTTCGCCTGTTACTTGTCGTAGGGTTGGATGTAGTCCAGATCGGGATTGCGCACCTCGTTTTTGGTATCGTTCTGGGGGATCTCGTAGAATACCTCCTCCGAGCGTGCGTTCCAGTCGCACCACAGCCCGTAGGCCAGTGCGCCTATGGCCAGCACGGCCGCCGCTATGGCCAGGATCATTATGCGGTCGCTTTTGCGGCGCGAGTCGGACGCGCCGTACTCCTTGCCTGCGGGGACCCTGCGGCGTCCCGTGCCGTCGCGCAGTCCCTTCACGTAGTCAGCGGTGCGGGCTTCGGAGAGCTTTACGTGCGGGGTGTTGTCGCCGTAGAGCGTTTTTGCCCGTTCGGCCGCGTTCCTGCGCTCGGTTGCGGGGCGGTGCGATCTTGGCTCCGATTCCGTATCTGCGGCGCGGCGTTCCTCTTCGGCGGGTGTCGGAGAGGTCGGTGCGTCGGCGGACGCGTTTGCCGCGTCGGATGCTTTTTCCGCGTCGGCGCGGTTGACCGCAGGCGGCTCGGGGGCGGTGACGGGAGCGGGGCTCTCGGTCGGAGCCGTCGGTTCATATACGAACGTGATGGTCCCGTTGGCGCCGCTGCGCAGCTCGCCGAAGCCGCTGAGGCGGCATTTGCCGTTGTTCTGCAAGCGGTATTGCGCCTCGAAAACGAAACGGTCCATTACGGCCGCCGCCTCCATTTCCGATATTCCGCTCTGCGTGAGCAACGACCGCAGAACGCCGTCGTCGGCCTTTATCAGATTGGAAAAGAGTATCGTTTGCCCCGGGACTTTCACGATGAAGGTTCCGAGATTGGGTATTACCAGGCGTTTGTGATCGGCGAGGTATTGCGATACGAGTTTAACTATCATCTTCGTAAAAGCGTAAATTTGGCTTAAAGATACTAACTTTTTTCGTAAATGAAAAATTTCGCCCGCGACAGTCGCGCCGATCCTTGTCTGCTCTCGGTTATGTGACGCGGTATGTTGCAGTTCGGAGAACCGTGCGGGCCGCAGTATCCCGCGGCGGCCAGCTATTCGCATCCGCTTATTCTCGCGGTCACACGCAGGCTGCCGCCCGATTCCCGACACGTCATTCCACATTTTTCTTTTGCAGAAAGAAAAATGAATGGAATCTCTCCCGAAAACGCGCCGTTTGAGATGCCAATCCTTACCTGACGGCTCGGTGGTATGACGCCGGTATGTGCAATGCAAGAAACTGCGCCGCATCGCGGCGTTATCTTCGGCGGCTCGCACCTTTGGTGCGACCCCCGCAGCCGCCGAAGATAAATTTTACATGCCTCGTCGTGCATTTCAATAAAAACAAAGAAACCGCCCGAACATGTCGGGCGGTTCTTTTCGAACCCTAAGGTTTCGGGGGATTACTCCTCCTGACGATAGGTGTGCTCTACGTATATTGCGTGCTGCATGGCCTCGCGCTTCGCGATCGAAGGCTTGGTGAAATACTGACGGCGGCGAAGCTCCTTCAGCACACCCGTGCGCTCGTACTTACGTTTGAATTTCTTGAGGGCCTTCTCGATGTTCTCGCCCTCCTTTACCGGCATGATAATCATAATGCTATAATTTTTATTCGTTTTTATTTCTGTTTCGTGCGCCGCTTGCGCGGTCTTTTCCGTGGTTTGCGACTGCCAAGTCCGTATCGGCGCGCCGCGGTGTGAATCTGTTATGCTGTCAGTCGGCATAAAGCCCGAACCGAAGATAGGGGGCCAAACGTTTGGCCTCATCCTTGGTAAAGATATCGTCTTCAATCATCTCTTCGATTCCGCTCCAACCTCCTTTCAGTTTGCGCTGTTTCACAATCCTCCGCAGAGCCTTGGCCGACACGTAGGGGTGTCGCATCAACTCTTTCGGGTCCGCAAAGTTAATATCAATTTTCGATATTTTGCAACTATCGCAGCGAATTTGCGGTAAAATTCTCTCATAATTGCTCTCCGTGACGCATTTCAGCTCGGCGAGCTGCTCCACCGAACTGAATCCGCCCAGCAGTTCGCGGTAGCGCATTATCTCCGCGACGCTCTTTTCGCCTATGCCGACCACCGATCGCAGCGCCGCCGAGTCGGCCGAATTGATCTCTATCCTTTCGGGCGCGGCGGGTGCGGCGGGCGTGGGTGCGGTATCCTCGGCTGCGGATTTTTCGGTGAAAACGATGTAGGGCAGCAGGCGTTCCGCCATTCGGTCGCTCACGACGTAGCATTTGCGGAACTGCTCCGCATCGCGTATGCCTCCCGACGCCTCGCGGTAACGCACGATGACCTCGGCCTGACGCGGCGAGAATCCTATTGCCGCGAGGTATGCGGCCGATGCCGTGTCGATGGCGAAGGGTTCGAGGCTCGGGGCTTCGTCCGCCGCGGGACGTGCCGCATATTCGCTCCTGCGCCGCTTCGACGGATAGTCGGTCTTTTCGCGGGGCGACGCGGCGTGCTTTTCCGAGATTACGATATATGGTTTGAGCGCCGCATACAGTGAATCGTCCACGCCCGATACCGATGCCACGTCCTCCTTTATGCGATACACCTTGCCGTAACTGCGCAGGCGGATTATCCCCGCCGCTATTCGGGGCGGCACTCCGCAGCGGCGCAGTTCCTCGTAGTCGGCTTCGTTGGGATCGAACGGCGACAGCGCTGCGGCGGGCGTCTCCGACTCGTCGGTCTTCGCGAGCATTACGGGGCGGTCGCCCCTGCGCTCGACGAGCAGCGACAGCAGTATCGCGACCAACACCAATGGCAGCAGCACCATCAGTCCGCGGCGTTCTTCGTCGGAGAAAAGATTCATACTACATAGTTATCTGATGATTATATATTGGTGATGGTACCGCAAAATCGAATCCGAGGGTCGGTTACCCGCGGCCCGTGGCCGCGTTTACAAATCTGACCCTCCCCTAAATCCCCTCCTCGGAGGGGACTTAGGTCGCTTGCGCTCCGAGTGATCGAATATATAATCGTATTGCGTCTTATTACCATTCGGCTTTGGCCGAGAGTTGCAGCTTGCGGTAGCGGCGCGACGGCGATTCGATGCGCTCGCCCAGACCGTATTCCTCCCAGCGTCCGTCCACCATGCGTATGGTCTCCGTCGAGGAGGCCGCCACGTTGGGGAAACGCGCGGGATTGTCTCCGACGGCGGGGCGTTTGCTTCGGGCGTCTATCAGCAGTTCGCCGCCCGTCAGATGCCGCACGTCGCGTCGCGGATCGGTGTTGGCCGCCGCGAGCCACAGCAGATCTTCCGATGTCATGGTGCCCGCCGCCTGGTAGTCGAACAGCGCGACGTACTTCATGCCGCGTATGTCGTTCTCCGTAAGGTAACGCTCCGCGTCGACCTCGGCGGGGCGGTCGGGCGCCGCGTAGAGGATCAGCAGGCCGCAGCTTTCAGCGAACCGCGTGTCGAACATCTCTATGCCTCCCGCGGGGCGGGCCGTCCGCGGCACGGTTATCGGCTCCGCGGGCGTCGAGATGTCCACGTCGGTGAGGTCGAACGCCAGTTTGCCGCCGAAGCCGCATGTGGCGGTCGCATGGTCGAGCACGTCGAGCACGCCCTCGGAGCGGATTATGCTCCGCGACGTGTCGAGGCGTCGCAGCAGCGCGGCGAGGGTCGCGAAAGAGCGTATCTTTGTCGCCGCCGAGGCTATGACGAGATATTTGTTGAACATCATCTGTCCCGCGCCCCACAACGCCTGCGCCACCTTGTGCGCCTGCCCCTCGTAACGCTTGGCGATGGCGACCACAGCCAGATTGTGCGCCGTACCCTCGGTGGGCATCCACAGATCCTCCACCTCGGGCTGCACGGCCAGACGTATGGGGGCCAGGAATATCCTCTCGGTGGCCTTGGCTATGTAGGCGTCCTCCTGCGGCGGCACTCCCACCACGGTGGCGGGGTATACCGCGTCGCGGCGGTGCGTTATGGCGGTTATGTGGAACAGCGGATAGAGGTCTTTCAAAGAGTAGAACCCCGTGTGGTCGCCGAAATCGCCCTCCACGGCCTTCGGCTCGGCGGGGTCGACGTAACCTTCGATCACGAAGTCGCAATCCTCGGGGATGCGTATGTCGCACGTCAGCGCGCGCACCAGCCGCACGGGGCGGCGGCGCAGGAATCCCGCCAGCAGGTATTCGTCCATGTTGTCGGGCATCGGTGCCGTTGCGGCGTAGGTGTAGGCGGGGTCGCCGCCCAGCGTCACCACCACGGGCATGCGCCGTCCCGCGCGGCGGTAGGCGTCGTAGTGGCGTGCGCCCGTCTTGTGGATGTGCCAGTGCATGCCCGTGGTGCGGGCGTCGAACTGCTGCATGCGGTACATGCCCACGTTGCGTATGCCGCTCTCGGGATCGACCGTGTTGACCATCGGCAGCGTGACGAACGGCCCCCCGTCGTGCTCCCACGAGTGCAGCAGCGGCAGGCGGCCTATGTCGGCCTCGTCGCCGCGCAGCACCACCTGCTGGCATGCTCCATGCCCCGACACCTCGCGCGGGAACCAGCGCGACATGTCGGCCAGCAGCGGCAGCATGCGCAGTTTGTCGGCCAGCGAGCCTTTCGGCGCGAGGGCCTGCCCCAGCAGCGAGTCTATGCGTCGCGCTATGTCGTCGAGCGACTCGGCGCCCAGCGCCAGAGCCATGCGGCGGTCGGAGCCCATCATGTTGGTGAGCACGGGAAATGTGGTGCCCGTGTTCTCGAACAGCAGGGCTTTGCCCCCTCCGTCGCTCTTGGCCATGCGGTCGGTGATCTCGGCGATCTCGAAGCGCGGCGAGACACGCGCCTTTACGCGCAGCAGCTCGCCGTGCCGTTCGAGTGTGTCGATGTATTCGCGGAGCGATCCGTACATGGGGTATGCGGTTTTCGGTTTTACGACCGTATCGGCTCGTAGGGTATCTTGTAGCGTTCGTCGAGCGTCAGGATGGCGTTCTCGTGCATGGCGCGGTCGGCCAGCAGCGCGAACTGCGAGGCGTAGTACGACTCTTCGAGCACCTTGGCGGGCTGTCGGCCCGTTATCACGGCGTGCGCGAAGGCCTCGATGATCTCCTTCGAGCCGTCGGCCTCGGCGCCTATGGTGCTCTCGCCCGAGTTGACCGTCACGTTGGGCATTATGGGCAATCCGGGTGCCAGAGGACTCGTCTCCGCGGCCCAGCTGGTGCCCGCGAATACCGAGTTGCTCATGATGCCGTTCTCGATCTGAGCCACTAATTGGTGCATGCCGCTTCCCGCGGGCATGGGCTCGTCGCTGTAATAGAGTCCCGAGACCAGATCGATGGTGCCCTTCGACCCGAGGATCTGCTCGCCCATGCCGAAGTGCTTGTTCGAGATTATCGACTCGAATGTCATGTTCACTCCGTTGGGGTAGGTGAATATGGCGCTCACGGTGTCATAGACGTCGCGCTTGTCCTCCTTCGTCCAGTGCACCAGATGGCCCGAACCCATCACCTGCTCGGGCAGCATGCCCAGCGACCACGAGCCGTTCTGCAACTGGTGGCAGGCCAGCTCGGTCATCAGGCCGCGTGAGTACTCGCTGTAAAGACGCCAGTTGATGCGGCGCTCCAGCTCGGGCGAGGGCACGTCGCGGCGCCAGTTGTTGTTGCGGTACCAGTAGTTGCGCACGCCCACAACGTCGCCTATCCGACCCTCGTGGATCATGCTCATGGCCTTGATGTATTTGGGATCGAAGAGTCGCTGCTGGCCTATGAGAAGCACTCCGCCCAGCTCCTTGCGGCGCTCGTACACGCGCAGACAGTCCTCCTGCGTGTAGGCCATTGCCTTCTCGCAGAATACGTGTTTGCCCGCCTCCATCGCGTCGAGTGTGATGGAGGCGTGGAGGTAGAGCGGCGTGGCTATGATCACGCCCTGCACCTCGCTGTCCTCCAGCAGGCGGCGGTAGTCGTCGTAGAGTTTGGCCTCAGGGTAGTATTGCGCCGCATCCTCCAGATGGGGACGGTAGTCGTCGCACAGGGCGACCACCTCCGCGTCGGGCATCTGCAACAGATGTTTTATGTGGAATATTCCTCGCGAGCCCGTTCCTATTATTCCTATGCGGGCCTTTTCGCCGCGCACCTCGCGTTTAGCCTCGTCGCTGCACGACTGCAACCACGGAAAGAGTGATAGAGCCATGCCCGCAAGGCTCATCTTGCCGCAGTCTGTCAAAAATTCCTTCCTGTTCATCGTTATTCAAGTGTAGTTTTTTTCGATTGTGTTTTGTGGGAGCCGAACATGCTTCGGCTCGGTTTCTATTTGCGGCCTATGCAGTATATCTCGCATCCGCCGCCGTCGCGGCAATAGAGTTCCAGTGCCGTGTAACCCTCGTATTGCGCCATTACGGCCTCGCGCTTCGATTTGGGTGCGGCGTAGAGTGCCGTCGACAGCACCTCGGCCACCAGGGCCGAGCGTCCCTCGACGGTCACGAGTTCCTCGCCCGCCACGGCAGCGCCCGTCATGGGGTTGACTATGTGGTACTCGCCGCGCGGCGATCGCCCCGATACCGACAGCGCGCTGTCGCGCAGACGGAACTCGTGCGCCGCGGCCGATTGTATCCGCGTGTGCTCCACTCCTATGCTCCACCATTCGCCGTAGGGGTGATGCCCCAGGGCGGCGACCGAGCTGTTGCCGAAATTCAGCACCCCGCTCTCGACGCCCGCTTCCTCCGCCCTCCGCCGCGCCTTCTCCAGCGCGTAGCCTTTGGCGAAGCCTCCCATGTCGAGCCGCACGCCCTCGCGCGTCAGCCGCACCGTGTGCGCCGCGGGGTCGAGCAGGTAGCTCACCGTGCCCTCGGCCGCGCCCGCACTCGTAGAGGTCGCTATGTCGAAATAGCCGCCCGTGCCCCGTCGGAACGCCTCGCATAGTTCGAGCGCCATGAACATCTCGTCGTCCACGGCGACGGCCTCGCGCGCGCCGCGGGCGTTGATCACGGCCAGCGGACTCGTGTCGTCGAAGCGGTTGAAAAGGCGTTCGAGCGCCTTCACCTCGGCCTCGATGTCTGCGGCGAGCTCTCGGGCGCGCTTCTCGTCCACGTCGGTGAAGACCGTCTCTATGCGGGTGTGCATGGCGTAGAAACCCGCATATGCCACGGGGTGGCAGGGGTTCTTGTCGCTGTATCGGAACTCCGATGCCATGTCGCGCCGATTATTTCGAGATTCGGCGCAACACGTACCACGCCATGCGCAGCAGCATTACGAGTCCGTAAAGCAGCAGCGACGTGACCGTCACGTAGCCCAGCTGCGTGAACACCTCGTACCACGGGGTCGAGAATCGTATTATGGCCGCCCAGTTGACTATGTTGGCCACGGCGAAGCACACGAGCCATATCGTGATCTCGCGCCGCTTGACACGGGCCGATATAACGGTATCTTTCATGTCGTTGCGATATTAGAGTTCGCGTATTTTCAGATTGCGGTAGTGCACCTCGTCGTTGTGGTCCTGCAAGAGGATGTGTCCCTCGCGGTCGGCGGCGAAGTTCTTCACCTTGGCGAATTTGCTGTGCGACACTATGGCGTCCCACATCTGGTTGCCGCGCTCGTATTCGAGGATCTTCTTGCCGTTGAGCCAGTGCTCGACGCGGTTGCCGCGTACGACTATGCGCGCGGTGTTCCAGCCGCGTTTGTTGGTCAGCTTCCAGCCCTCGGCGGGGATGAGGTCGTAGAGCGAACCGAGACGGCGGTTGCCGTTGAATCCCATCTTGGCGTCGGGGTGGTTCTCGTCGTCGAGGATCTGGTATTCGCAGCCCACGCTGCCGTTGGAGTTGATGAAGTATTTGATTCCGCTGTTGGCGCCCTCGGTGATCTTGAAGTCGATCGAAAGCTCGAAATCGGTGTACATCTTTTCGGTTATGATGTCGCCTGCGCCCGATTTGGGCCGGATCACCAGCTCGCCGCCGTCGGTCTTCCAGCCTTTCGACATGTCGCCGCGGCCCATGCTGCGCCAGCCTTCGAGGTCGCGGCCGTTCCACAGCAGCTTCCAGCCCTCCTCGGCCTCGCGGGGCGAGACGGTGTTGGCCACGTAGTTCTTCTGCGCTATGGCGCGGCTTTCGGGCGTGAGGTCGTTTTGCAGGTCGGCGGTCTTTATGCGTATGTTACGCCAGCGCACGCACTTGCCCTCCAGCGACTTGTTGTTGCCTATGCCGTGCACTTGCAACGCTATGAAACCCTCGCTGTCGGCATCGTCCAGAATGTCGGCCGTCGGGATGCCGTTGAGCCATACGCGCAGCGAGTTGCCCACTGCTTCGATGCGCACCTTGTTCCAGTCGCCGTGACGGAAGGCCTTTTGCGCCTCGGGCTCGTTTTCGAGCGGGTAGAGCCAGCCGCGGCGGGCTTCGTCGTATATGCCGCCGCTCCATGCGCGCGACGAGGGGTCGATCTCGCACTGGTAGCCGTGCACGCGTCCGTTGTTGTAGTCGGCGCGCGACTGGCTGCGGAACTGTATTCCCGAGTTGAGCCCATCGTCGACCATGTATTCGAGTTCGAGGATGAAGTCGCCGTAACGCTCTTTCGTCGCGAGGAACGTGTTGGGGGTGTTGAGGGCGCTCACGCCCACGATGGCGCCGTCCTCCACGCGGTACTCCGCGTTGCCGTTGAGTTTGGTCCATCCCTTCAGGTTGCGGCCGTTGAACAGCGATACCCAGCCGTCCTTCTCTTTCGCCCCCGCAGAGGCAGCGATGCCTGCCAGCAGCAGGGCCATGATAAGTAATTTCTTCATTTTAAGGTGGTTTTTTTGTGGTTTTTATTGTGGATTACAGTTTTATGTCGTATATCTGTATCACGCCGCGCAGTGCGCCCTTGTCGTCGACGGCGAGCAGCGAGTTGATCTTGTGGCGGGTCATCTTCTTCTCGGCCTCGATGAGCTTCGCTCCGACCTCTATCGTCTTGGGCGAGCGGGTGGCTATGTCGATGGCGCGTATGTTGAAGAATTCTGCCTGGCGGCTCTCCATCGCGCGGCGTATGTCACCGTCGGTCACTATGCCCTCTATCCTGCCGCCGTCGATGATGATTATCATGCCCAGACCGCCGCGGCTCATGGTGTGGATCATGTCGGTTGCCGTGCAGTCGGGCGTCACTATCGGCAGGTCGTGGCTGCGCATCACGTTACCCACGGTCATCAGCAGGCGTCGGCCGAGGCTACCGCCCGGGTGCAGGCGCGCGAAGTCGAGCGAGGTGAAGTCGCGCGCCTTCATGAGCGCCACGGCGAGCGCGTCGCCCAAGGCTATCTGGGCCGTGGTGGAGGTGGTGGGGGCCAGATGCAGTATGCAGGCCTCCTCCTCGACCGCCACGTCGAGGTGTATGTCGGAGTTCTTGGCCAGCGTCGATTCGGCGTTTCCCGTCATCGATATCAGCACGTTGCCGTTGGAGTGGATGAACGGCACTATTTTCAGCACCTCGTCGGTCTCGCCCGAGTAGGAGAGTGCGAGCACCACGTCGCCCGCCGATATCATGCCCAGGTCGCCGTGGAACGCCTCGCCCGGGTGCAGGAAGAAACTCGGCGTGCCCGTGCTGGCCAGCGTGGCGGCTATCTTGCGCCCCACCAGGCCCGACTTGCCCATTCCCGTTATTATCAGTTTGCCGCGGCACTCCAGTATGCGTTCCACGGCCGACACGAATTTTTCGTCGACCGAATCGGCCATGCGTTCGAGTGCGGCGGATTCTATCCGCAGCGTTCTGCGCGCGAGATCGATGATCTCCTTCGAAGATAGCGAGTTCATTGCAGTTTAGGTCTATATGGTAATTGCGTACTAAAGCGTGTACGCAGGTTATATCAGTGTCTCGACGACGCTTTCCAGATCGTCCAGCCGCAGCATGTTGGGCCCGTCGCTCAACGCCTCGTCGGGCGAGGGGTGCACCTCGAAAAAGTATCCGTTGGCACCGAACGCCTTGGCCGCGGCCGCCATCGCGGGTACGAACTCGCGGTTGCCGCCCGTCTTACCTCCCGCGGCGCCCGGGCGCTGCACGCTGTGGGTGCAGTCCATCATGACGGTGGGGGCTATGCGGCGCATGTCGGCTATATTGCGGAAGTCGACTATCAGATTGTTGTATCCGAACATGTTGCCGCGCTCGGTGAGCCACACCTCCGTCGCGCCCGCCTTCACGGCCTTCTCGTAGGGGTACTTCATGTCCTCGCCCGAGAGGAACTGCGCCTTCTTTATGTTCACCGTGCGTCCCGTCGCGGCCGCCGCCGTCAGCAGGTCGGTCTGGCGGCAGAGGAAAGCGGGGATCTGTATCACGTCGGCTACTTCGCCCGCGGGGGCTGCCTGGTATGCCTCGTGAATGTCGGTGCAGATGCGGAGTCCCCATCGCTGTTTCACGTCGGCCAGCATTTGCAGGCCGCGTTCCATCCCGGGGCCGCGATACGATGCCGCCGAGGTGCGGTTGGCCTTGTCGAACGACGCCTTGAATATTATGTCGATGCCCAGACGGCGGTTTATCTCCACCAACTTTCGAGCAACCTCGTCGAGCAGTTCGGCCGACTCTATGACGCATGGTCCTGCTATGAATTTGGGGTACATTTTCTTCATTTTAAAATTATTCCCTCGCGCGCAGGAACTCCTCGGCGCGCACCAGATCTTCGGGCGTGTCGATTCCCACGGTCTCCACGTCGGTTATGCCCACTCCTATCTTGTAGCCGTTCTCTATCCAGCGCAGCTGCTCCAGCGACTCGGCCTTCTCCAGCGACGACTGCGGCAGCGAGGTCACCTCGCGCAGCACCTCGCGGCGGAACGCATACATGCCTATATGTTTATAAAAGGTATGACGCGCGAGCCACTCGCTACGCTCCACGCCGCGCAGGTAGGGTATCACCGAGCGCGAGAAGTATACGGCGCGCGATTCGCTGTCGAGTACCACCTTCGGCGAGTTGGGATTCTCCAGCGCCTCGATGCCGTCGCTCGGGGCGAAAGGCTTCACCAGCGTGGCTATGTCGGTGCGCTCGTCGTCGAAGCATGCCGCCAGGGCGCGTATCTGCGACGGGGCGATGAAAGGCTCGTCGCCCTGCACGTTCACCACCACGTCGTACTCGCCGCCTATCTTGCAGCAGGCCTCGTAGCAGCGGTCGGTGCCGCTGCGGTGGTCGGGCGAGGTCATGACGGCCCGTCCGCCGAACGCCTCCACGGCGTCGGCTATGCGTCGGTCGTCGGTGGCCACCGCCACGTCGTCTATCACACGGCTCACCTGCTCCCATACGCGCTGAATGACCGTCTTGCCGCCCAGCATGGCCAGCGGCTTGCCCGGGAAACGCGTCGACGCATAACGCGCGGGGATGATCGCAATGACTTTCATGTTAAGGTACATTAAAACTGCGTTATTTTTTCAGTGCGAGATCCAGCACCTCGCCGATCATCCTCACGTAGCGGAACGTAAGTCCCTCCACGTAGCTCGGCTTGATCTCCTCTATGTCCTTGCGGTTGTCCTCGCACAGTATCAGTTCGGTGATTCCCGCGCGCTTGGCCGCCAGGATCTTCTCCTTGATGCCGCCCACGGGCATCACGCGCCCGCGCAGGGTCATCTCGCCCGTCATGGCTATGCGCTCGCGCACCTCGCGGCCCGTGAAGGCCGACACTATGGAGGTCACCATCGTGATGCCCGCCGAAGGGCCGTCCTTGGGGATGGCGCCCTCGGGCACGTGCACGTTGATGTTGTTCTTCTCGAACATGGCGGGGTCGATTCCCAGCTCGGCGTGGTGCGCCTGCACCCACTCGTAAGCTATGGTGGCCGACTCCTTCATCACGTCGCCGAGGTTGCCCGTCAGGCTCAGCGCACCCTTGCCCGGGGTGAGCACCGATTCGATGTAGAGTATGTCGCCGCCGACCGAGGTCCACGCCAGTCCCGTCACCACGCCTATCATGCCTGCGATCTCGTACTCGTCGTTGCGGAACTTGGGTTTGCCCAGGACCTTTTCTATGTCGGCCTCGGTGAATTCGGGTGCGAACGCTTCCTCGAACGCTATGTTCTTGGCGCGGGCGCGGGCCAGCTTGGCTATGTGCTTGTCGAGCGAACGCACGCCCGACTCGCGGGTGTAGTCCGCTATGATCTTTTGCAGCACTGGTTCGGTGAGGATCATCTCCCCCTCCTTGATTCCGTGGGCCTCGCGCTGCTTGCGCACCAGGTGTTCGTCGGCTATGCGTATCTTGTCCTCGAGAATGTATCCCGGGATGTTTATCATCTCCATGCGGTCGCGCAGCGCGGGGTTTATCGCCTCCACGTCGTTGGCCGTGGCTATGAACAGCACCTTCGACAGGTCGTATTCCGTGTCGAGGTAGTTGTCGTGGAACGTGGTGTTCTGCTCGGGGTCGAGTACCTCCAGCAACGCGCTCGACGGGTCGCCGTGGTTGCTTACCGTGATCTTGTCCACCTCGTCGAGTATGATTACGGGGTTCGACGATCCGCAGCGCTTGATGGTCTGTATTATGCGGCCCGGCATGGCGCCGATGTAGGTGCGGCGGTGTCCGCGAATCTCCGACTCGTCGTGCAGGCCGCCGAGCGATATGCGTCCGAACTTGCGCCCCAGAGCCGTGGCCACCGAACGTCCGAGCGACGTCTTGCCCACTCCCGGGGGGCCGTAGAGGCAGAGGATGGGCGATTTGAGGTCGCCTTTGAGCTTTATCACTGCCAGATGCTCCAGTATGCGGTCCTTCACCTCCTCCAGTCCGAAGTGGTCGTCGTCCAGCTGCTTGCGGGCGCATTCCATGTCGAGGTTATCCTTGGTCACGTCGTTCCACGGCAGTTCGAGCATCAGTTGCAGATAGGTCATCTGCACCGAGTATTCGGCCACGGCGGGGTTGAGACGCTCCACCTTCGAGAGCTCCTTCTCGAAGAGTTCGCCCACTTCCTCGGGCCAGTTCTTCTTGGCCGCGGCCTCGCGCATCTGCTCGATTTCGGCGTCGGAGCTGTCGCCCAGCTCGTCCTGAATGGTGCGCATCTGCTGTTGCAGATAGTAGTCGCGCTGCTGTTTGTCGATCTCGTGCTTGACCTTCTCCTGTATCTCGTTCTTCAGCTCGGCCATCTGCTGCTCGCGCACGAGTATCTCCAGCAGCTTGCGGGCACGCGCCAGCAGCCCGGGAGCCTCCAGCAGCGCCTGACGGTCCTCGTCCGTGAAGTCCATGTTCGAGCAGACGAAGTTTATCAGCCCGCGCTGCGAGTCGATGTTCTTTATGGCGAACACCGCCTCCTTGGGCATCGAGGGCGATATGTTGATGATGCTGAGGGCCACCTCGCGCACCGAGTCGACCAGCGCCTTGAACTCCACGTTGTTCTCGTCAGGCTGCGAGTCGCGCAGCGTGCGCACCGAAGCCTTCAGATAGGGTTCCGATTGCAGGTATTCGCCCACCTCGATCTTCTCCAGACCGCTCAGTATCACGGTCAGGTTGCCGTTGGGCATCTCCAGAATCTTTATGATGCGCGCCGCCGTACCCACTTTGTACATGTCGTCGGGCGAGGGCACCTCCACGTCGCTCTCGCGCTGGAGCACCGCGCCGAGCAGGTCACCCGAGGCGTTGACGTCGCGGACGAGCTTGATGCTCTTCTCGCGGCCTACCGTTATGGGCGTTATGGCGCCCGGGAAAAGCACCGAGCTGCGCAGCGACAGTATGGGCAGCGACTCGGGGACAGCCACGTTCTCCGCGGTCTCGTCGCCCGCAGTTATGATCGGCACCACCTGGTGTCTGCCGTCCAGCACGTCGGGCAACGTTTCGAAATCGGTCAAATCGATATTATCTTTCTTCTTGCTCATAGTTGCGTTGTTTCAATCTGCAAATATAATCATTTTCGCCCACCCGTACAATATATAAATGCGCGAAGCGCGGTTCGCTGTCGGGCGGATGCGTAAAATAATACGTTTCGGCGGGGCTTTTCGGTATGTCCGGATGCCGTTAATTTCATGATCCTATCAAATCTCTTGCTAAATTTTTCGGGCGGCAGCCTGCGGAGGGCGCGTGAATGAGCGGATGCGAATGGCGGGCCTGAAGCGGGGCGAGGCTGCGGCCCCGACGGTCCTGTCTGTTCGGAAAGCTGTTCGCCGACGGCGGCGCGAGTGCGGCAGCAGTCCGCCGCTGTGGGGCGGCGGCGAACTGCGCGGCTCTTGCGAGCCGCATGCGGTCCCCGCAGGCTGCCGCCCGAAAGCAATCGGCGTCATGTTACCGAGCCGCATTATCCATTTACACGGAAACGACCGAAATCCCGCGTCGACGGCGGAATTTCGGTCGCTTTATCGGCGTAAGGCTTACGCAGCCTCTAATTTATCAGCGGCAGGAACGAGTAGTTCATCGAATAGTCGAGCATCTGCTCCACGTAGTCGGTCTTTCGCACGATCTTCACGTCCGCGATCTCACCGTCTTTCATCACGAGCTCGTAATCGGGGTTGACGAAGCCGCTGTAAGGTTCGATGCCGAGACGGGCGTAGCGCTCCAGCACCTCCTTGTGAAGCTCGGGATCGATCTTCACCGCATATTTCTCCACCAGGGCGCGCCCCGCCTCGTAGTCGCCCGTCGACTTTATGCGCTGCACCTCGCGCAGCATCTCGCCGAAGAGCGTGCGCAGACGCTCGAAATCGTTCACCACGATGTAGCGCTTGCCGTCCTGCTCGACCCACTCTATCACGTTGTCGGCCTTGCCGTGCTCGTAGCACCACTCGGCTATCATCTTGCGGTTGCGCATGTGGGCCTCCTCGACGTTCTTGCCGAGCTCGATTCGCGCCAGCTGAGTCATCATGCCGTTCATGATGTAGTCGGCATACTGCGCCTTGGCCACGTCGAACGAGGGCACGAGCCCTATCTCCACCATCTTGGGATCGCCGAGGTAGTAGAGCCCGAACAGGTCGGCGCGCGCCTCTTCGAGCGTCGAGGTGTAGCTCTTGAGCTCGCCGCCCTTCACTCCCGCGGCGAGCTGTCCCGATCCGTGGCCCAGGCACTCGTGCAGGTCGGTGTGCAGGTCGTCGGCCTGCTTGCCGTATTTGGCCATGCGCTCGCGGTCCTCGGCGCGCAGCACGAACTCCTCGTTGAAGCCGTTACCCTGCGCCGCCTTGTCGTAGGCGTAGGTTATGTTGTCGATGGTCACCGACT
Source organism: uncultured Alistipes sp. (assembly GCA_959604655.1). Lineage (GTDB taxonomy): Bacteria > Bacteroidota > Bacteroidia > Bacteroidales > Rikenellaceae > Alistipes. Next base: position 6,029 of record CAUHCL010000002.1, on the reverse strand, counting down.
TCGAGCCGTACTCCTTGCGGATCCAGTCGGCGTTGGGCAGGTTGATGCCGATCGGGGTGGCGGGATAGCAGTCGCCGCCCAACATGGCTACGGTTATCACCTTGGCCGACACGCCTTTCACCTCCTTCTTGCGGAATGCGGGATCGATGGGCGAGTTGTCCTCGAACCACTGCGCGTTCTGCGAGATTATCTGCGTGCGGCGGCATGCCGTGCTGTCCATGAAGTTGACGGTGCCCTCCCACGAGGCCTTGCGGCCGAGCGGGTCACCGTAATCCTCGATGAAGCCGTTGACGAAATCGACGTTCGAGGTGTTGTCGCCCACCCAGAGTATGTTGTAGCGGTCGAATTCGCGCAAATCGCCCGTGCGATAGTAGTTTATCAGGGCCTCGATGATGCTCTTCTGCGGCTGTTCGGCCACCTCGGCGGCGAGCGTCAGCCATCGGATTATCTGCTGTATGGCGGCCGAGTACATGCCACCGAGGCGCCATGTGCGCTCCTCGATCTTGCCCGAATCGTCTTTCACCAGCTTGGAGTTCAGACCGTATGAGATCGGCTGGCGGTCGTCGGGATCGGCCATCGCGGCGTAGAAATCCTCCACCTCCTTCATGGTCACGTTCTCGTAGTAGTTGCAGGCCGACGTGGCCACCAGATCCTCGCCGTCGGTCTGGTTGAGGCGCGTGGGGAAGAGCGCGGGATCGAAGATCACGTCGCACAGCAGCTCCGCACCGATCGGCATCTCGTTGGTGTCGACGTATTTGCCGAGCATCGCCTCGAACCATTCGCGCGAGAACTCGGGACGGAACTTGTCGTTCGAGTAGTGGTGGTGTATGCCGTTGGCGAACCACACCTTCTTCAGATACTTCTCCAGAGCCTTGAAGTCGGCCGCGTCGCGGTCGCCGTCGTATTTGGTGTAGATGCTCTCCAGGGCGTGACGCACTGTGAGGTTGTATTTGAAATTCTGGTCGAACAGTATGTCGCGGCCGCATTTGGTCGCTTCGGCCAGATAGTATATCAGTTTTTTCTGTTGCAGCGGCAGGTTCTCGAACTCGGGAACCTCGTAGCGCAGCACCTTGATGTCGTCGAAGCGATCCACTATCCACGGCATGTCGTCGGCTGCCGTCTGTTCGTTGTCGGCCGCCTTGCCGCGGCAGGAATAAAGGGTCGAAAGCATAATACTCATAATCGTCGCAATTAGAATTGATCCGCCGGTTCTCATAATTTTTCGTTCGGGTTCGTTAAATATTTCGTGCCAAAGTTATCGTTTTTTTTCGTTTCGGCTGTCTAATATTCGCGAAAATAGTGATCGGCCGACCATTATATTACGCTGTCCGCCGACGGCGGGGATCGGTATCGCAGATTGGCAACCCTTGTGACTCGCAAAATACGGAATGATGCTGAATGTTTTGCAGTCCGCAGGACTGTGCGGGCCGCAGCCTCGGCGCGCGGAGGCCCGCAACTCACTTTACGTTCGTTTGCGTTCTCCGCAGGCCGCTGCCCGAGAATAACAGATGTCATGCTATCGAACGCAAGAGCGGATCGTAATAGCGGGAGAGTCTCCGAAATGTCGGCGGTCCGCTGCCGCTCCATGCCGCGGGCTTCGATTATTTCACCCCTCATTCCGTATTTTCGCCCCGCATTTCGCGGTTTTGGCACCTGCGGGCGTCGGGAATCACTTTGTTTTCATCTTTTTGCGCCGAATGCCGATATTCGCACGAAAATGGATGATCTCCGTGTCGGACGGACCGAGCGGGGTCACGAAATTAGTTATGATTATGAATGGTTTTTCTTTGGAAAGCACGGTAAGGAGCAACTGGAACGAAGCGGTCCTGACGGATCGTTCGGGGAGCCGTATGCTCTTCTCCGATCTCGTGCGCGGGATATGCAGGTTTCATATATTTTTCGAGGAAGCGGGCATCTCGGCGGGCGACAGAATCGCGCTGTGCGGCGACGGCTCGTTGCGCCACGCCGCGGCACGCTTTGCGGTGCGGTCGTACAGGGCGTTGCCCGTCGAGATCCCGAGCGACTTCTCCGCTGCCGCGATAACGGAATCGCTGTGGCGCTCCGATTCGGTGCTGCTTATGATCGACTGCGCCGCCTGGAGCCGTCTGGAGGGCGGCTATTCGCTGCGGGCGATGCCCGATGTCGTCAGCCTGGACGACGGTTCGGTGCTGCGGTCGCGTAGGGCGGTCGAGCGGGCCGCAGGGCGTGTCGATGCTCTATATGCCGAGCAATACCCGCAGGGCATATGCGCGGGCGACGTGAGCGCCGCGACGGCCGCGGAGCTGCTCGACATGCTGCGGGCGGAAAAGAGATTGGCAGGGTAGAAAAGAGAACGGGCCGCGGTGAATGCGGCCCGTTTTAGTTGTCATATCTTGCGGCATGTGGCGCTGCGCGCCTCGAACCACGGATTGTGCAGGTCGGATTTGTTGTACAGCAGCGGCGTGCCTTCGGGGTACGACAGCGTGCTGCCTCCCGCCTCGGCGAGGATCAGCTCGCCCGCCGCGGTATCCCATTCGTAGGTGTTGGTGGTGCGCACGTAGTAGTCGACGGCGCCTTCGGCCAGCAGGCAGAATTTGTAGGAGCTGCCCTGCTCCACGATCTCCAGATCGGGGTTGGCGGCGCGCAGCTCGTCTATGCGGCTGAAGGTCTCGGGTGTCTGGTGCGAACGCGACACTGCGACGCGGAACCCGTCGTGACGGTTGCTCGCCAGCGGCAGCCGTTCGCGCATTTCGAGGATTCGGCGGGCGTCGTAGGCGGGTTCGTCCTGCGGCTCGATGCCGCGCAGCATGTAGGCTCCGTGACCCTTGGCCGCCATGTACATCTTGCGGTGGTAGGGTACGTAGAGCACCGACGCCACGCATACGTTGTCGGCCATGAGGGCTATGTTGACCGTAAATTCGTTATTGCCCTTGATGAACTCCACCGTACCGTCCAGAGGATCCACAAGCAGGAACAGATCCCAATTGCGCCGCTCGTCGAAGAGCATTTCGCGTCCTTCCTCGCTCAGCACGGGTATGCGGGTGGTGCCCAGATACTCCTTTATGGTGGTGTGGGCCACGCGGTCGGCGACCGTTATGGGTGTCTTGTCGCTTTTGATGCTTATGTCGTAGTCGTCGCGGTTCTTGTATATCTTCATTATGGCCGCCCCCGCTTTCACGGCGGCGTTGAAGCATTGCGGCAGAAGTTTCTCTCTGATCTGTTCTTCTATTTGATTTACAGCCATCATTCAGTTTAGATTTTAGATCGTTCGTAAAATTAGTCATTATTTACGAAACCGTAAATTTTTGCGGTCGAAAAAAGTCTTTGATTCGACTAAAATAACATAATATTGTCTTTAAGGAACAGCCGTCGGGCGATGTGGCGATCGCGGTGTAGCGTGCCGCCGCGAAGAGTGCCGCGGCCGTCGCGACAGCAGCCGCGGCCACCGCCTTGTCGAACGACGATGCCTCCAATATGAATAACGGAACGAGCAGCAGGAAAATTGCGCTCCATGCGGCGATTCTCGTGCGGCGCAGGTTGCAGATGCGGCAGATGAGCGGCAGACGTATGCGCAGCACCGAACGGCTCGGGATGCGGCGCAGTATGTCGGGCGAGAACCCGCCCGCGCCGATCACCGTCTCGCGGCTGAATACGGCACACGGCGTGTCGGCCGCGGAGCGCAGCACCTCCACGCGGCGCGGAGAGTCGGAGATGGCTATCGCCGCCGTCTCCACCGCGTCGGGCAGCAGATAGTCGCGGGGCCCCACGGGCAGGATGTAGTCGTAGGATGCCGCCGCGGTGCCCGCGTCGAGATCCTCGTAGGGCGCGGCGTCGGCGCGGTCGACCAGCACCAGCCGCCGATAGTTGCGTCGGCGCGAGCGGTAGAGGGCGCGTATGCGGGCCGAGGGCAGCTCGTCCGATTCGACAGCATTGACCCTTATCAGGCCGTAGTGCGTCACTATGTTGCGGAAGGCGTCGGACTCAGCCTCGGCGTCCAGCACGACCACGAGTTCGTAGCGGTCGTACTCCGTGCCGAGCAGATTCTCGATGTGCTCGATGTTCTTCACGCCGCTGCACACGGCCGAGATCCCCACGAACCCCAACGACTCGCAGCATCCCGCCGTTTCGGGTCCGAGTATCCGTCGGCGCCGCAGGGCGCGGGCGGTGCGCAGGGTGCGCAGCGAGACAGCCGCGAGTGCGAGCGCGAGAAGAGCGAGAACGGCGTATTGGGCTATTTGCATACCAGGTCGCGTTTGTATGAATTTATCAGTGTCTCGGCGTAAAGGCCCTCCTTTTCGGAGAGCAGCGTACGTATGGTGCGTGTGGAGTATCCCGCGAGTGTCAGATAGCGGCACAGCTCCTTGCGCTGCACGGGTGTGAAGTCGGCCATGCGCCTGCGTAGAGTCGCGCGGCCGAGCGGACGCCCCAGCGAGGCGAGCGTATAGATGGCCTCGCGGACCGTCTGCGGGTCGGGATCCGAGGCTATGATCTTGTCGAGCGATCTGTCGGCCGACTCTATGCCGAAGTTGCGCACGATGGCCATGCCCAGCATCCGCAGATTGCGGTTGTCGTTGGTCAGCAGCGGTTCGAAGGCTATCGGGAGCAGTCCCCGCCGCAGCAGGGCGATGATGCGGGCCGTGTCGAACGGCGTGAGCCGATAGGGGTAGGCGGCCAGCGCGCGTACGGCCATCGACGGGTTGGCCGCCATGACGGCCGTGAGCGCCGATATCCTTACATCACGGTTGCGCGAGCGGGTGTAGCGCGTCGGCAGGGCCGACATGTCGCGGTGCGAGGGAATGGAGCTCAGCAGCGTGAGCAGATAGGCTCTGCGGCTGCCGCGCGCGAGGCGTATGCGCCGCAGGAGAAACCGATCCAGCGAATTGCGGTCGACCATGTCCTGCAACGCCGAACGGTCGGAGCCGTAGGTGTGGCGCATGGCCGTGTGCATTGCCTCGGCCAGCGCCATGCGTCGCCGCGGGGTGTCGGCCTTTACTTTTTCGGCCGTCTCGCCGCCTGAGGCGAGGGCGCGTATTATCTGGTGCAGATACTTCTCTCGGAGTGCGTCGCGGGACGTGCGGGCCTCGCTGCCGCGGCGTTTCTCGATCTCCGCGGCCGCGAAGTATATTGCGGCAATTGCCGCGGCGGCGACGGTCAGTATTAATGCCGCCGTGTTCACGCCTCGTCCGATTTATTGGTTTCGGCGGCTACCCTGCGTCGCAGGCGGCTCATGCACAGCGGGAATGTCATGTACTGGTCGACCCCGCAGTCGAGCAGGCTCAGCACGGTCTGTTCCGACTGCTGCCACGACACCACGTAGACGACGGGACGCCGCCGCATGTCGAAGCGTATGCGTCGGATGAATTCCGAGCCGTCCATGAACGGCGCCACGGCCAGCACTATCACCACGTCGGGCCTCTCGTGCATGCAGGCAGCGACCGTCTGCCGCGTCGAGGTGCAGCATACCACGCGTGCGCCCTCGTCGCCGACCATGTCGGCTATCATGCGTCCCACGATTCCGCGTCGGGAATATACGACTATTTTTCCTCTGTTCATTTCGGCGGAAGTTTGCCGTGCGAGACGAACGAAAAATGTGCCAAATGTCGGTCGGCGGGGAAATATTTCGACAGGTATGCGGATGTATATCGGCATCGCGTCGCGATGCCGGCAGTTCGCCGCCGCCCCACGCGGCGGACTGCTACTCGCTTTCGGCTCGTTCGCGTCCTGCCGCCGTCGGCGAACAGCTGCCGCTGTCAGACGATGATAACGGTATTTTTTTGCCGTAAACGTAAAAAATATGTCGCCGATGGTTGCATCGCGATAATTTTTAGTATATTTGCAGGCCGAATTTCGGCAAAATACATAATATACTTTAGTTAAATGTACGTTATAGTAGAGATCGCAGGTCAGCAGTTCAAGGCTGAAAAGGGTCGTAAGCTCTATGTTCACCGTCTTCAGGGCGACGTCGAGTCGTCGGTGAGCTTCGACAAAGTCCTGCTTGTAGACAACGACGGTCAGGTTAAGGTAGGTGCACCTGCAGTAGAAGGCGCCTC
>CAUHCL010000001.1 GCA_959604655.1 uncultured Alistipes sp. | reverse complement strand
ATGCCGACCGTGACGGCTGAGACTCGGGCCGAGGATATATTTTTGGTGGTGGACCGTCTGCGTCCCGCATCCGACGACGAGAGCATGCTGCGTCTGCGCGACTCGGCGGCCCGCGCCTACGACTACGGCGACGGCGTATGTCTGGCCGTAATCGACGACAAAGAGTATCTTTTCTCGGCGCGGTTCGAGGCCGACGGCATGGAGTTCGAGCAGCCGACGGAGCATCTGTTCAGTTTCAACAACCCCATAGGGGCCTGCCCCAAATGCGAGGGTTACGGCAAGATAATCGGCATAGACGAGGATCTGGTGATCCCCGACAAGGGCAAGACCATATACGACGATGCCGTGGCATGCTGGCGCGGCTCAACCATGAAGTGGTGGAAAGAGCAGCTGGTGGAGAACGCATTCAAATTCGGCTTCCCGATCCACGAGCCCTACTACAACCTCACGCCCGAGCAGAAACTGCTGCTGTGGCGCGGTAACGAATATTTCCACGGGCTGGACGAGTTTTTCGATTACATAGACAGCGAGCGCCGCAAGATACAGTTCCGCGTGATGAAGGCCCGCTACACGGGCAAGACACGTTGCCCCGAATGCGGTGGCACGCGCCTGCGCAAGGAGGCGCTCTACGTCAAGGTCGGCGGCCGCAACATAGCCGAGCTGGTCGGAATGACGGTGGATGAACTGGTCGCTTTCTTCGACACCTTGCAGCTCGACGAGCACGACGCCCGCACGGCGCAGCGCATACTCGTGGAGCTGAAGAACCGTCTGGGTTACCTCTCGGACGTGGGGCTGGGCTATCTTACGCTAGACCGCCTGTCGTCGACGCTCTCGGGCGGCGAGAGCCAGCGCATAAACCTCGCCACCTCGCTGGGCAGCAGCCTTGTAGGGTCGCTCTACATACTCGACGAACCGAGCATAGGCCTGCACCCGCGCGACACCCACCGCCTGATAAAGGTGCTCAAGCAGCTGCGCGATCTTGGCAATACGGTGATCGTGGTCGAGCACGAGGAAGAGGTGATACGCGCCGCCGACTACATCGTCGACGTGGGCCCCAAAGCGGGCGAGCACGGCGGCGAGATAGTCTTCTGCGGTCCCACGGCGAAACTGCTGAAATCGAAAAAGAGCCTCACGGCCGACTATCTCGCGGGACGCCGCACCATAGAGCCGCCGACCCTGGCGCGCAGCGGCAGCGGCGCGGTGACGATACGCGGCGCGAGGGAGAACAATCTGAAGAACATCGACGTCCGCATACCGCTCGGCGTGATGACCTGCATCACGGGCGTGAGCGGCAGCGGCAAATCGTCGCTCGCCAAAGGCATACTCTATCCCGCCCTGCGCCGTCTGCTGGCCGACACGGGGCAGAAACCAGGGGATTTCGACGGTCTGGAGGGCGACGTGAAGATGCTGCAATCGGTGGAGATGGTCGACCAGAACCCCATCGGCAAGTCGTCGCGTTCGAATCCCGTCACCTACCTCAAGGCCTACGACGAGATCAGAAAGCTCTATGCCGACCAACCGCAGGCCGTGCATACGGGACTCACGGCGGCGAGCTTCTCGTTCAACGTGGCGGGAGGCCGCTGCGAAGAGTGCCAGGGCGAGGGTACCATAAAGGTGAGCATGCAGTTCATGGCCGACGTGGAGCTGGTCTGCGAGGCGTGCCACGGCAAAAGGTTCAAGGACGAGGTGCTGGAGATACGCTATCGTGGCAAGAACATCCACGAGACGCTGGAGATGAGCGTCGACGACGCGATAGAGTTTTTCGGGCAGGACAAGGACAACGCCACGTGCCGCCGCATAGTCGAGCGTCTGCAACCGTTGCAGGACGTGGGACTGGGCTACATACGTCTGGGCCAGTCGTCGTCGACGCTCTCGGGCGGCGAGAGCCAGCGCGTGAAGCTGGCGTCGTTCCTGGCGAAGGACGACCGTCAGGGGCAGATAATGTTCATCTTCGACGAGCCCACGACGGGCCTGCACTTCCACGACATAAACCGCCTGCTGAAGGCTTTCGACGCCCTGATCGCCAACGGCCACACCATAGTGGTGGTGGAACACAACATGGATGTGATAAAGTGCGCCGACCACATCATCGACCTCGGCCCCGAGGCGGGCGACAAGGGCGGAAACATGGTTTTCGAGGGTACGCCCGAGGAACTGAGGCTCTGCGAGACAAGCTACACGGGACGTTTTTTGAAGGAACACGGCCGCAATTGAGATGAAGGAATTTTACACATATACTCTGCCCAACGGCATAAGAGGCATACACCGTCAGGTGAAGAGCGGGGTAGCGCACTGCGCGCTGGTGGTGAATGCTGGCTGCCGCGACGAGCTGCCCGACCAGTACGGACTGGCGCACTTCACCGAACACGCCATATTCAAGGGCACCGCACGCCGCAAGGCCTTTCAGGTGAATTGCCGTCTGGAGAACCTCGGCGGCGAGCTCAACGCCTACACTACCAAGGAGGACACCACGATACACGCCACCACGCTGCGGGGCGACTTCGCCAAGGCAGCGGAGCTTATAGCCGACGTGGCATTCAACTCCGCGTTTCCCGAACGCGAGCTGGCGAAGGAGCGCGAAGTGATCGTCGACGAGATCAACACCTACAAGGATTCGCCCGCCGACATGATATTCGACACTTTCGAAGAGATGATCTTCGCCGATTCGGAGCTGGGGCACAACATACTCGGCACCAAATCGTCCATCGCACGATTCGACACCGAGGCGGTGCGCGGATTCGTGGGCCGCACCTACACCACCGACCAGATGGTCTTCTCGTCCATCGGCAGCATGTCGGTAAAGAGCGTGCAGGGAGTCGCCGAGAAGTATTTCGCCCGATATCCCGCGACCGTGCGCACGTTCCGACGCACGGCACCCTCGACAGCGCCTGCGTTCGACAAGACGGTGAACAAGCATACCCATCAGGTGCACTGCGTCACGGGAGCCCGCGCCTACGACATCAACGACGAGCGGAGGCTGCCGCTGGCACTGCTGGTGAACATTCTCGGCGGCCCCTCGGCCAACTCGCGGCTGAACGTGTCGCTGCGCGAGAAAAACGGATTGTCGTACAACATCGAGGCTTCATACACGCCCTACAACGACTGCGGTCTGGCCGCGATATATTTCAGTTCCGACCACTCCAATGCCGACCATTGCCGCGAGCTCGTCGATCGCGAACTCGCCCTCCTGCGCCGCACGAAGCTCACGCCGCGGCAGCTGTCGATGGCCAAACGCCAGTTTCTGGCGCAGATGGCCATATCGATGGAGAGCAACGAAGGCTACATGCTCGGTGCGGGAAAGAGTTTTCTGGTGCACGACGAGATCGATACGATGGAGGACGTATACAAGAAGGTAGCGGCCGTGACGGCCGAACGGATCGTCGAGGCGGCCGAGGATGTGTTCTCCCGCATGTCGACACTGATATATAAATAGTTTTCCGCGGTGTCGACGAAGATTGACAAAATAGCCTGACATGGATTTACTCGAAAAATACGTTCATCTGCACTCCTCGCCCGAGGATCCGCTGCTCACGGAGCTGGACCGCCAGACCCATCTGCAAGTGCTGAACCCGCGCATGGTGTCGGGCCATATTCAGGGCAAGCTGCTCGAACTGCTGGTGAAGATGTTCCGCCCGCACGACATTCTGGAGATAGGAACTTTCACGGGCTATTCGGCACTCTGCATGGCGGCGGGGCTGGATGAGGGCGGTACGGTCGACACCTGCGAACCCGACGACGAACTGCAGCCTCTGGCGCAGTCGTTTTTCGACCGCTCGCCCCACGGGCACAAAATCCGCCTGCACATCGGGTCGGCGCTGGATATAGCCCCGCGGCTCGGCAAGCGGTTCGACATGGTATTCATCGACGGCGACAAGCGCGAATATCCCGATTACTACCGCATGCTGATGGACGGCGGGCTGGTGCGCAGCGGCTCGGTGATGCTGGCCGACAACATTCTGTGGTATGGCAAGGTCGTGCAGAGCGTGGCGCACAACGACCGCCATACGCAGGCGCTTCTCGAATTCAACCGCATGGTGGCCGAGGACGACAGAGTGGAGAACGTCATACTCCCGCTGCGCGACGGAATCAACGTCATACGCGTGAAATAGTCCTCGTCGCACGCGGTCCGCAGGCCTCGCACAGGCGCAGTTGCGCGTCGTTTCGTGCCCGATGTTGTCATCTTCCCGCTCGTTTTTCCAACTTTTATTTGTATATTTGCTCACTAAAAACAGGGAGAATGGCTATTGAGAAGAAATACGTGGAGACGCCCTTGATGAAGCAATATTACTCTATCAAGGCGGTTCATCCCGATGCGATATTGCTGTTTCGTGTGGGAGATTTTTATGAGACTTTCGGCGACGACGCCATAAAGGCGAGTTCGATCCTCGGCATAACGCTCACGCGGCGGGCCAACGGTGCCGCGTCGTATGTCGAGCTGGCGGGATTCCCTTATCATGCGCTCGACGTCTACATGCCCAAGCTGGTGCGGGCGGGCGAACGCGTCGCCGTGTGCGAGCAGTTAGAAGACCCCAAGACCGTCAAAGGTCTGGTCAAGCGCGGCGTCATCGAGCTTGTCACCCCGGGTGTGGTGTTGGGCGACAACAACGTGCTGCCAAATAAGGAAAACTCGTTCCTCGGATCGGTCTTTTTCGGCGCGAAAACCACGGGCGTGGCCTTTCTCGACATATCGACGGGCGAGTTCTACATGGCTCAGGGCGACGATATGTATGTCGACAAACTGCTGTCGAACCTCTCGCCCAAGGAGATCATCTACCAGCGCGGATACGAGGACCGCTTCGATTCGGCATTCGGCAACCGATACTACACCTACCGTCTCGACGACTGGGTGTTCTCGTCGGACATCAACAAGGACAAGCTCTGCAAGCAGTTCGGCACCCGATCGCTGAAAGGCTTCGGCGTGCAGAACATGACCGAGGGCATAGCCGCCGCGGGCGCCATACTCTATTATCTGGAGTTCACCGAGCACCGTGAAATATCGCACATCACCTCCATCTCGCGCATCGACAAGAACGATTACGTATGGGTCGACAAGTTCTCGATACGCAATCTGGAACTCTTCTCGTCGAACGGATCGCACGACAAGAGCTGCTTCGCCGACGTCATCGACCGCACGCTCACATCGATGGGCGGCCGTCTGCTGAAACGTTGGATAGCCATGCCTCTGGTCGACGTCGAGCGTATCAAGCGGCGTCAGGATGTGGTGGAGCGTCTGGCGACCGACGCCGATCTGGCCGAGGCGCTGCGCGAGCAGATCTCGTCGATAGGCGATCTGGAGCGCATTTCATCGCGCATAGCGGCGGGGCGCGTGTTGCCGCGCGAGCTGGTGCAGCTCAAATCGTCGCTCACGGCCGTGGAGACGCTCAAGGCCCTGCTGGAATCGACCGACGACGAGCGCCTGCACGAGATAGCGGAGCAGATCGATCCCGCGACGGAGATACGCGACCGACTGGCCCGCGAGATCTATCCCGATCCCGCCAACAACCAGATTCAGAAAGGCGGGGTCATAGCCGACGGCGTGTCGGCCGAACTGGACGACCTGCGCCGCATAGCCTTGCACGGCAAGGACGTGTTGCAGCAGATACTGCAACGCGAGACCGAGGCTACGGGGATTCCGTCGCTCAAAATCAGCTACAACAACGTATTCGGCTATTACATCGAGGTGCGCAACACGCATAAGGATAAGGTGCCAGAATCGTGGATCCGCAAACAGACCCTGGCCAACGCCGAGCGCTACATCACCGAGGAACTGAAGGAGTACGAAGAGAAGATTCTCGGCGCGCAGGACCGTATTCTGGCGCTCGAACTCGAAATATACACGGCTTTGGTTCAATACGTAGCGGGGCAGTTGCGCGTGATCCTGCGCGATGCCGCCGCCGTGGCGCGCATCGACTGCCTCCAGTCGTTCGCCCGCATGGCGTGCGAATGCCGCTACGTCCGCCCCCTGCTCGACAACGGCAAGGTCATCGATATACGCAACGGCCGTCACCCCGTCATAGAGCGTCTGCTGGCGGTGGGGGAGGAATACATCCCCAACGATGTGCTGCTCAACGACGAGGACCAACAGATAATGATGATAACGGGTCCCAACATGTCGGGTAAGTCGGCCCTGCTGCGGCAGACAGCGCTCATAATACTCATGGCGCAGATGGGATCGTTCGTACCCGCCGAATCGGCGCACATAGGTGTGGTGGACAAGATATTCACCCGCGTGGGAGCCTCGGACAACATCTCGCAGGGCGAGTCGACCTTCATGGTCGAGATGCTGGAGTCGGCGAGCATACTGAACAACCTCTCGGACCGCAGCCTGATCCTGCTCGACGAGATCGGACGCGGCACCAGCACCTACGACGGCATATCGATAGCATGGGCGATGGTGGAGTATATCCACAACCATCCTACGGCACACGCCAAGACCCTCTTCGCCACGCATTACCACGAGCTGAACGAGATGGAGCAGCTGTTCGCGCGCGTGAAGAACTACCATGTGGCGGTCCGCGAGATCGACAACACCATAGTGTTCCTGCGCAAACTGGCCCGCGGCGGCACCGAGCACTCGTTCGGTATACACGTGGCGCGCATGGCGGGAATGCCGCAAAGCATAGTGTCGCGCGCGACGGAGATTCTGGGCAATCTGGAAACGGTTTACGGCGACAACGAGATAGTGGCCTCGAAAGAGCCGGCGCAGCGGCGCAGGAGACGTCAGCCGTCGGCCAAGCAGGTGGCCGACGTAGCGGAGAAGGGTAGTCTGCAACTCTCGATGTTCCAGCTGGAAGATCCCGTTCTGATTCAGATACGCGACCAGATAAAGGGTCTCGACATCAACTCGCTGACTCCCATCGAAGCGCTCAACAAACTGAACGAGATAAAGAAGATAGCGGGGATATAAGTATTCGACCTCGCGGCGCGAGGTCGGCAGTTCGCCGCCGCCCCACGCGGCGGACTGCAACTCACCGAAGTTCGTTTTGTCCTCCGCCGTCGGCGAACCGAAACGGTCTCGTCATAAAACGGGCGTTACGCCCGCGCCGTCGGCGAACAGCAGATAAAAACAAATAAATCCCCGCCGACGTTCTGCCATCGGCGGGGATCGTTTTAGGGGGAAACGCCGCTGGGATTTACTTCTCGTCTATCAGCGAACGTATGTTCTGTATCAACATGCCGACGGCCACCGAGTTGAATCCGCCTTCGGGGATGATTACGTCGGCATATTTCTTTGACGGCTCCACGAACTCGTCGTGCATGGGCTTCACCGTACCGATGTATTGGTCGATCACCGACTGCATGCTACGGCCGCGATCGCACACGTCGCGCAGTATGCGGCGCGCGAGACGAATATCGGCATCGGTATCGACGAACACCTTTATGTCCATCAAGTCGCGCAACTCCCTGTTTTCGAATATCAGTATTCCGTCGACTATTATCACCTTCGACGGCTTCACGGTCACCGTCTCGGCGGTGCGGTTATGGTCGACGAACGAATAGACGGGGCGCGCAACGGGAACATTGTCCTTGAGCGTCTTTATGTGATCCACCAGCATGTCGGTGTCGAACGCCTGCGGATGGTCGTAGTTGAGTTTCGTGCGTTCCTCGTACGTGAGATCCGCATGCGCCTTGTAGTAATAATCGTGGCACAGCGTCACCACGTCGTCGTGAACGAACGCCTCCTGCAACCGTTTCACCAGCGTACTCTTGCCCGAACCCGAGCCTCCCGCAACACCTATTACCGTCACTTTCATAAGCCTTTGCCATATAAAAACGGCGGGGACTGCCATGAAAGCAATCCCCGCCACTGAATTTTAAGCGTCTATATTCGCATAATGAGCGTTCTTCTCGATGAACTCGCGGCGGGGCGGCACATCGTCGCCCATCAGCATCGAGAACACGCGGTCCGCCTCGGCGGCATTCTCTATATTCACCTGACGGAGTATGCGGGTATCGGGATTCATGGTGGTCTCCCACAACTGGTGGGCATTCATCTCGCCGAGACCTTTGTAACGCTGTATGTGGACGCCTTTCACTCCCAGTTCCTCGGTGATGGCGTCGCGCTCCTGCTCGGTCCAGCAGTAACGCTCGCGGTTGCCCTTCTTCACCAGATAGAGCGGCGGGGTAGCGATGTATACGTGTCCGTTCTCGATAAGTTCCTTCATCTTGCGGAAGAAGAACGTAAGCATCAGGGTGGCGATATGCGCGCCGTCGACATCGGCATCGGTCATGATGATGATTTTGTCGTAACGCAGTTTTTCGAGATTCAGAGCCTTGCTGTCCTCCTCGGTGCCGATGCTCACGCCCAGGGCGATGAACATGTTCTTGATCTCCTCGTTGTCCCACATGCGATGCTCCTGCGCCTTCTCGATATTCAGGATCTTACCGCGCAGCGGCATGATGGCCTGGAAATTACGGTCGCGACCCTGCTTCGCCGTACCGCCTGCCGAGTCTCCCTCGACGAAGAATATCTCGGCGATCGAGCGGTCGCGGCTCGAACAGTCGGCCAGCTTGCCGGGCAGTCCCGCACCCGAAAGCACCGTCTTGCGCTGCACGGCCTCGCGGGCATGACGTGCGGCGTGACGCGCCGTGGCGGCCAGAATGACCTTCTGCACGATGGCCTTGGCATCTTTGGGATGTTCCTCCAGATAGTTGGTCAGCGCAGCCGAAACGGCCTGGTCGACGGCGGCACTCACCTCGTCGTTACCCAACTTGGTTTTGGTCTGTCCCTCGAACTGCGGCTCCGCCACCTTCACCGACACCACGGCCGTGAGTCCCTCGCGGAAGTCGTCGCCGTTGATGTCGAACTTCAGTTTGGCGAGCATGCCCGATTCGTCGGCATACTTTTTCAGCGTGCGCGTAAGGGCGCGGCGGAATCCCGTAAGATGGGTACCGCCCTCTATGGTGTTGATGTTGTTCACGTAGGAGTGCACATTCTCCGAATAGGAGTCGTTGTACTGCATGGCCACCTCCACGGGAACGCCGTTGCGCTCGGTGTCAAGATAAATGATCGACTCTATGATCGAGGTGCCGCGCGTCTCGTCGAGATACTGCACGAACTCCTTGAGTCCGTCCTTCGAGAAGAAGTGCTCGCTCTTGTCCTCGCCGTTTTCCTCCTTGCAGCGCTTGTCGGTGAGCGAAAGGTGTATGCCCTTGTTCAGGAACGCCAGCTCGCGCAGACGGTTGGCCAGAATGTCGTATTTGTATTCGGTCGTATGGGTGAATATCGAACCGTCGGGCTTGAAGGTGATTATGGTGCCTCGGTCCTCGCATTCGCCGACGATCTCCATCTTCGACGTGGGCGCGCCCTTGCTGTATGACTGCTTGTAGATCTTTCCGCCGCGGTGGATCTCAGCTATGAGCAGCGTCGAGAGCGCATTCACGCACGATACGCCCACGCCGTGCAGACCGCCAGAGACCTTGTAACTGCCCTTGTCGAACTTACCGCCCGCGTGAAGCACCGTGAGCACCACTTCAAGAGCCGATTTGCCCTCTTTCTCGTGGTAGTCGGTCGGGATTCCTCGGCCGTCGTCCTTGACGGTTATCGAATTGTCCTCGTTTATGGTGACCTCGATGTGCGAGCAGTAGCCTGCCAGCGCCTCGTCGATAGAGTTGTCGACCACCTCGTAGACCAGATGGTGCAGACCCTTCTCGCCGATGTCGCCTATGTACATGGCCGGACGCTTGCGGACGGCTTCCAATCCCTCCAACACCTGAATATTCGACGCCGAATATTCCTCTTCCTGCTTCTTGACGATTTCTTGTTCAGTATTCATTAGTTCTATATAAAATCTGTCTTTTGGATCATTTTTACATCATGCAAAAATAGCGTTTTTTATCGATTTCTGCAAATCGCCGACATGCGATTCACGCACTTGCGGCCGCTATTCCGCGGAAAAACTCTTTTCGATGTCGATCTCCGTGATCTTGCCTTTCGAAAAGAGGATGGTGCGTGCGGGGAACTGCTCGATAAGGGCCGTGTTGTGCGTCGACATTATGATGGCGCAACCCGATGCCGCGATCTCCCTGAAAAGACGCATTATGCCGTCGGCCGTCACGGGATCGAGATTTCCCGTAGGCTCGTCGGCCAGCAGCAGACGCGGCGCATTGAGCAGGGCGCGGGCTATGACCAGACGCTGCTGCTCGCCGCCCGACAGCTCGTGCGGCATCTTGTAGGCCTTGTTGCTCAGCCCCGCCACCGACAACACCTCGTCGATGCGGCGGCGGATGTCGGACTCCTTTTTCCACCCCGTGGCCTTCATCACGTCGTAGAGATTGAAGAAGGCGTTGCGGTCGTCCAGCAACTGGTAATCCTGAAACACGATGCCCATCCTGCGGCGCAGGTGGGGGATGTCGCCGCGCTTCAACCGCCGCAGATCCATATCCGCAACGCGGCCTTCGCCCTCAAGGAGTTGCACCTCGGCATATAAAGTTTTGAGCAAGGTGCTTTTTCCGCTGCCGACGCGGCCTATGAAATAGACCAGCTCGCCAGGGGCGACGGTCAGATTCACGTCCGACAGCACCAGCTCGTCGTCCGACTTCACGCGGCGCGAATCGCCGTCGGTGTGGTAAATGGCGACATTGCGCAGCTCTACAACATTATTCGTCCTGTCCATCCGTTATCGGTATTACGTTAGGTCGACGCAGGCCATCACTGCGACGGCTGCATTAACTTACAAAAATAACCATTTTCCGCGAATCGGGCAATAGGATCGGAAGAAAAATTCACTCCCGACGGGCAAATATCATATTGCATACGTTGCATACGGAATACTGTTCGCCGACGGCGGAGGACGCATGCGAGCGCAGAGCGAGTTGCAGTCCGCCGCGTGGGGCGGCGGCGAACTGCCGATATCGCACGGCGATATCGAAATACTCACACAAAAAAAATGCGGTCCGAACAAATCCGAACCGCATTTCCTCGTGGAGGCGGCGGGAGTCGAACCCGCGTCCAAACAAGGAGCCCCAAGGCTTTCTACACGTTTATTCTGCGATTGATCCTCTTGCGCGGGATGGCCGCAGACGACCTGACCCTTGCCGCAGTCCCTTGAATCTCATACGACAACCGAGACACATGCCGTACTATCCCTAAATTGATGATACCCCGTATGAACGAGCCGCTAAAGGGCGGAGCAGCCGTTCGGGATACTCGTCGTCAAACCTCCTCGGGCCCGACGATTAAGCCAATTTTCCCTGAAAATTAGGCAGCGAGTGCATAGCTGTTATTGCCATTTGTAGTTCGAGTGTTGATATTTACGAGCTACCACACAACGCTCGACGTGCTTACGATCGAACTCTGCAAGCTGTCAAAACCGGTCGCCCCCGATCCGACGTTGCAAAAATAGTGAAAAAATCGCCAAATCCGAACGTGCGGACCGAAAAATCTTTTCGCCCGATCAACCGATGATCCACTTGCTCCCGGGCAGGAACGATACCAGTTTGGTCGTGACGTAGCAGCTCGCGAAGGTGGCGACGGCTATGCTCGGTATGGCCGCCACGGTAGGCAGCGCCAAGGTGTTCTTGAACACGCCGACCCACATTCCGAGCCAGAATATGTGCATGAGGAACATGCCGTAGCTGAGTTTCGACATGTCGGTCACCATGCGCGGAGCCTCGGCAGCCGAGATGCAGGTGAAGAGCAGGAACGCACCGAACGTGAGCGCCACGCAGTTGATCGTGCAAAACGCCCATCCCACCTCCAGCACGGGGGTTTCGAGTATCTTGCCCGGGACGGCCTGGACATAGAACGATCCGATGGTGGCCGCCGCACCCGCCGCCAAAGACAGGGAGCCGATCAGCAGACGTTTCCCGCGGCTCCAGTCGAGATGCACGCGTATGTAGTGCGCCAGCACCATGTAGCCCACGTAGCCCGAGAAGTTCCACAGCATGTGATACTCGTTCCAGAAGCACTGCCCCCACACCTCGCCGCACCAGCGGTTGAGATAGGGTATGCAGGTCGAGAGCAGGAACAGCCCGATGAAGAAGCGTTCCTCGCGCGCCGTAGCCTTTTCGAGCCACGGCGATATGACGGGAATGAACAGATAGAGACCTATCAGGGGATACATGAACCAGAAGTGGCCCGCCATGGTGGGGAAATTAAGGAAGAACCTCGACAGATCCCGAGCCGACGTCGCCGTATCGATCTGCCCCCACAGCAGCGGCAGGGTGCTGTAAAGGATCATGAAGAATGCCAGCGGAGGCAGTATGCGCTTGAATCGGCGGGCGTAGAACTGCCACGAGGTCTGCTCCCTCTTCATCGGCACTAACAGGAATGCCGACACGATCATGAACAAAGGCACCGACATACGCGAAAATCCGTCGTAGAGCGACACCCACAGTCGGTCGCTCTCGTTGGCCAGATAGGACTGCGGTCCCGCCATGTCGGTCGAGCCCTCGGCACCGTAAAAATTCTCGCTCGCATGCACGAGCATCACGAGGAAGCACGCGAACACGCGGACGTAATCGAGAAAAGCTACACGTTTTGTCATTTATTTCAGGTTTTACAGTTAGTTTCACAACATTTTCAGGCGCACGAGCAGCGACCCGACGGGCCCCTGCAAACGACGTACTATCGCACCGACCGACAGTGCCGACACGATCGTTCCCTCGCGTATTCCCTCCAGGCCGTGCAGCAGACAGAACGACAGCACGACTCCTATCACGACCAGCGACGAGTCGAAGAAGACCTTCACGCGGCCGAACGCCGCGCCGCTCACCTCCGATATGACCGCCACGGTCTGCTCGCCCGCCAGCATCCACGCCGAGGCATTGACCTGCACCGATATTCCCGCCGCTATGACGACGCACCCCGACAGCAGAAGCGCCGCACGGGCCGCATACGTCTCGCCCTGCAATCCCGCCGTCGCATTCATAGCCAAGTCGGTGAAAAAGCCGAATATGAATGTCGGGACGAGCTGCAACAGAAGCTCGGCGCGGAACCGCCGACGCAACAGGGCGATTTGCAGCGATATGAACACGAAGTGCATCAACACTGTGTACTGTCCCATGCTGAGCCCGCCGAACAGACTCAGGACATAGGGCGGACACGATATGGGCGAGGTCCCGAGATCGGAACGGGTCGACAGCGCCACCCCGAGCGCCACGAGGAACAGTCCCGCCGTGGCGACGACGTAACGTTTTACAATATGCGGTTTCGATTCTTTCATGGTCGGGCGATGCGGCGCCGAGGCTCTTTCGGTCGTTCCGAAAAGGCGCAAGCCGCCGCTTTTCGCATGGCAAATATACCTCGTTCGGACGAATAAAAAAAACGCGCCGCCGTTTCGGCAGGCGAATCGTGCCGTAAAAAGCGCCGACGGCGATTACAATTACGACGATTTGTCGCTACATTTGCGCCGTGTTAGGAAAGAAAGGTTTGATATGACAGGTATTTTTGCGATTCTGGCCTGCTGGAGCATCGGCAATCTGCTCAGCATGCTTATCGGAGGTTACGTATCGGGCAACATCATCGGCATGGTGCTCCTTTATGCGGCGCTGCATTTTCGGGTTGTCAAGGCCGCGAATGTCGCCCCCGCAGCCAAGTTTCTGCTCGGTACGATGGCTCTGTTCTTCGTGCCGTTCGGCGTGGGACTCATGGAGTCGTACCGCACCATAGCCGACAATCTGGCCGCCATAGTCGTCGCGGGTGCAGTGAGCACGGTGCTGGTGCTGGCAGTTATAGGATTGGTTTACCAAAAGATGAACAAACGGGTATGATTCAGGAGTTTTTGGAATCGCAGATATTTCTGCTGGCCGTCACCGCAGCCCTCTATTGCGGCGGCATGGCCCTTTATCGCCGCACGGGATCATCGTTGTGTCACCCCGTCGTGATCACCTTCATCGCCATGATAGGACTACTGCGTCTGTTCGACATACCTTACGAGAAATACCGCGAGGCGACCCGCCTGCTCGATTTCGGACTCGGAATGTCGGTCGTGGCGCTGGGTTATCTGCTTTACGAGCAGGAGGAGCGCATGAAAGGGCAGGTGCTGTCGATCCTCACTTCGATAACGCTCGGTTGTCTGGTCGGCATATTGAGCGTGGTATACATAGCCAAATGGATGGGCGCCACGCGTCTGATACAGAACTCCATCGCCATGAAATCGGTCACGGTGCCCATAGCGGTGACGATATCCGAGAACATCGGCGGCGACATGTCGATAACTTCAGTCGTGGTATTCGTGGTGGGTATCTTCGGCGCGCTCGTGGGATTCGCGTTCATGCGCGTGCTCAAGATCGACGACCCGATGGCGCGCGGACTCGCCATGGGTTCGGCCGCACACGGCATAGGCACCGCACGGTCGATCGAGGAAGGTGCCGTGGAGGGAGCCTTGAGCGGTCTGGCCATGGCCCTCATGGGCGTTGCCACGGCATTGCTGGCCCCGCTGGTCGAACGGTTTTTGTATTGATCGGCCCGCACGACTCATGCCGACCGCAGCTTCGCCTGCGAGGCCCGCAACTTGCATTCGCCCGCAGGCGGACAGCCGACTGACTTTCCGTATTTCCGACCGATAAAAACACCTTTCGGGCGATTTTACCGCCTTTTATTCTTAAAATTATTTAATTAATGCTATCTTTGCGCCTCGTTAGGACAGGTTAATTTTTTACACTCGAAATATGGACTGGTTATACTCTCTTTTCATGGGCGAAGGCATCGCGCATACCGTTCTGGTGCTTTCGCTGGTGATTACCGTGGGTATCATGCTGGGAAAGATCAAGATCTGCGGCATATCGTTCGGAGTCACATGGATTCTGTTCGTAGGCATCGCGGCGGGTCATTTCGGCATGACCGTGGATCACAACACATTGCATTTCATCAAAGAGTTCGGACTCATTCTGTTCGTGTTCTCCATCGGCTTGCAGGTAGGCCCGGGATTCTTTTCGTCGTTCAAGGAGGGCGGAATCAAATTAGTGAGCTGCGCGGCGGCCATAGTCGCCCTCGGTGCCCTCACCACCTACATCATCCACATTGCGACGGGCACTCCCATGCCCACTATGGTAGGTGTGATGTCGGGTGCGGTGACCAATACCCCGGGACTCGGTGCGGCGCAGCAGGCATATGCCGACGCCTCGGGCATCAACGATCCCACCATCGCCCTGGGCTATGCGGTGGCCTATCCGCTGGGCGTGGTCGGCATCATCATGTCGCTCATCATAATACGTTTCGTCACCCGCGTCGACTTCACCGAGGAAAACAAGGCTCTGGAGGCCATCAGCAGCGAGCGCACCAATGCCGACAAGCTGTCGGTGGTATTCACCAACGGGGCGCTGGAGGGACAGAACATAGCCCACCTGCGCGAGTTGATAAACCGCTCGTTCGTCATTTCGCGCATCATGCACGAGGACGGGACGATCGTCATAGCCGACGGCGACAGCGTGCTCAAGACGGGCGACCGTCTGCGCGTGATATGCTCGGCCGACGACAGCGAGGCCGTGGTGGCATTCTTCGGACAGCAGATCGAAATGAGCATGGAGGACTGGGGTCAGGGACAGACGCCGCAGAACCAGCTCGTATCGCGACGCATAATCATCACCAAGCCCTCGATCAACGGCAAGCGCCTCTCGGATCTGCACCTGCGCACCAAATACGGCATCAACATCACCCGTATCAACCGCGCGGGCATCGACCTTATTCCTTACCAGGGCATGGAGTTGCAGATGGGCGACCGCGTGATGGTGGTTGGCAACGAGCACGCCATCGAGCAGGTGGCCAACGTGCTCGGCAACTCGCTGAAAAAGCTGCGCCAGCCGCAGCTGCTCACCATATTCTTCGGAATCGCGTTGGGTGTGCTTCTCGGCTCCATTCCGCTCATGAACATCCCGCAGCCCGTGAAACTCGGTCTGGCAGGCGGCCCGCTCATCATAGCCATACTGGTAGGCCGTTTCGGTCCGCACTTCCATCTGGTGACCTACACCACCATGAGCGCCAACCTCATGTTGCGCGAAGTGGGTCTGGCCATGTTCCTCGCGGGAGTGGGCATAGGCGCGGGCGACGGCTTCGTCGAAGCCATAATAAACGGCGGATACCGCTGGGTAGGCTACGGCGTAATAATAACGGTGGTGCCTATCCTGATAGTGGGACTCTTCGCCCGTCTGAAACTGAAGATGAACTACTACACGCTCATGGGACTCATAGCGGGCAGCACGACCGATCCTCCCGCATTGGGCTACGCCAACTCGACGGCGGGCAACGACATGCCGGCAGTAGGATATGCCACGGTCTATCCCGTGGTGATGTTCCTGCGAGTGCTCACGGCGCAGCTGTTGATCCTGACGGTATTGTAGCGGCAGGCGTTTTGGAAAGAATTAGGGAGATCGCTTAGCGGCGGTCTCCCTCTTTTTTTCGCACGCGATAGGGGCATACGGCATCGCCGCATGCGTCGCACTTGGTATACTTACGGGTCCTGACGCTGCGGACCGCGGCCCTCACGAGCCACGCGAACACGGCCGCACCGATCACGTACACTATGATGTTCTGCCAGTTCATGATATCGATTTCCTGCTGCAAATATAACGATTTTCGCGTCTCCGCACGCTCCCTGCGCCCGACCGTGCGGGGCAGGGCCGCGTTTTTCGCATAGAGACAATATTTGATCCATAATCCGATCGGACAAAAAACATGCCGCCCGCGATTCGCTTCGTCGCATACGCGGGACTATATGCCGATATAATAACGGCTTAATCGTGTTTTTCCCGAGAAATTAGTTGGTATTTAGAAATTTTTGTATATTTGCGAAGATTAACAAACCAATAAACCGCTATTTATTATGAAGAATTTGGTAGAGCAGATCAACGCTCAGATCGAAGTATTCTCAGCCAACGCTTCGGCTCAGGTCGAGAAAAACAACAAGGCAGCAGGTACCCGCGCACGTAAAGCAGCTCTGGAGCTTACTAAACTTCTCAAGGAGTTCCGTAAGGTTTCGGTAGAAGAGGCTAAGAAATAGTCATCCGAATCGTTTTACAAGACAAAGGCCGTCCGCCGATTTTCGGGGACAGCCTTTTTTATTTGTCAATTATTATATGGCGATTGCAATTTGTAATCGCGAGTCGTAGCCTGCGGAGCAAGCGAACAGCGAGCCTCCGCGGGGCGAGGCTACGGCTCGCGCGGCTCCGAAGAGCCGCATGGTTGAAGTATACACTACGGCCGCGTTATTCCGTGGCGGGCGAACAGATCGCGCTGCATGGCGTCGATGCCTATGTTCTCGTCCAGCGGCACGGCGTTGTTGTGGTCGTCGAGATAGAAACGCGGCGCCTCGGCATCGAACTCCGAGCTGAATAGCGACACCGACTCGTCCGCATACTTCGAGCGTATCGAAGCCATGTCGGCCATCGTGTGGAATACGCAGTGCGTAGAAGCGGGAGCCGACAGATTGCGTCGCGCCGCCTCGACCTTTGATGGGAACAGAGCGCGGTATTCGGGCGAGAACCAGGCCAGCGAAGCCACGTGCAGCTGGTAGTAGGTGACGGTGGGCGAGGCGTGCAGGAAGCGCGAATCGCACTTGTCGAGCAGATCCTCGCCGTGGTCGGCGCAATACAGCAGCGCCGTCGAGGCGCGCACCTCTTCGAGCGTGCGTATCGCCTCCGATATCACACGGTCGGTGTAGACTATCGAATTGTCGTAGGCATTGAGTATCTTGTCGTGGTTCTTGGCGCTTATCGCCACATCGTCGTCGGGTGTGAACACGGCATATTCGCGCGGATAGCGCTGGTGGTAGCTGAAGTGCGACCCGTAGGCGTGCAGTATGAAGAGTATGCGCTGCGAATGATCGTTCGCTATCGCCTCGCGCATGGCGTCCACCATCTGCATGTCGTACCGCGGCGCCGCCATGTACGCCACGTGGTCGGCATCGCCCGCGAGTCGGTCGATCATGGCGCCCTGCGGCGACTGGTTCGATATGAAATAGGTGGTGAATCCCGCTTCGTTGAAGAGTGCGGGAATGCCCTTGCGGCGGTACAGCTCGTCGTGCTGCGAGGTGTGGATCGACGAGAGGATCATCGGCACGCTCTTGTGGGTGGTGTTGCTCTGCGTTATCACGTTTCTAAACACAGTGATGTCATTGCGTTTCGACAGCTCGGGATTCGTCGGACGCTCATACCCGTACAGCTGCCAGTCGGCCGCGCGCGACGCCTCGCCTATTATCAATACGTATATCTCGCGGCAGTCGGGCAGGGTATCGCGACTGGCGGCGTATGAAAAATCGGCCGAGGTACGTTCGAAATTCCCGATTTTGCGCGCCTCCGATATGCCGAGCCCCAGATTGTAGCTCACGTTGACTGGAAACAGCTCGTCGCGCAATACGCGCCGCACCTCGCCGCGGCATCCGAAGATCAACACCGCGCATCCCGCCAGAAAAGTCGTCCCGCCCCATGCGAACATCGTCCTGCGGACCGACGACGGCAGTTCTACCTTTTTATTTATGTGCACCGCAGCCGTCCACAGCAGCGGAATGTACACCACGCATACGGCGATCACCGAAGGGTATATGTTGCTGAGCAACTCCGTCGCCTCGCCCGGGTTGGTGGTCATCAGGTTCAGGAACATGTCGGTAGCTATGACCGAATTGCCGAACAGATACGACAGCACGATCTGGAACGCGCTGAAAAATATGAATATGAAACCCCACCACACCATGCGGCCCGACCGTCGCGCGAGAGCGGCGAATACGGTGTAGGCGCCGAGCGGAATGAGGATGCACGCGACGGCCGTCGCGAACGGATTCCGCTCCGTCCAGGTAAGAATCGCCACGGGCAGCATGAGCGATGCCACGAATGCCACGGCAAGTCGCAGGGGATTGTATTTCTTTGTCTTTTCGTTCATTGTCAGAATGCTTCATTTACATTGATAACGAGTCCGTTCGAATGCCGCCCGAACCCGTAATCGATTCTCAGCACGGCTTTGGGTCCCATCTCCATTCTGAACCCCAGGCCGCAGTTGGGCAAGGTTTTCGACGCGTCGATGAGTTTGTGTGACGGGAAGACGTTGCCTGCTCCGCCCCACACGCACATCCCGAACGGGCCGCGTATGCGCTGCCGCAGTTCGACTTGCGCCGTTATCATCTTACGGTCCGAATATCGGCCCGTGTAGTAACCTCTCAATCGGCTCGCGCCGCCGAGCGACGGCCAGAACAGCCAGGGCGTCGCCGACGACCACAGATCGCCGTACAGGTCGGCCGCCAGCACCGAGCCGCTCCACAGCGGCGTGTAGAAATCGGCCACGGCCGTTATGTGCCACAACGTAGCACCGCAATCGCCCAGACCTTTGGGCCGCACCTCGGTCAGAAGCGACATGCAGAGCCCTTTCGTGGTGCGGTAGCGGCTGTCGCGCGTGTCGTACTCCAGCACGACGCCCAATCCCGTCGAGATAGCCGAACGCCTCTGTCCCGCGGCGGCTATGTAGCCTGCGCCGAGTTCATCGATCGAACGCGCGGCGGCGTACCTCAGATCGAGCGACGCACCTGCCGAGAAACCTCCCGCCACACGTCTCATGTAGCGCACGTCGAGCGAGCAGTCGTCACGGGTGTATTTGGTGCGCGGATTGCGGTCGGCCGCGTCGTATCCGAGTCCCCAAAACTTTACGGGCAGCGTGCTCGCCTGAATGTTGTAGGTGAGGCGGTGATCGCCGCAGCCGAGGAACGTATCGCCCGAAAAGCGCAGGCGGTAGAATCCCGACACCGAAACGTTGCCCGTGAATGCCGCATACGATTCGGTCGCGATCGAATCGGCCTTGCAAAGGTTGTAGTATCCGCGCAGCGAAGCTACCAGCATCACGTTCGTCTCCTGCGAATAACCTACGCCCGCCATACCGTTGGCCCGAAACTTAGCGTCGGGCGAGCGACCGAACAGCGGCTTGCGTGCGAAATCCGCCACCCGATCGAAAAATCCCTTTTTCGAACCACGCTCCAGATTGCGCCTCACCGCCTCGTAGTCGACCATGCCCGCGGTCGTCGCGTTTCCGCCCGTGCGCACACGCCGAACCGTATCCCTCGCCGACACAGCCTCCTGCGCCCTGACCGCATGCACGGCAAGCAGAACGACGACTGCGGCAAGGAACGCTATTCTCATCGTAGGGGAAGCGGGTTAGCGGTATTTCTTTATCACCTCGTAGAACTCGGCTTTGTCGGCCTCCGACAGCTCGCCCTTCTTCATGAATACGAGTTCGCCCTCCTTGGTCACGATGAGCAGCACGAATTTGTTGTTGCAGTCGCCGAGCTCCCACGTGCGGCTGATGATTCGGTCCTGGTCGGCCAGCACGGTCGCGCCGTTCTTCTCGGTGCGCTTGCGCGCCATCGAACGGGCCATGCCGTTGGGCACCATCGGGGCGTCCTTCAGATTCATGATGCCGAATCCGAAGATATTGTCGCCCGCCGCGGCGTGGTTTTCCTCCAGATCCTTGGTGAACTGGTCGTTCTGCTTGTGCTTGTCGGGATCGACATAGAATATGAGCAGATTTTTTTCGCCCCACATGGGCAGGGTGGCGGGGTCGCCGTTAAGATCGAGAAGCTCCACGTTCTCCACCTTGTGGGGTATGGCAGCCTCTTTCGTCTCTTTGTTCTGGGCATCGGTCTTCGCGCAGATGCACGCGCATGCCAGCAGCAGGAATAAACTCTTTTTCATATAAAGTCGTTTTTTCGTTGGAACCGTGTTGAAAAACGATGTAAAAATATGAAAATTTTACCATTTTGAAACAATAAGGCACTTTATAGGCCGATATTTTACCGTTTCAGGACATTTTATCGGACATGCGGGCGATGTTGAAGGCATAGGCTCCGCCGCCCGAAACGGCCAGTGTCACATATATTCCCAGATATACGAAGTGCAGTTTTGCGGCATCGGACGTGATGGTTCCGCCGACGGCCTCCTGCACCAGCACCGCCGCCCACGCGACGATCATGGCCGCGGCAGCAGCCCGAGTGCCGAATCCTAAGATTATCATGACGGCAAACAGTCCCTCGACCATCGTGGCCGTCGCCAGCGACGCGGCGCTGCCCATGCCGAGTATGGACGGGAAATCCTTCACCACGATATCGTAGTCCTGCAAATTGCCCAATATGTGCATCAGCATCACCCCTCCGATGAATATGCGGAGAAAGAGTATGGCGGCGTCGCAGCCGTTGCAGCTGCTCTGTCTGTTTTCCGACGAATCTTTCATACTGCGGCCCGGGTTCAAAAAACAAGCCAATCGCCGCGCCGCCCTTGACCGCCCCGAATATTATGCCTATTTTTGCCGACGGATCAAATCATGGCACAATGAAACGAAAAATACTGTTCGTATGCCTGGGCAACATCTGCCGCTCGCCCGCGGCCGAAGGCGTACTGCGGACCATTGCCGAACGCAAAGGCATGGCGGAGGCCATAACGGCAGACTCGGCGGGCACATACGGAGGACATGCGGGGCAGCTGCCCGATTCGCGCATGCGCGCGGCGGCATCGCGGCGCGGATACGACCTGAAGCACCGCGCGAGGCAGATAAAGGAAGAGGACTTCCTCGATTTCGACATGATAGTGGTGATGGACGACATGAATTACGAATCGGTGTCGCGCCTCGCGCCCGAACGCCGCTATCTCGACAAGCTGTACCGCTTCACGGAGTTCTGCCGCCGCCATCCGCAGTGGAGCCACGTCCCCGACCCCTATTACGAGGGCCGCGAGGGATTCGAACTCGTGCTCGACCTGCTGGAGGACGGATGCGAAGGTATTCTGGAGAGAGTAGGGGAAGATTGATTCGACATCGCTGTGCGATGTCGGCAGTTCGCCGCCGCCCCCTCGCGGCGGACTGCAACTCGCCTATGGCTCATGCACTCCTGCCGCCGTCGGCGAACAGTTGACATACGAAAAACGGCCGACGCTTTCGCAAGCATCGGCCGTTTTGCTATCGGCTCCCGACGTCGGGCATCGACGAGCGTCGGTAGGCGTTGGGCGTGCTGCCCGTCACGCGTTTGAACGTGGTGTAGAAATGCTCCGTCGACTTGAACCCGAGCGCGAAGGCTATCTCCTTGATCGACTCCTGCGTATTGGCCAGCATGTGCTGTGCCCTGCGCAGCTTGAGCAGCATGAAGTATTTCGCGGGAGGATGCCCCGTGTAGTCGCGGAAGATCTTGCGGAACCACGAATAGCTGATATTCAGCTGCGCCGCCAGAGCGTCGAGATCGAGATTGCGCAACACGTTCTCCTGCATGATTATCTTCGCCTGCTCGATTATCACGTCGAGCCTGTCTTTCGACAACGCCTCGTTACGCACCGTGAAATTGACTATGCCCAGCATGTGCATCACCATTCCGCACAGCAGTTGCTGCGTGGCGGGACGGTCGGAAGCGGCCACCTCGACGGCGCGCTGGTACAGATCGACCAGCTCGCGGTTCAGTCCCGCGTCGAACACCTGCCTGTCCTCGGGGAAGAGCATCGCGATCGACCTTGCGGCCAACTCGCCGCTGAATCCTATGAAATATTCGCTCCAGCCCGCACCCTTCAGAGGCTTGTAGGTGTGCCACTTTCCCGGGCGCAGCAGAATGACCGCGCCCTTGCTGATCTCGTAGCTCTCCTCGCCGTCGGAGAACACCCCCTTGCCGCGCACGATGTAGAGCAGCTGGTACTCCTGCAATATGCGTCCGCGCTCGGGATCGAACATATACCCGGGCGGGTGGTCCTTCGACGGATAGTCGTCGTCGGGATCGATTATCTGCGAACCCACCGTACTCACCGTGCAGCCGAACTGTTCGTCGGCGTCGTTGGGTATGAGATATTGGAAACGAATATCCATATCCGATGCGTCTTTTTTACTTGGGCAGATTGAACGCGCGGGTCATCTCCGCCATCTGCTCCTTCGACATGCCGTCGGGCTCGTAACCCATACATTTGGCGTTGATGTATATCTGCGCCGACTTGCAGAGCACGTCCACCTGGTCGAATGCCTCCATTATGTCGCACCCCACGGCGCACACGCCGTGCTTCTCCCACAACACCACGTCGTAGTCGTCGAGCTGCGCTATGGTGGCGTCGGCCAGAGCCTGCGACCCGGGAAGCTCGTAGGGCACGATGCCCAGTCCGCGCGGACAGAAAGCCTTGGTCTCGGGAATCATGCTCCACAGCAGATCGGTCAGCACATCCCGTTCGAGAAATTTGGACGTATGCGACATCGCTACCAGCTCGATGGGGTGGGTGTGCAATGCCGCCTTGTAATCGACGCCCTTGCCTAACAGATGGTTGTGCATGGCCAGATGCGACGGCAGCTCCGAAGTGGGTTTCACGGGCGCGTCGGCTATTATCTCGTATGCGTCGCAGGTGTCGGCTATGCGGATGAACGAACCGTTCTCCATAGGTCGGCGCGCCAGATCGCGCATGCGTTTGTTGGTGCCCTTGCAGAAGAAATAGCAGCCCTTGAGGTGGGGCAGCGCGCATCCTAACGCTATGCGTCCGCTTATGGCGGGCATGCTGCGTATCCCGTCGTCGACATGCTCCGTGACGTTCACGGTGATGTTGCCGCCGTTGCGCTCGGCCCAGCCCTTCTGCCAAAGATATCCTGCCACCTCCGCGACCTTCTCGACCTCGCGGGCCAGTGCGGGACGTCCGTCAAGTATTGAAGTCATATTGTTCGTCAATTAAAAAGACTCGGGAAAATTAGTGAAAAAATCAATATCATCAAACCGCTCACCAGAACGATCACGGTCTTGCGGCTCACTCCGCGCCACTCCTTGAGGATGAGTCCCCACACGTTGGAGAATATGACATTCAGCGACATGAGTATGCTCCACGCGAAGGCCAG
The DNA here is from genome assembly GCA_959604655.1 of uncultured Alistipes sp. Taxonomy (GTDB): domain Bacteria; phylum Bacteroidota; class Bacteroidia; order Bacteroidales; family Rikenellaceae; genus Alistipes. The sequence goes on along the minus strand of CAUHCL010000001.1, from coordinate 43,355 downwards.
CATGGCTGGCGACGAGGCGAGGAACTTCTTGCCCATGGCCAGCCCGAAGAACTGCGAATACCACAGCAGACCCGCCAGTGCACAGAAAAGCAGGTTGTTGACCCACACGTCGCCTTTGGCGTAGTCGCCGAAACTCTTGTTGCGGGCGTTCTGCCACAGACAGTAGGCGAAGTTGGTGACGGCACCGCCCAGAGTCACCAGCAGCGTGGCGGGCAACGTCACGAACAGATCGCCCGCACCCGCTTCGGCAAGCCGTGCCGAGATGGGCGCTCCCGCCTCAAGTCCGAGGTTGAAGCAGGCGCTCATGAGACCCGCCAGCAGAGCCACGGCCAGACCTTTGGTCAGCGCGAAGTCCTTTATGGCGGCGCGGCGTTCTTCCTCGCTCATGGTCTGCGAACGGAGCGATCCCGCGTAACCTATGACCGCTATGCCCGCCAGCGTTATGGCCACGCCGACAAGCAGCACGAGCCCCTCGCCGCGGAAAAGATTCTCGCCCGCGAACAGGGCGGGGAGCAGGGTGCCGAGACCCGAGCATGTTCCGAGGGCTATCGACTGTCCGAGCGCGACGCCCAGATAGCGCATCGAGAGTCCGAAGGTCAGACCGCCCACGCCCCACAGAGCGCCGTAGACGACGGCCATCGGCGCGCCGTCCATAGCGAATATGTCCGCCACCGACATTCCCTCGGGCATGGCGAGCAGGGCGCCCGCGAGCGGGAACACGATCCATGCGAAGAGGCCCTGGGTGAGCCAATAGCTCTCCCAAGACCATTCCTTTACTTTATTTATGGGCACGTAGCTGCTGCTCTGACAGAAGCTGCCCGCCGCGATTATCAAAAGAGCGATAACTATCTCCATGACCTGTCGTTAATAAGCGGTTTTATAAAGTTCGGTTATATCCTCCACCGACGTGGGGCGCGGATTGCCGCCCGTGCATACGTCGTTGAACGCCGCGACGGCCAGTGCGGGGATATCCTCCTCGCGCACCCCTATCTCGCGCAGATGCTGCGGGATGCCTACGCTGAGCGACAGCTTACGCACGGCATCCACCGCGGCGCGGACACCCTCGTCGACGCTCATTCCCGCCGTGTCGACTCCCAGTGCGCGTGCTATGCCGAGATACTTCGCCCGCGACGGCGATTCGGCGTTGTACTCCATCACGTAGGGCAGCAGCAGGGCGTTGGCCACTCCGTGCGGGGTGTCGTAGAACGCGCCCAGCGGGTGTGCCATCGAGTGGACTATGCCCAGTCCCACATTCGAGAATCCCATGCCCGCTATGTACTGCGCCTCGGCCATTCCCGAACGGGCCTTCTCGTCGCTGCCGTTGTCGACGGCATTTTTCAGATGCTCGGCTATGAGTTCCATGGCCTTGACCTCGAACATATCGCTCATGGTCCATGCGCCAGGGGTGATGTAACTCTCTATCGCATGCGTCAGCGCATCCATGCCCGTGGCGGCGGTAAGCCCCTTGGGCATCGAGTACATCAGCTCGCAGTCTATGACGGCGCACATCGGTATGTCGTTGGGATCGACGCACACCATCTTCTTTCGGGCCTGCTCGTCAGTAATCACGTAGTTGATGGTCACCTCGGCAGCCGTACCCGCGGTGGTGGGTATGGCGAACGTCGGCACGGCGCGATTCTTGGTCGAAGCCGTACCCTCCAGCGACCTCACGTCGGCGAACTCGGGGTTGTTGACGATGATGCCTATCGCCTTGGCCGTGTCGATCGACGAGCCGCCGCCCAGAGCGATGAGGAAATCGGCCCCCGAGGCCTTGAACGCCTCCACGCCCCGCTGCACATTGCCGATGGTGGGGTTGGCCTTCACGTCGCTGTATATGTCATAAGGTATTTCGGCCGCGCGGAGCACATCCTCGATCTTCTCGGCCACGCCGAAACGTATCAAATCCTTGTCGGTCACGAACAGAGCCTTGCGGAACCCGCGTTTGCGCACCTCGTCGGCTATTACGGCGCGGCATCCCGCACCGTAATACGACGTTTCGTTGAGAACTATACGACGATACATGACTACGCTCTTTTAGATGTGACTTCCGCCTCGTAACGCAGTATGTCGGCTATGAAATCCTCGCCCACGGGCACGTCGTTTCGGAGGCAGAACATATCCCATACGGCGTTCCACGGCAGGTTCTTGGCCTCCTCCAGCAATGCCAGACGCTCGAAGAATCGCTCGCCCGCCTCGTATTCGCGCAGTTTGGCCAGCGGCTCCAGCAACGCCTGCATCAGGCACTTCTGCGTGGCCCGCGAACCTATCACGTAGGCGCCTATGCGGTTGATCGAAGCGTCGAAATAGTCGAGGCCGATGTGCACGCGGTCGAGTGCATCGCAGCGGATGATCTCCTTGGCCAGATCCAGCGTGTCGTCGTTCATGATCGTCACGTGGTCCGAGTCCCAGCGGATGGGGCGGCTTACGTGCAGCATGATCTCGGGGGTGAACAGAAGCAGCGACGAGATCTTGTCGGCGATCGACTCGGTAAGGTGGAAGTGGCCCGTGTCGAGAGTCACGATCTTGCCGTTCTTGGCACCATAACCCAAATAGAAGTCGTACGATCCCACCGTGTAGTACTCGGCGCCTATACCGAACAGTTTGGCCTCGATGCAATCCTTCATGTTCTTATACTCCGTGGCGAATATCTCGTCGAGCGAGGCCTTCAGCAGCTCGCGGTACTTCAGGCGGTTGACTGTCTGATCCTTCGAGCCGTCGTGTATCCATATGTTGAGGATCGACGGATCGCCCTGGCGGCGTCCCATCTCTTCGGCGATCTCGCGGCAGCGTTTGGTGTGCTCGATCCAGAACTTGCGGATGCCCTCGTCGGGATTGGCCAGAGTGAGCATGCCGCTCTTGGGATGCGAGAACGAAGTGGAGTTGAAATCGAGCTTCATGCCGTTCTCGGCAGCCCACTGCATCCAGCTCTCGAAGTGCTTGGGCTCCAGAGCATCGCGATCGGCGGGACCCGTGGCGCGGAAATCGGCGTAGCTGGCGTGAAGGCTCAGGCGGTGGCTGCCCGGGATGAGCGACGTGGCCTTCTTTATGTCGTCGCGCAACTCGTCGATGGTGCGCGCACGGCCCGGGTAGTTGCCCGTGGCCTGAATGCCGCCAGTCAGGTCGCCGTCGGGATTCTCGAATCCGCGCACGTCGTCGGCCTGCCAGCAATGCAGCGACAACGATATTTTCTGAAGCGCATCGAGCGCAGCGTCGGTGTCGACTCCTACCGCGGCATAACGCTCCTTGGCGATCTCGTATGCCTTTTCTATCAATTCTCTTTTCATGATGTTTGGATATTTTTTGTTAGACAATTATTGTTCAATGTATCGGAGTTTTAACGGCAAAGTCCTTCGGGACATTGCTATCTTCGGCGGCTCGCGCAAAGCGCGACCCCCGCAGCCGCCGAAGATAAATCTGTTTTCAAGCCTCGCCCGTCCTTTTCAAATACATCTCGTACGCCGCCTGCCACCTGTCGCCGTCGGCGGGTTCGTAGCGTCGGCTGTCGGTCAGCGACGCGCGGATGATTCGGCGCATCTCCGCCATGCTGCCCGCCACGCCCGCATGCTTGGCCTGCATCATAACGTTGCCGATGGCCGTCGACTCCGACGATCCCGTCTCGACGGGAATCCCAGTGGCGTCGGCCGTGAAGCGGTTCAGCATCTCGTTGCGCGCGCCGCCGCCTATGACGTAAAGCCTCTCGATCGGGTGCTGCGACAACGTTTTGAGCATCTCCGTCACCTGACGGTAACGCAGCGCCAGCGACTCGAATATGCAGCGGGCATATTGTCCTACGGTCTCGGGCACGGGCTGCCCCGTGCGGCGGCAATACTCGGCTATGGCCTCGGTCATCGACGCGGGATTGGCGAAGCACTGCGCGTCGGGGTTTATCACGCTGCGGAACGGTTCCGCCCGCTCGGCTTCGGCCGTGATCTCGGAATAATCCGTCTCGGGCCACTCGGCGCGGCAACGTTCCAGCAGCCACATGCCGCATATGTTCTTCAGCACGCGCATCGTACCCTCCACGCCGCCTTCGTTGGTGAAATTCAAGGCGAAACTGCGCTCGTCGATGATAGGCTCCTTCGATTCTATGCCCATGAGCGACCACGTTCCCGAACTAAGGTATGCGAAATCGTCATTCTCGGCAGGCACGGCCGCTACGGCCGACCCCGTGTCGTGGCTCGCCACGGCGACGACGGGAACCGCTCCCAATCCCGTCAGGCGCTGCACCTCGGCCGTCAGGGTACCTATCGCGTCGCCCGGCATTACCATGCGTCCGAACTTCTCGGGCGCGAGTCCCAATTCGCCCAGAATATCAGCGTCCCACTGCCTGGTACGCGGATCGATCATTTGCGCCGTGGATGCTATGGTATACTCGGTAACGGCATTGCCCGTGAGCAGATAGGCCAGCGCGTCGGGAATGAAGAGTATCTTGTCGGCAGCCTCCAGAGCCGAACAGCCGTTGCGGCGCAATGTGTCGAACTGGAAGACCGAATTGAAATTCATGATCTGGATTCCCGTCTTCTCGTACAGCGTCCGACAAGGCATGCGCTCGAAAAACTTCTCGGGGGCGCCTTCGGTGTGCGGATCGCGGTAGCAGTAGGGCAGGCGCAGCATAGCGCCGTCGCGGCCGAACATGGCGAAATCGACTCCCCAGGTATCGATGCCGATCGACTCGATCTTCTCGCCGCGCGCGGCTATCGCCCCGAGTCCGTCGATCACCGATTTATATATGGCGGGTAAATCCCAGTAGAAATGTCCCTGCATCTCGATTATGGGGTCGGGGAACCGCAGGATCTCCTCCAGCGAGATCTTGCCGTCGCCTACGGTTGCCAGTATAACGCGGCCGCTGGTAGCTCCCAGATCGACAGCCGCAAAGCGGTGTATAGCCATTTGGTGTAGTTTTACGGTTTACGATAACAAAATTATCGGTTTATTTCGGGATGCGCGCAACGCTTAATGATTTAATGACTTCACGTTTTGATATAGATTTTTTTTAATAATTTCGCTTCGCCCGTATTTCGTATCGACGCATAGTGTCTGAATATGGCGGCATTACCGCTCGGGATGCAGTCGGAACGAATTATAAATTATGATTCCGTTTTTGCACTCACCGAAGTCGCGCGGGCCGAATCTGCGGCCCGAAAACCGAATTCTGTCCTCAATCGGTAAAAACAGCAGTGATTACCGACATTTTCGCATCGCGGCCCGCCAAAAATGAAGTCACCCGTCATTACGTGGCCTGCGTTCACCCGCACCCTCGGCGAATAATGCATCGCCCGACCGTCCGTTTTTTATGCAATAAGTCGATATCGCAGCTTGGCAAAATGCAAGCGGGCTTGCTTTTGCCGTCACTTATGCGTATCTTTGCACTCATAAAATTCAAATCGTGATTGCTATGAAAAACGACACCCAGATTTTCGACCTTATAGCCGAAGAGCGTGCGCGTCAGATGCGCGGCATCGAGCTTATAGCCTCTGAAAACTTCGTCAGCGACGAGGTCATGGCGGCGATGGGATCGGTGCTCACCAACAAATATGCCGAGGGATACCCCGCGGCGCGTTATTACGGCGGCTGCGAGGTCGTCGACAAGGTGGAGCGCCTGGCCATCGAACGCCTCTGCAAGCTCTACGACGCCGAGTACGCCAACGTGCAGCCCCACTCGGGCGCTCAGGCCAACATGGCGGTATTCTTCGCGGTGCTGCAACCCGGGGACACCTTCATGGGCCTCGACCTTTCGCACGGCGGCCATCTCTCGCACGGTTCTCCCGTCAACATGTCGGGTAAATATTTCAACGCGATAGGGTATACCTTGAACGAGCAGACGGGTACCATCGATTACGACGACATGGAGCGCAAGGCTCTTGAGCACAAACCCAAGCTCATCGTCGGCGGCGCCTCGGCCTACTCGCGCGAGTGGGATTACAAGCGCATGCGCGAGATCGCCGACAAGGTAGGCGCGCTGCTGATGGTCGACATGGCCCACACGGCGGGTCTCATCGCCGCGGGAGTGCTCGACAACCCCGTCAAGTACGCCCACATCGTGACCTCTACGACCCACAAGACCCTGCGCGGCCCGCGCGGCGGCATAATCCTCATGGGCAAGGATTTCGAGAACCCGTGGGGCCTCACCACTCCCAAGGGCGCGGTGAAGATGATGTCGCAGATAATCAACTCGGCCGTGTTCCCTGGCATCCAGGGCGGACCTTTGGAGCACGTCATTGCGGCCAAGGCCGTGGCCTTCGGCGAGGCGTTGCAGCCCGAATACAAGGAGTACCAGCAGCAGGTGCGCAAGAATGCGGCGGCCATGGCCGAGGCATTCGCCAAGCGCGGTTACAAGGTCGTGTCGGGCGGAACAGACAACCACCTCATGCTCATCGACCTGCGCACCAAGTTCCCCGAGCTGACGGGCAAGCTGGCCGAGCGCTGCCTCGTGGCGGCCGACATAACGGCCAACAAGAACATGGTGCCGTTCGACTCGCGCTCGCCGTTCCTCACGTCGGGACTGCGTTTCGGTACCCCCGCCATCACCACCCGCGGTCTGAAGGAGGACAAGATGGACGGCATAGTGGAACTTATCGACCGCGTGCTGCGCGACCCCGAGAACGAGGAAAACATAGCGGCCGTACGCAAGGACGTGAACGCCATGATGGCCGAGTATCCGCTCTTCGCATGGTAACAGCGTAAACGGACGCATTGACAACAGGAAAAGGGCTTCCGAGCGTGAAAACGCGGGGAGCCCTCTTTCGTTGCGGCCGACGACGGTCGGCGGCGGGTTTTCGGGCGCGATATTTGCACTGTCAAGTCGTTGCAGGCTCGGGATATACGATAAACAGTCCGTCCAAACAGAATTTTTTCCATGTGCGATACGTTATATGAGGGATTCGAATAGGGTCGAATTTCGCGAAAAAAGCGTTTTAGGTGAAACAAAACGTCGTCGCATTACGTAATTATCACAGTCGGGTTCATCTTAAGTGACGGCGAATCCGCGAAAACACTATTCGAACTTTATTTGAAGAAATTATAAAACACATAACAATATGCGTCAGTTAAAGATTACTAAATCGATTACCAACCGTGAGAGCGCGTCGCTTGACAAATATCTTCAGGAGATAGGCAAGGAGGATCTGATCACGGTAGAAGAAGAGGTGGAACTGGCCCAGCGCATACGCAAAGGCGATCAGGAGGCGCTGGACAAATTGACGAAAGCCAATCTGCGTTTCGTGGTGTCGGTGGCCAAACAATATCAGAATCAAGGCCTCAGCCTGCCCGACCTCATCAACGAGGGTAACCTCGGACTCATCAAGGCGGCGGAGAAATTCGACGAGACGCGAGGCTTCAAATTCATATCGTACGCCGTGTGGTGGATCCGCCAGTCGATTCTGCAAGCTCTGGCCGAGCAGTCGCGTATCGTGCGTCTGCCCCTGAACCAGGTGGGTTCGCTTAACAAGATAAACAAGGCCTTCGCGCGCTTCGAGCAGGAGCACGAGCGCACCCCATCGCCCGAGGAACTGGCCAACGAGCTGTCGCTCCCCAAGGAGAAGGTGTCGGATACGCTGCGCGTGGCGGGCCGTCACATATCGGTGGACGCCCCCTTCGCCGACGGCGAGGACAACAGCCTGCTCGACGTGCTGGTGAACACCGATTCGCCCAATGCCGACCGCGGTCTTATCAACGAGTCGCTGTCGACCGAGGTGGACCGTGCGCTGGAGACGCTCACCGAGCGTGAGCGCGATATCATAAAGTATTTCTTCGGCATAGGCTGTTCGGAGATGACCCTCGAAGAGATCGGCGAGAAGTTCGACCTCACGCGCGAGCGCGTGCGTCAGATCAAGGAGAAAGCCATCCGCCGCCTGCGCCATTCGTCGCGCAGCAAGCTGCTGAAATCCTATCTGGGATAGCGGGAACCCGCTCTGCCGACAATGTGGCTCGGAACATCCGCCGACGGGTGTTCCGAGTCTTTTTTTCGACAGTTTGAAGCGTATATGGCAGGGTATAAGCCTTACCCCCCCCTCGTAAAAACGATAATATTATCTTATACATAGCACGATACGATATAATTTTTCCTATATTTGTTCCCGAACCCTAACAACTACCGAGATGAAACGATTCTGCATCGCCCTCGCGGCAATCCTCGCTGCGGCAGGATGCGCCCGCGATGACGCTTCCGACTCCATAGAAAAGATCGCAGGAAACTGGACCGACCACCGCACGGGGGAGTGGACATACGGATTTTACGACGACTTCGCCATCGCCGACCGCTATTTCTGGGAATACGAGTCGGTGGCCGTCACTCCGTCGCAAGCCGACATAACCCTGAAGCGCGACGACGAATCGCGGAAAATAGTCCTTCAGCTCGACGAAGCGGCCGACAGTCTGTGCCGTGCGAAAAAGGGGCTTTTCGGCAGAACGCCTCTGGTGCGAGCCTCGTCGCACGTGGCCGCGACGCGCAAGGACAACCGACCGATCGAGGATATTCCGCTCACCGCGGATTCGGTCGAGATAGCGGGGTATCTGCCAGACACAGAGGCGGGCACCGTAGTGGAGATCACGATAAGAAACATCGTGCATAACGACGACACATACAACCCCGCACGCGCACGCACCGATTCCCGAGGGCGTTTCAGCGCCAAACTGCCCTGCGTCGGATTTTCGGAGCTCACGGTAGAATGCGATAAACGCCGAATTTTCGAGTGGATGCACTGCATCCCGGGCGAGAAGATAATGCTGACCCTCGACGATCGGAGCGGCCGCCTTCTCATGATGGGCGATTACGCGCGGCCGTACAACGAATATGCGGCTTTCTACGAATACATACGCAATAACGGCGGCTATCCGAATCTGAACTATTACGACTGCGACTCGCACGAAGAGTACCTCGGCCGAGTGCGCGATGAAGTATATGCCCGCGGGAAGCGGTTGCTTGCCGACTACGCGGCCGCCAACCCCAGCCTTTCGCGACGTTTCATCGAGATGCAGGAAACATTCGTTCTGAAAGACGCGCTCTACAATGCGGCCCAACGATATTTCGCCCTGAAAGGCAACGGCACCGACCGCCTGCCCGAATCCTTCACGTCGTACATCGACAGCCTCGCGCAATCGCTGCCCCGACCGTTCCGCATCGCGTGGAGCAATCCCGAAGTCTATTTTTCGGCTCGCAAGGGCATCCGTGTGACGGAAAAAAGTTTCTACTCTATCGTCGAAACATTGCGATACATGGACGAGAGCGGCATCCGCCCCATGTCCGACGAGGAATCGGCGATGGCAGAGACCTTTTGCAACGGCATAAGAGCCGTAACCTCCAATTCGTTACCCGAAGAGGAGTGGCCGCAAGGATTCAAGGAGGCCCTGCACGGACTGAACGCGCTTTGGGAGAGCGACGATGTGCGTAGTTTCGTCGAAGAGCACGGCAACGACTTCATCGACGAGATCATGAATGTGCGAATGGGTATCCTCGATTCGCTGGAACCAATATTGTCGAGCGGTCTCGACGAATCTCTGAAGGAGATGTGCATCGCCAATCTGTTCATGAAGGATCTGAAATACCACAAGCGATCGAGAGGCGAGGCGTGGCTGGCCGCACTCGACAAATACGTTACCGATCCCATACTCCGCCGCTGCATCGATGCCGAGAACGAACGCTATCGGGCACTCGAAAGGATGGATTTCGACAACCCCGAGAGCATAATGGCATCGGGCGAATACGCCTCGGTCGTCGAAGCCGAGCAGTTGTGGCGGTCGCTGACCGAGCCCTACAAGGGCAAGGTGATCTCCGTCGACTTCTGGGGTACGTGGTGCGCCCCGTGCCGCGCCGAGCTGCCCGCTATGAAGGAGATGGCAGGCAAGTATGCCGACAAGGATGCGGTTTTCATCTTCTTCGCAGCCCGATCGCCCGAGAACAGCTGGCTGAACGTCATTCGCGAAACGGGTCTTACGGCCACCAACATCGTCCATTTCAACCTGCCCGACGAACAGATGGGATTGCTCGTCGACAAATTCGGGGTAAGCGGCTATCCGACCCACATTCTGGTCGGGCGCGACGGAAAGATAATGAAAGGTACTCTCGGATCACCGTTGCACGACAATACGCTCGAAACGACGATAGGGGAGCTGTTGAAGTAAAAAATCATTCCCGCCGAAAACCACGATTCGGCGGGAATGTTTTCAGCGGCTGAAGCAGTTCGCCGACAGCGACGGAATGCACGAGCCTCGGCGAGTTGCAGTCCGCCGCGCGGGGTGGCGGCGAACTGCCGACATTGCAGTGCAATGTCGAGATTATTATCCCACCTCCGCCTGCATTATATAATCGTCCATGACGAATCCGCAGCCTATGTCGTTCACTTCCTCGGCTATCACCTTGAACCCCGAATGCAGATACACCTCGTACGCATGCGTGTTGTGACGATTCACCGTCAGATATATGGCCGACAATCCCGCCTCGCGGCAAAGAGTCTTCATGAATCCCATGCCGAGCGAGAATATTCCCCGCCCGCGGTTCTCCTTGCGGATATAGAACTTGCTCAAAAACAGTCGGTCGCCCTGCGGCTGCACGCCGAAATAGGCCGTTATCGCGCCATCTTCCTCGACGAGGAAATAACGGTATCCCTGCATGATCTGCCCCGACACGGCCTCGAAACTCTGAAACTTCCCGATCATGTACTCCACCTGCTCCGCCGAGCAGAACGACACGTTGGCCTCGCGCCATACCTCGCGCGCCACCTTGACCAGACGGCGTATGTCCGCCTCGCCGCTCACTTCACGTATATTCATAACATTCATCCTTTTACCACACTATCGGCGTCTTGCCCACACTCTCCAGATAGGCGTTGGCCTGCGAGAAGTGACGGCATCCGAAGAATCCGCGATAGACCGAAAGCGGCGACGGATGCACGCTCTTTAGAACGAGATTCCGCGTCGGGTCGGCCATCTGGCCCTTGCGCTGGGCGTAGCTGCCCCATAACATGTATACCAGCTCCTGCTTGCGCTCGGCTATGATCCTCACCACGGCATCGGTGAACTGCTCCCATCCGCGTCCCGCATGCGACGCAGCCTGATGCGCCCGCACCGTCAGCACCGAGTTCAGGAGCAGCACGCCCTGCTCGGCCCAACGGTCGAGGTTTCCGCTCGACGGCACGGGAGTGCCCACGTCGTCGCGTATCTCCTGAAATATGTTCTGCAACGAGGGCGGGAACGGCACCCCGTCGTTCACCGAGAAACAAAGCCCGTTGGCCTGCCCCACGCCGTGATAGGGGTCCTGCCCGATAATCACCACCTTCAGCGTCTCGAACGGGCATTTGTCGAACGCTCGGAATATGTTGCGGCCCGCGGGAAATATCTGTGCGGCAGAGTATTCCGCCCTTACGAAACGCGTCAGTTCCTCGAAGTAAGGTTTGTCGAATTCACCCTGCAATATCTCTTTCCAGTCCTCTGCTATCTTGACATTCATGTAAAAAAATCTTTAATTTTTGCTTTGTAAAAATACGAAAAAGATCATAACTTTGAACCATAAAAACCATCGAATCTTTATGAAAAGGCTATTTTTATTCGTTTTACTCTCTTTCGTCGCGTTTCAGGGGGCCGATGCCAAGAAAACGCAGAAGCAACCTAAAGTCGACAACATAATCTACATGATAGGCGACGGAATGGGGCTGTGCCACGTCTCGATGTTGCAGATCGAGGGCAAATACGCACCCACGGCGTTCGACAGGGTGCATAACGTCGCCCTCATCAAATCCTATTCGGCCAACAACCGCGTGACCGACTCGGCAGCTGCGGGTACGGCTCTCGCGGCAGGCGTCAAGACCGACAACGGAACCCTGGGCATGACTTCCGACGGCAAGGATGTCGAATCGATCATCGCCAAGGCTTCGAAGAAGGGATTCGCCACGGGTCTGGTCGTCACGTGCTACCTCCAGCACGCCACCCCCGCGGCATTCTACGCCCACGTGAACAACCGCAACGAGTCTAACAAGATCTCGTACGACTTCATGGAGAGCGGCATCGACGTGGCATTCGGCGGCGGCCGCAAGATATTCAACAAGGCCTACAAGGAGAGCGGCAAGAACTACGTCGACCTGCTGAAGGCCGAGGGTTACAATGTGCTTTTCGACCTGAAGGAGATGGACGGCGTGACCTCGGGCAAGGTGGTTGGACTCTTCGCCGAAGAGAACCTGCCCACCCTTAAGGAGGGCCGCGGCGACTACCTCGCCCGCGCCACCGAAAAGGCTCTGGAGATACTCACCGCCGACGTCAAGGCCGACAAGAAGAAGGGATTCGTCATGATGGTCGAAGGTTCGCAGATCGACTACCGCTCGCACGCCAAAGACCTCGAAGGCATGTTGGACGAGATGCGCGATTTCGAAGCCGCCGTCAAAGTGGCGATGGATTATGCCGACACCCATCCCAATACACTGGTTGTGGTATGCGCCGATCACGAGACCTCGGGTCTGTCGATCCCGAGCAACAAGACCGACTTCACGCTGCCCGAGAGCGGCATAAATTACAGTTTCGGTACGTCGAGCCACACGGGCGTGATGCTCCCCGTATATCTCTACGGTGCGGGCGCCGACGCCATCAAGGGCATCATGGAGAACTCGGAACTCTCCATCGCCTTGCAGCAGCTCATAAAAGTGGCGGAGTAACCCAATCGTTCCGAAAGATACGTGCGGCAATATTCGAGGATATTGCCGCACGCTTTTTATTCCCGTCCGACAGCCGTAAATGTATTTTATTCTATTTCGGCTTGTAATGGCGAGCCGTAGCCTGCGGAGAGAGCGAATAGCGAGCCTCCGCGGGGCGAGGCTGCGGCTCGCGCGGCTCCGAAGAGCCGCAAAATATCAAAATAAATACGACAACCCTAAAGCAAATAGTTCCGTTTTATTTTCGTAACTTTGTTACAAAACCGACATTATGGCCGAATATACAGTAATAACACGCAAAATCGAAGTTCATCTCCACAGTGACGACAACAGCGAGGAATCGAAAGAACTCCTTCAGGAAAAATACCGCGCTTGGAACGAAATCAACGACCATCTCTACGAAGCGGCCAACCGAATAGTGTCTCACCGCTTTTTCAACGATGAATACGAAATGAGGCTGCGCGTACACTCTCCGAGATACGGAGAAATTAAAAAAATTCTTCGCAAAGCCCAAAAGGATAAATTGGCCGACTCCTATGTCAGGGAGCTTAAGGCCGAACGCAAGCAACTTGAGAGCGAGTTCAGAGAACAGCGCCTCACATTTCTGCGCGGCGGCGATCCCGACGGAACAGGTTCGGAGCAGAACTCCACATACGATGTGGCGACCAATGAATTTTCAGACTCAATACCGTCGAATATACTGACATGTTTGAATCAGAATATAATTAAGACATACAATAGTTATAAAACCGAAATAAAGTTCGGCGAAAGGGCCATCCCCAACTTCAAGAAAGGCATGCCCGTACCGTTCTCAATAAAACGGGACCAATTACAGATTTGCAAAAGAGATGACGGTACCATATTCGTTAGACTTCCCGGGAAAAAAGGGCAAAAGTGGTATTTGGAGTGGGATTTGGATTTCGGACGCGACAGAAGCAACAACCGCGAGATAGTGGAACGTATACTGAACGGCACATACGATGTCGGCGATTCATCGATTCAAGAGACCCGAAGCCGCAAGCGGTTCCTGCTTCTGGTGGTCAAGATCCCAAAGGAGCGGAACGTTTCCCTCGATCCGAACCGTGTGGCAGGAATCGACTTGGGCATCAACATACCGTTGTATGCAGCGCTGAACGACAACGAATACGCAAGGTCGAAAATCGGTTCGCGCGACCAATTCCTGAATGTGCGCAAGCGTATGGAGGCACAACTGCACGAACTGCAAGCCAATCTGCGCAACTCTACGGCAGGAGGTCGCGGCCGCGGCCACAAATTGCAGGCACTCGAACGCTTCAAGGAAAAAGAGCGCAATTGGGTGCGTTTGCAGAACCATATTTTCAGCAAGGGCGCCATTGAGTTTGCCGTCAAGAACAATGCGGGGGTAATCCAGATGGAACGTCTCACGGGATTCGGCCGAGACGGCAACGGTGAGGTCAAGGACGACCGCAAATTTCTGCTCCGCAACTGGTCTTATTTCGAATTGCAGCAGTTGATCGAATACAAAGCCCATGCGGCAGGTATCGAGGTGCGCTATGTCAATCCCTACCACACCAGCCAAATATGCAGTTTCTGCGGTCATTACGAGCCGGATCAACGTTCAGACCAGCCGCATTTCATCTGCAAAAACCCCGAATGCGAGAAAGGCAAAGGAAAAAAGCTCAAAGACGGATCGTACAAAGGAATCAATGCCGACTGGAATGCGGCGCGAAATATTGCGAAAAGCGAAAAAATCGTCGATCGCAGGAAAAATACGAAAAAATAAGCTATCTTTGTCGAGAGAAACAGATATACGACAGAAGTATATTTACATGGGGCTGTTGGAGGCACCTTAGTTTGAGGTTCAGACATAAAAAATCGTTATGACAGTCGGTTATAACGATGTCTGCGCACTCGAAAAATTCATCTCTCTTTCAAGGCTTGCCGATGTGACACAACACGTTCGGCGGGTTAGGTTGCAAACGGATTGCATTGGGAATGAATATCCAACACGGCAATGTCCTTGCTTGTTCCGACCGAGTTGCAAACGGATTGCATTGGGAATGAATATCCAACTAATGGTCGATTATCTCCTCGGCCGTGGCCGTTGCAAACGGATTGCATTGGGAATGAATATCCAACATTTCGTCAACAGATACAGAGAACGTAATGGTTGCAAACGGATTGCATTGGGAATGAATATCCAACTATTTGGGTCAATTCGCCGTATGGGCGGCGTTGCAAACGGATTGCATTGGGGATGAATATCCAACGGGAGAGGTCGATAAACTCGAACCCGTGCAGTTGCAAACGGCTTGCATTTGGGATGAATATCCAACTATAGCAATGAGTTCATTACTGCGCGCGGGGTTGCAAACGGATTGCTTTAGGGATGAATATCCAACTGTCGAAGAGGTATTTGCAGAAATGGAACGTTGCAAACGGCTGGCTTCCGAGACAAACACTCGCGTCAGTCGGCGAACCGTTCGAACATGTCGGTGCTAAGATACTTCTCCGCGCGGTCGGGGAACACCACGACTATGTTGCCGCTCTCCATGCGCTCGGCCGTCCGTATGGCGGCTATCATGGCCGCGCCGCTGCTCATCCCCGCGAATATCCCTTCCTCGGCGATTATGCGCCGCGCCATCTCTATCGCCTCCTCGCTCTCGATCATCTCCTGCGTGTCGATCAGCGACGGATCGTATATCTGCGGCACTATAGCTTCCTCCATATTTTTCAGTCCCTGAATATAGTGGCCGCGGATAGGGTGGGCGCACACCACCTTTATGTCGCTTTTCATGGCCCGCAGGAAACGCGACAAACCCATCAACGTACCCGAGGTGCCCACGGCGCACACCAGACAGTCGACGCGTCCTTCGGTCTGCTGCCATATCTCTATGGCCGTATTCTCGTAATGGGCCAGATAATTCGCTGCGTTGGCGAACTGGTCGGGCATGAAATACTTCTCGGGATCGGCCGCGACCATCCTGCGTGCCAGACGTATGGCCCCGTCGGTACCCTCGTCGGCCGCGGTGAGTATCACCTTGGCGCCGTACGAGCGCAGTATCTTGCGCCGCTCGACCGACACCGCCGCGCTCATCACTATCTCCACGGGATACCCCTTGACTATGCCCGCTATGGCCAGCCCGATGCCCGTATTGCCCGACGTCGGCTCGATTATGGTCTTGCCCTTGCGCAGGGCACCGCTCCGCTCGGCAGCCTCCACCATGCGCACGGCTATGCGGTCCTTTATGCTGCCCGTGGGGTTGAGTCCCTCTAATTTGGCATATATGTTGACCCGCGAATTGGGGCACAATCGGTTGATTCTCACCATCGGCGTGGCGCCGATCGTTTGCAGGATGTTCTCTTTGACCATAACGGAACGCAGTATCGATTAATTCCTCAAAAATATTAATAAATATCTTGCGAACGAAATTTTCGGGGTGATTTTATATCGCCCGCCGAAATTCGATATCGCACGGCGATATCGGCAGTTCGCCGCCGCCCCACGCGGCGGACTGCTACTCGCTTTAGGCTCGCACGCGTCCTCCGCCGACGGCGAACCGCCACCGTGACCATAAAGCAAAAACCGAGCGGCCGCCCGTCGGACGACCGCTCGCACTCTTGCCGCACAAGGCTCTACTTCGCCTCGGCGAAATACTTATAGAACAGAGGTATCGTCTCCAACCCTTTGAAGAACTGGTCCAGGCCGTAACTCTCGTTGGGCGAGTGAATGGCATCCTCCGCGAGTCCGAACCCTATAAGCAGCGACTTGATGCCCAATATGCGTTCGAATCCGCTGATGATCGGAATCGAACCGCCCGAATAAAAGGGCAGGGGCTTCTTGCCGAAGGTGTCGGCTATCGCCTGCTCGGCCGCCTTGTAGGCGGGCATGTCAGTGGGGGCCACATAGGGCGCACCGCCGTGCAGGAAACGCACGTCGACCTTCACGCTCGCGGGCGCTATGGCCCTGAAGTGACGCTCGAACAGCTCCGCTATCTTCTCGAAGTCCTGATTCGGCACCAGTCGCATCGATATCTTGGCCGACGCTTTCGACGGGATCACCGTTTTGGTCCCTTCCTCGATGTATCCGCCCCAGATGCCGTTCACGTCCAGCGAGGGACGCACGCCCGTGCGTTCTATGGTGGTGTAACCATCCTCGCCCTCCACGTCGTCCACGTCGAGAGACCTCTTGTATTCGTCCAAATCGAAAGGCGCCTCGTTGAATGCCTTGCGCTCGGCGGGCGTCAGTTCGCGCACGTCGTCGTAGAATCCGTCGATCGTCACGCGACCCTTGTCGTCGACCAGCGACGCGACCAGACGCGTGAGCACATTGGCGGGATTGGCCACGGCTCCGCCGAAGAGTCCCGAGTGCAGATCCTTGTTCGGTCCCGTCACCTCCACCTCCATGTACGTCAGACCGCGCAGACCGCACGTGATCGACGGGGTATCCATCGAGATCATCGAGGTGTCCGACACCAGTATTATGTCGGCCGCGAGCATCTCCCGATTGTCGGCGCAGAACTTGTAGAGGCTCGGCGAACCGATCTCCTCCTCGCCTTCGAGCATGAATTTCACGTTGCACGGCAGCGAATCGGTCGCGCACATGGCCTCGAACGCCTTGGCGTGCATGAACAGCTGCCCCTTGTCGTCGTCCGCGCCGCGACCCCAAATACGGCCGTCCTTTATCGTCGGCTCGAACGGCTCGGTGCGCCATTCCTCGCGCGGGTCGACGGGCATCACGTCGTAATGACCGTAAACCAGCACCGTTTTGGCCGCGGGATCGACCATCTTTTCGGCGAACACCACGGGATTGCCGTCGGTGGGCATCACCTCGGCATGGTCGGCACCCGCCTTCACGAGCGCGGCCGCAAGCCACTCGGCGCAACGCTGCATGTCGGGTTTGTGCTCCGACTGCGCGCTGATCGAGGGTATGCGCAACAGCTCGAACAGCTCATCGATGAAACGGTCCTTGTTGACACCTATATAATCATGTGCTTTTTTCATAACGTAAATATTTAATCTTATATTTCGACATGGCACTGCCATGTCGGCAGTCCTCCGCCGTCGGCGAACCGAATCACAAATTACATATCTCCTTCACCTCGCCTATGATCTTCTTCGCCAGCGCGTCGGCCTCCTCGGGCGACTTAGCCTCTGTGTAGATGCGGATTATAGGCTCGGTATTCGACTTGCGCAGATGCACCCAGTTCTCTGGGAAATCGATCTTCACGCCGTCTATATCGTTCACTTTCTCACCCGAGTAACGATTCTTCATCTCAAGCAGGACTTTATCCACGTCGATGGCCGGCGTAAGCTCTATCTTGTTCTTCGATGCGAAGTATGCGGGATAGGTGCTGCGCAGCTCGGTCATGGTCATTCCCTTCTTCACGAGGAAGCTCAAAAAGAGCGCCACGCCCACCAGCGCGTCGCGGCCGTAATGCAGGGCAGGGTAGATGACTCCGCCGTTTCCTTCGCCGCCTATGACGGCACCCGTCTCCTTCATCTTGGCCACCACGTTCACCTCGCCGACGGCCGACGCCTCGTATTTTCCGCTGTGCGCCTCCGTCACGTCGCGCAGCGCCCGCGACGAACTGAGGTTCGAGACCGTATTGCCCGCCGTGTGCGACAGCACGTAATCGGCCACGGCCACCAGCGTATATTCCTCGCCGAACATGTCGCCGTTCTCGCACACTAACGCCAGACGGTCGACGTCGGGATCGACCACGACGCCCAGATCGGCCTTCTCGCGCACGATAACCTCCGATATTTCGGTCAGATTCTCGGGCAGCGGCTCGGGATTATGGGCGAAATGTCCGTTCGGCTCGCAGTTCAGCTCCACCACCTCGCAGCCCAGCTCGCGCAGCAGCTGCGGGATGACCACTCCGCCGACCGAGTTTACGGCGTCCACCACGACCTTGAATCTGCGCCCGCGCACCGCCTCGCGATCCACGAGCGACATGGCCAGCACCTGCTCGATATGGCGCGAGTTGAAATCCTCGCACGACACCACTCGGCCTATGGCGTCCACCTCGGGGAATACGAAATCGTCGTCCTCGGCCAGTGCGAGCACCCGCTTGCCCTCCGCGTCGTTCAGGAACTCGCCCCGCTCGTTGAGCAGCTTGAGTGCGTTCCACTGCTTGGGGTTGTGCGACGCGGTGATGATTATTCCGCCGTCGGCCTTATGCGTTATGACGGCCATTTCCGTACCCGGGGTGGTGCACAACCCGACGTTTATGACGTCGGCGCCGCATCCCACCAGAGTGCCTTCTATTATGTCGTTCACCATCGGACCCGAAATACGCGCGTCGCGACCGACGACTATGGTAAGCCTTTTGCCGTTGTGTTTCTCGCTCATGAAGCGCACGTAGGCCGTCGTGAACTTCACGATGTCGATGGGCGTAAGGTTGTCGCCCTGCGCACCGCCTATGGTACCGCGAATGCCGGAAATCGATTTAATCAGTGTCATTTATTACGGTTTTATGCAGTTGTACTTAAAATAAAAAAGGTTGATTTATTTTTGTAATTCGAGGTAAATATATTACTTTTATGCCACATAAAAAAGACAAACGGAGAAAATTTATCGTATGCAGACCAGAATAATACCCTCTTCGGAATTGATAATCAACGACGACGGTTCGGTATTCCACCTGCACCTGCGTCCCGAGCAGCTCGCCGACACCGTAATTCTGGTGGGCGATCCCGCCCGCGTGGCCATGGTGTCGGCGCTGTTCGACAGCGTGGAGTGCCGTGCGTCGAACCGCGAATTCAACACCGTGACGGGCCTCTATCGCGGCAAGCGGATGAGCGTATTATCGACGGGAATCGGCATCGGGAACATCGACATATCCGTAACGGAGCTGGACGCGCTGGCCAACATCGACTTCGCCACCCGCACGGTCAGGGAGCGCAAACGCCGCCTGACGCTCGTGCGGCTCGGCACCACGGGCGCCCTGCAACCCGACATCGAGGTGGGCGAGGTGGTGCACTCCGTCACGTCGGTCGGATTCGACGGCCTTCTGAACTTCTACGAGGGGCGCAACGAGGTGTGTGATCTGGAGATCGAACGCGCGTTCATGCGTCACACGGGGTGGAGCGAACTGCTGCCCAAGCCCTATTTCGTCGACTGCGATCCCGAGCTGCGCGAGCTATTCAAGGACTCGGTAACGGAGGGCATAACCATAGCGGCACCCGGGTTCTACGCCCCGCAGGGCCGTTGGGTGCGTCTGCGTCCCGCCGACCCCGATCTCAACGCCAAAATCGAGTCGTTCCGCTACGGCGGCCGCCGCATAACCAACTTCGAGATGGAGGGTTCGGCCCTCGCGGGTCTGGCCGCGCTGATGGACCACCGCGCCACGACGATGTGCACCGTCATAGCGCAGCGCATAGCCCGCGACGCCTGCACCGACTACAAGCCGTTCGTGGAGCACATGATAGGCATGGCGCTCGACAAACTCGCTTCGGCACAATGATTTAACAACGATTATTTCGACAACAATTCGACATCAATATGAAATTTACAGTATCAAGTTCTGCGCTGTTGTCGCTGCTGGCGACCACGGGCAAGGTAATCAGCAACAAAAGTTCTCTCCCCATTCTGGAGTATTTCCTCATGGAGCTCAAAGAGGGACGGTTGACCGTCACCACTTCCGATCTGGAGACCACCCTCATAGGATCCATCGCGGTGGAGAACATCGAACGCGAAGGCGTGATCGCCGCACCCGCCAAATTGATGCTCGACTCGCTCAAGGAGTTCCCCGAAATGCCGCTTGAGATCGACGTGAACGACACCACGTGGGAGATAGCGATCACATGGGCGAGCGGCCACCTCTCGATCCCGGGAGCCAACGCCGTGAGCTATCCCGCCGTGCAGAGCCTCGGCAACGAACGCAAGAGCCTCACGCTCGACGTCGACATGCTGGTCAACGGAATCAACAAGACCATATTCGCCACGGCCGACGACGAGCTGCGTCCTGTGATGAACGGCGTCTACTTCGATTTCACCCCCGAATCGCTCACGTTCGTGGCCACCGACGCACACAAGCTCGTGAAGTATGCGGCCGAGAACGCAGGCGACTTCTCGTCGTCGTTCATCCTGCCCAAGAAACCCGCCAACCTTCTCAAGACCCTGCTTTTGAAGGAGGAAGAGGCCGTGGCCGTCACGTTCGACGCCAAGAACGTCACGTTCGACCTGAAGAGCTTCAAGTTAGTGTGCCGTCTGATCGAGGGCAACTATCCCAACTACAACGCCGTGATCCCCGCCGCCAACCCCAACAAGGTCCTCATCGACCGCGTGGAGTTCGTCAACGGAATCAAGCGCGTGGCCGTGTGCTCGAATCCTACCACGAACCTCATCCGCATGGACATAGCCGACAACCGCGTGAACCTCACGGCTCAGGACATCGACTTCTCGGTGTCGGCCAACGAGACCATCTCGTGCAGCTACGACGGCGACCCCGTCACCATCGGCTTCAAGTCGACGTTCCTGGTCGAGATACTGTCGAACATCGACACCCCCACGGTGGTGGTGGAGCTGGCCGACTCGACCCGTGCGGGAGTGTTCAAGCCCGTATACGACGACAAGCAGAGCAGCGAGACGCTTATGTTGCTCATGCCCATGATGATAAACGCATAAACCTCAAGCGATGGATCTGAATCTCAAACGCCCGATCGTCTTCTTCGACCTGGAGACGACGGGCGTTGATACGGCTAAGGACCGCATAGTGGAGATATCGATGGTGAAGGTCATGCCCGACGGCAGCGAAGAGGTCCGCACGCGGCTGATAAACCCGCAGATGCACATCCCCGAGACCTCGACGGCCATCCACGGCATCACCGACGACGACGTGAAGGATGCCCCCACGTTCGCGCAGATTGCCAAATCGCTCTATCGGTTCATCGAAGGGTGCGACTTCGGCGGATTCAATTCCAATCGGTTCGATCTTCCGATGCTGGTCGAGGAATTTCTGCGCGCGGGAGTCGACGTCGACTTCAAGAAACGCAAGTTCATCGACGTGCAGAACATCTTCCACAAGATGGAGCAGCGCACGCTGGTGGCCGCCTACAAGTTCTACTGCGACAAGGACCTGACCGACGCCCACTCGGCCGAGGCCGACACCAAAGCCACCTACGAGGTGCTCAAGGCGCAGCTCGACCGCTATCCCGACCTGCCCAACGACATTGCGGGTCTGGCCGAGTTCTCGGCGCGCTGCGAGTCGGCGGACTATGCGGGACGCATCGTATACGACGACAAGGGGCAGGAGATATTCAGCTTCGGCAAGCACAAGGGCCGCGTGGTGAGCGAGGTGTTCCGCGAGGAACCGAGCTACTATTCATGGATAATGAACGGCGATTTCCCGCTCTACACCAAGAAGGTCATCACCGAGATACGATTCCGCGATCGGAAATGCTGACGGCGTTTCCCGCGCGGCGGATACAATAACACCAAACCGAGGTTCGGCGACTGCGTCGCCGAACTTAATGTTAATTTTATGAGACTATTACAGCGAATCATCGCGGCAGGAGCCATATTCACGATGTTTTTCGGCGTCGCGGCCGAGTATGCGCCCGCGATAGAGAAGAGTGCCGTAATCGTGTTCATCAACGGCAAGAAGTACTACGTCCACACCGTGAAATCGGGCGAGACGCTCTATTCGATAGCGAAAGCCTACGGGTCGGACGAGAACACCTTAAAGGAGTGCAACCCGAGCGCGGTCGACGGGCTGCGGATCGACCAGACGGTGAAGATCCCCGTCCCCGAAAAGGCGAAAGCCGACGCACGCGCCGAACGCAAGCGTAAGAAGGAGTTCCTCTCGCACAAGATCAAGGCGGGAGAGACGCTCTACGCCATCGCGCGCGACTACAACATCTCGGTGGCGACGCTGCGCGAGGACAACCCCTCGGTCGACCCTCACAGCCTCACGATCGGCGACGTACTGTCGATCCGCAAGGCCGAGATAGGTTCGTCGTCGGAAGAGGAAGCGCAAAGCGAGATGGCCGAATACGCCGACAATCTCAGCAAGGCCGCCGACAACGGCTACAAATATCATGTGGTGCAGCCCGGGGAGACCGTCTATTCGCTGTCGCGCCGATACGGCATCACCGAAGCCCGCTTCGCCGAACTCAACGACGTGTCCGAGGGTCTCAAGGCGGGCGCCATGGTCCGCATTCCCGACCCCGAGACGGCTGACGTGCCGCAGAACGACGACGCAGCCGAGCAGCATCATTTCGCAAACGTCCCGCACCCGAGCGACGAAAACGTCGTATTCAGGTCGGTGCCCACGGGGCAGACGCTCGACGTGGCCCTGATGCTGCCCCTGAGCGTCGATTCGAAGCCCAACGCCAGCTACGTGGAGTTCTACCGCGGGTTCCTGTTGGGACTGGAGGATCTTAAAGCCAAAGGAAAAGGCGATATCGATCTCAAGGTCTACAACACCGAGCACAACCGTCTCAAGGTGGAGCGAATAGTGTCCGACGCCGATTTCGCGGGCACCGATCTCATCGTCGGCCCCGTTTACGAGGACGAACTTAGCCCCGTAATGCAGTTCGCGCAGACCAATTCGGTACCCGTCGTCTCGCCGCTGGCCAACATCGAGTCGGTGAACGGCTCGGTACTCTACCAGCTGTCGCCCGACCCGGGGAAGAAATACGACAAGATAGCCGATCTGATAGACGGCGGCCGCGACATATATCTGATATATGCCTCGTCCTACGACAAGGAGTTCGAGCAGGAGGTGCTGACGCTGTTGCAGGGCCGCAAGCATGCGAGCTACACCTATTCGTTCGACCAGCGTTCGATTCTCACGCCGCGCAACTCGGCCGCCTCGGCCGTCGGCGACATGACCGACATACTGAAGAGCGAGACGCCATGCCTGTTCATCGTGCTGGCCGACTCGGAGATCGACGTCGACCGCATCCTCGGCACGCTCGCCTCGGCCAATACGGCCATCACCGAGCGCAGCGAGAAGAGCGCGCCGTACACCGTGCTCGGCACCTCGCGCTGGGGCCGTTTCAACAACATCGACCACACGTCGTTCTTCAACAACAACGTGGTGATGATATCCACCTACCACGCCAAGCGCGACTCTCAAACGGTACGCGATTTCGACAGCCGCTACATCGAATCGTACCACATGCTGCCGTCGCTCTACGCCTACCGCGGCTACGACACGGCCGTCATCTTCTGCGAGGGGATGCGTTCCGACATCGAATACAACCTGCTCGACATGCGCTTCAAGCCGTTGCAGACCGACTACAAGTTCGTGCAGCAACAGCGCGGCGGCAAATATGTCAACCAGGAGTGGGTGCGTGTGAACTACAACCGCAACTACACCATAACGCTCGAATAACATGTCGACCGTGGGCAACAACATACCCGAAAAGACCGTCGAGCGCCTGAGCGAGTACCGCCGCACGCTGCTGGCATGCCACAAGCAGGGAATCACTCACATATTCTCGCACGTGCTGGCGGGCATGCACGGCATAACGGCCGTGCAGGTGCGCCGCGACCTGATGCTGATAGGCTTTTCGAGCGACACGAAAAAGGGATACGACGTCAAGGTGCTCATCGAGTTCATAAACGGCATCCTCGACAGCGACAACGTGATGAACGTCGCCGTCATAGGCATGGGCAACCTCGGTCAGGCCATAACCAAATATTTCAACGGCAAGGGGCTCAAGCTGCGGATAGTGACGGCATTCGACGTCGACCCGCAGAAGGTCGGCTCGGTGATCGACGACATACCGTGCTACCACATGGATCGGTTCGAGGAAGTCGTGTCGTCGATGGACATCAGCATAGTGGTCATCTCGTCGCCCACGCGCATAGCGCCGTCGCTGGTGGTGCCGATCATAAACGCGGGAATCAAGGGGGTGCTCAATTTCACTTCGGCGCCTCTCAACTTTCCGCAGGGCATCGTGGCCGAGAACTACGACATAACCACCATTCTGGAGAAGGTCGCCTATTTCGTCAAGGAGTCCGACGAGAGCAACGACAAAAATTAGGGCTGCCGTCGGGCGCAACGCTTGCAAATGAGAGTATTCAAAGGATTAAATAATCTTCCGCCGTTCCGCAACGCCGTGGCGACCATGGGGTCGTTCGACGGTGTGCACGGCGGCCACGGCGAACTGCTGCATCGGGTCGTGTCGACGGCCGCGGCGTCCGACGGCGAGAGTATCGTGCTCACCTTCGAACCGCACCCGCGCTACGTGCTCGGCTCGGGCGACGGGCTGCGCCTGCTCAGCACGCTCGACGAGAAGCTGTGGCTGCTCGAACGCGCGGGCATCGACAACGTGATCGTGGTGCCGTTCACCAAGGAGTTCAGCCGCACGTCACCGCGCGATTTCATCGAAAACGACATAGCGGGAATCGGCATACGCCGTCTGGTGGTGGGCTACAACCACCGTTTCGGCCACAACAAGGAGGGCGACTTCAATTTTCTGGAATCACGCAACGCGGGCATCGGGATCGAGATGGTCGAACAGCAGCAGGTGGCCGAAAGCAAGGTCAGCTCCACCATAATACGCCGCATAGTCGCATGCGGCATGATGGACAAGGCCCGCATGCTTCTGGGCCACCCTTATATAATAATGTGCCAAGCCGCCTCCGACGGCACCCTGTCGGGTATCGACCCGCACAAGCAGCTGCCCGCGGCGGGCGACTACGCGGCCGTCGTCGACGGCCGCACCACGACCCTCACCGTCGCCGACGACGGGTTGCGTATCGGCCCCGACAACCCGAAAGGCAAAATCATAATCGAACTGTGATATGGCTATCATAACTTTCGACCACAAGATACGCGTCCGCTACAAGGATACCGACCAGATGGGCATAATGCACCATTCCAACTACATCGTCATGTACGAGATGGCCCGCACCGAATGGCTGCGCGACATGGGACTGACATACGCCGAGATAGAGCGGCGGGGCATCATGTCGCCCATCATCGAGGTGTCGTCGCGCTACCTCGCGCCCGCATACTACGACGACGTGCTGACCGTCAGCGTATTCCTCGACGAGATGCCGACGGCACGCCTGGTCATCCGCAGCGAGGTGCGCAACGGCGAGGGACGACTCATAAACACGGGCAGCGTCACTCTCGGGTTCATGCACAAGGACACCCGCCGTCCGTGCCGCGCCCCCGAATGGTTCGTGGAGGCTCTGGAGAGATATATCGCCGAGAAAAATGCGCAATAACCCACCGACTCGGCAACGGCTCCGCACGGCAGCGGTCATGGCGGTCTACGCGGTGCTCTGCGCGCTCTTCTTCGCCGTCCGCTACTCCGAATCGTACGCCTCACGCCGTTTCGTCGTCGCCCTGCCCACGGCTTTTATCGCTCTCGCTGCCATGACGGCCGTCCGCCGCGGCGGGATGGCGATACCTGCGGCGCTGGCCGCATCGGCCGTAGGCGATCTTATGGGCTCGATGAACCTCTTTTTCGGTCAGGTAGGGTTCTTCGCCGTCGCCCACATCTTCTTCGCATACGATTTCAGCCGACGCATACGGCTCACGTTCGGCCGCATGGCTGTCGCCGCGACATCGGCGCTCGCTGTTGCGGCCTACCTCGTCTTCATCCTGCGGGGCATCGACTCGCGGCCCGTAAGCATCGCGGTGGCGGCATACGCCTTCATAATATACTGCATGCTGCTCGCGGCCGTTGTGCAGTCGCGACGCCGCGGGGCGTGGTATACCGCGGCCGCCGTGCTGTTCGTCATCTCCGACGGCTTGATAGCATACGGCATAGGCGGCGGGCGGTTGCCCTATGCCACGGTGTGGATCATGACCACGTACTATGCCGCGCAGGGCATCTTCGCCCGACTGTTCCTGCTGCGCGACACGCCCGAAGACTGACATCATCCGCAAATTTCTGCCAAATCAACCGCTCCGCATGACATAATGTCATGCGCGGGCCGCTGGCACACAGTTTGAGCATCCGTTATTTCAGAAAATAAATACAAAAAAATATATGGTTATGAAAAACGGAAAAATAGGCGTGACGACGGAGAACATATTCCCCGTCATCAAGAAGTTTTTGTATTCGGATCACGAGATATTCCTTCGCGAGCTGGTATCCAACGCGGTCGACGCATCCCAAAAGCTGAAGACCCTCGCCGCCAAGAACGAGTTCAAGGGCGAGCTGGGCGACATGACTATCCGCGTCAGCGTCGACACCGACAAGAAGACCCTCACCGTCACCGACCGAGGCATAGGAATGAATGCCGAGGAAATCGACCGTTACATCAACCAGATAGCATTCTCGGGAGCCGAGGAATTCCTCGCCAAATATAAGGACCAGGCCATAATCGGCCACTTCGGACTGGGTTTCTACTCGTCGTTCATGGTAGCCGACAAGGTGGAGATCTTCACCCGCTCGTACCGCGACGGCAGCAAGTGCGTGCACTGGAGCTGCGACGGATCGCCCGAGTACGCTATGGAGGAAACCGACGGCGAGTGCGACCGCGGCACCTCGATAGTGCTGCATCTGTCGGACGACTGCAAGGAGTATTGCGAGGAATCGAAAGTGGACGAGCTTCTCAAGAAGTACTGCCGTTTCCTTCCCGTGGCCATAGCGTTCGGCAAGGTCAAGGAGTGGAAAGATGGCAAATACGTCGACACCGACAAGGACAACCTCGTCAACGACACGCAGCCCCTGTGGACCCGCAAGCCCACGGAGATCACCGAAGAACAGTACAAGGAGTTCTACCACGAGCTCTATCCGCTGGGCGACGATCCGCTGTTCTACATCCACATGAACATCGACTATCCGTTCAACCTGACGGGAATACTCTATTTCCCCAAGATACACAACAATTTCGAGATCCAGAAGAACAAGATACAGCTTTACAGCAACCAGGTGTTCGTGACAGATCAGGTCGACGGCATCGTCCCCGAATACCTCACGCTGCTGCACGGCGTGATCGACTCGCCCGATATTCCGCTCAACGTATCGCGCAGCTACCTGCAAAGCGACTCCAACGTCAAGAAGATCTCGGGATACATAACCCGCAAGGTCGCCGACCGCCTGAAGGAGCTCTTCACCACCATGCGTCCCGACTACGAGAAGAAGTGGGACGACCTGAAGGTCTTCATCCAGTACGGCATCCTCACCGACGAGAAATTCGCCGAGAAGGCGCAGGATTTCATGCTGCTCAAATCCACCGACGACAAATACTTCACTGCCAAGGAGTATGTCGACATCGTGAAGGAGAACCAGACCGACAAGAACGGCAACGTCATCCTGCTCTACGTGGACGATCCCGTCGAGAAGCATCCGTTCCTCGAGGCGGCCAAAGCCAAGGGCTACGACGTGCTGGAGATGAACGGCCCGCTCGACAACCACTACATCAACTGGTACGAGTCGAAGAATCTGAACACGCGTTTCGTGCGTGTCGACAGCGACGTGATCGAGAAACTCATCCAGAAAGAGGACCACATAGCCATGTCGCTCACCGACGCGCAGCAAGAGATCATGCGTCCCGTGTTCGAGAGCCAGCTGCCCAAAGACGAGAAGATCACCTACAACATCTCGTTCGAGCCCATGTCGGCCGACGAGGCGCCCGTGGTCATCACGCAGAACGAGTTCATGCGGCGCATGAAGGAGATGGCCAAGGTGAGCGGAGGCGGCATGAGCCAATTCTACGGCCAGATGCCCGACAACTTCACCATCGCGGTGAACGGCAACCATCCCATCGTGATCGACATTCTGGGCAACGTCGAAAAGGAGTACGGCGACAAGCTAAAGAGCATAACCAAGAAGATCGATGCCGCGGCGGCCGAGGAAAAGCGTTTCGAGGAGACCGTGAAGGATAAGAAAGAGGCAGACTTCACGCCCGAAGAGAAGCAGATGCGCGAGGAACTTTCGAAGAAGGTCGTAACACTCCGCGACGAGCGCAACGAGCGTCTGCGCGAGATCGGCGGCGGCAACAAGCTGGTACGTCAGATAATCGACCTCGCACTGCTGTCGAACGGCATGCTCAAGGGCAAGAATCTGTCGGACTTCATCCAGCGAAGCATCTCGCTTATCGAGAAATAGGGTAGTGCCCGACACGAAACAAGGCTGTCATCTCGAAATGACAGCCTTGTTCTTTTTCAGTATATTCGACATTGCTACGCAATGTCGGCAGTTCGCCGCCACCCCGCGCGGCGGACTGCAATTCGCTTCACGCTCTTGCAATCCTCCGCTGTCGGCGAACAGCACCTTTCGGGCTACAACAGCGCATCCACCTTGGCCTTCAAGGCCTCCTTGCTCGCTGCACCCACGATCTTGTCGACCACGGCGCCGCCCTTGATGAACACCACGGTGGGGATGTTGCGCACGCGATACTGCGCCACGATGTCGTCGTTCGAATCCACGTCGCACTTGCCGATCACCACCTTGCCTTCATACTCCGCGGCCAGTTCCTCGATGATAGGGCCTATCATGCGGCAGGGACCGCACCACTCTGCCCAGAAATCTATTACTACGGGTTTGTCCGAAGCCATGAGGGCCTCGTAATTCTCATTCGTTACTGCTAATGCCATAATTTTAACAATTTATTAGGTTATGATAATGTATATTTCAGTTCGTTGCCGTCCAGATACTCCACCAGCTGCGGCGTAAGCGTCACCTTGTAGCGTTTCGAATACATGTTCAGGTTCACGCCGTCGCTTCGGTCGCACACCGTCGTGCGCAGGATCGTATTGCCCTTGTTTCGACGTATATTCTCGGCGAAATCCGTGATGAACGTCTCGGTCAGTTCCTCGATGGGTATGTTCACGTGTATCTCCTTTATCATCGTGTCGCGCATCTCGGCGAGCTGCATCATCGACAGCACCTTGAACTCCAGTTCGGGATTGTCGCCGTAGGGACGCGGCTGCACCTTGCCCTTCACGAACAGGAAATAGTTGGGATACATGAACGGGCGGAAGTTCTCGTAATCCTTGCCGAACAGGGCAAATTCGTGGGTTCCGTTGTAATCCTCCATCGTGAACTTACCCCAGTGGCGTCCCGTTTTCGTCGTCATCTCCTGCACGTTAGTGACCACGCCCGCCACGCCTATCTCCTGACCGTTGAACGGCTCCAGATCCGACAGATCGGACATGTGAGCCTTGCACATATGGTTGATTATCACCGAATAGTCGTCCAGCGGATGGGCCGAGAGGTAGAGGCCGATCATCTCGCGCTCCTTGTTGAGCACCTGCAACTGGTTCCAGTCCTCGGCCGCGGGAGTGGTCGGGGGCTGGATATCGATCACCGATCCGCCGCCGAAAAGGCTCTGCTGCGAATTGAGCCGCTCGGCCTGCACGCGCTGGCCGTAACGCATCAGCTGCTCGATGAAGGTAAGCGGGCTGCTTCCGCGGGCGTCGACGGCGAAGAACTTGCTGCGGTGGAAATCGATTATCGAGTCGAACCCGCCCGAGTAGGCTATGTTCTCCATGCACTTGCGGTTCACCACGTTGAAATTTATGCGCTCCACGAAATCGTAGATATTCTTGAACGGCCCGTTGGCCTCGCGCTCTTCGATGATAGACTTCACGGCCGCCTCGCCTACGCCCTTTATGGCCGCCATACCGAAGCGTATGTCTCCCGCCTTGTTCGACGAGAAATTCTGCTCCGACTCGTTCACATCGGGTCCCAACACATTTATATCCATGTGCTTGCACTCGGTCATGTAGGCCGTTATGTTCTTTATGTCGGTGAGGTTTCGGCTCAGCACCGCCGCCATGTACTCCGAGGGGTAGTTGGCCTTCAGATACGCCGTCTGGTAAGCCACCCACGAGTAGCACGTGGCGTGCGACTTGTTGAAGGCATACGAAGCGAACTTCTCCCAGTCGGCCCATATCTTCTCCAGCACCTGCGGGTCGTGCCCGTTTTTCTTTCCGCCCTCGATGAACTTGGGCTTCAGATGATCCAGCTTGTCCTTGAGCTTCTTACCCATCGCCTTACGCAGCGTGTCCGACTCGCCTCGGGTGAATCCCGCCAGCAGGCGCGAGAGAAGCATGACCTGCTCCTGGTAGACCGTAATGCCGTAGGTATCTTTCAGATACTTCTCCATCAGGTCTATGTCGTACACGATGGGCTTGCGGCCGTGCTTGCGGTCGATGAAATCGGGGATGTAATCCATCGGGCCCGGGCGGTAGAGGGCGTTCATGGCTATCAAGTCCTCGAACGTGGAGGGTTTCAGCTCGCGCAGATACTTCTGCATGCCCGGCGACTCGAACTGGAACGTTCCGATGGTCCGTCCCTCGCTGTAAAGCTTGTATGTCGCGGGATCGTTTATATCTATCGAATCTATATCCACCGTCTCGCCTTTGGTGTGCTTCACGTTGGCCACGGCATCCTTTATGATCGACAAGGTTTTCAGACCGAGGAAGTCCATCTTTATGAGGCCAGTATCCTCGATCACCGAACCTTCGTACTGCGTCACGAGCATCTTCTCGC
This sequence comes from uncultured Alistipes sp., assembly GCA_959604655.1. Classification (GTDB taxonomy): domain Bacteria; phylum Bacteroidota; class Bacteroidia; order Bacteroidales; family Rikenellaceae; genus Alistipes. The sequence continues at coordinate 12,324 of CAUHCL010000001.1, read as the reverse complement.
CCGTCTCCTTGTCGTCGGCCGTGCTCACGGGCACCCAGTCGGTTATGTCGTCGCGGCAGATGATGGTTCCGCAGGCATGCACGCCCGTGTTGCGCACGTTGCCCTCCAGCATGCGGGCATACTTTATGGTGTCGCTCAATACGGGATCCTCCGAATCCTCGGCCGCCTTCAGCTCGGGCACGTAATCTATGGCGTTGGCCAGATTTATCTTCTTGTCGGGGATGCGGTCGGGCACCAGCTTGCACAGACGGTCCGACTCCTTGAGCGGCAGCTTCTGCACTCGGGCCACATCCTTCAACGCCATCTTGGTAGCCATTGTGCCGTAGGTGATGATGTGCGCCACCTTCTCCTTGCCGTACTTCTGCGTCACCCAGTTGAGCACGCGGCCGCGGCCGTCGTCATCGAAGTCGATATCGATATCGGGCAGCGATATACGGTCGGGATTAAGGAAACGCTCGAACAGAAGGTCGTATTTTATGGGATCGATCTGCGTGATTCCCAGACAGTATGCCACGGCCGAACCCGCCGCCGACCCACGTCCCGGGCCCACCGACACGTCCAGCTGCTCGCGCGCCGCGCATATGAAGTCCTGTACGATGAGGAAGTAGCCCGGGAAACCCATCGTCTTCATTATGTGAAGCTCGAACTTCAGTCGCTCGGCCACCTCGTGCGACAGCGGATCGCCGTAACGCACCTTGGCGCGGTCCATCGTCAGCTTGGCCAGATAGTCGGCCTCCAGCTTTATACGGTACAGTTTGTCGTAGCCGCCCAGCTTGTCGATCTTCTTAGCGGCTTCATCGTCGCCCATCGTCACGTTGCCGTTCTCGTCGCGCGTAAATTCGTTGAACAGATCCTGCTCCGTATAGCGTTCGCGATACTCGGCCTCGGTGCCGAACTCCTCGGGTATGGCGAACGTGGGCATGATAGGGGCGTGGTCGATGGAGTACGACTCCACTCGGTCGCATATCTCCACCGTATTGGCCAGCGCCTCGGGCACGTCGCCGAACAGGGCGTTCATCTCGGCCCGCGTCTTCATCCACTCCTGCTTCGAGTAGAGCATGCGCTTGGGATCGTCCAGATCCTTGCCCGTGCTGAGACATATCAATCGGTCGTGCGCCTCGGCATTGTCCTCGTCCACGAAATGCACGTCGTTGGTACATACCAGTTTCACGCCGAATTTCTTCGACATCTCCTTCAGGTGCTTGTTCACCTCCAGCTGCAACGGGTAAGCCTCGTGGTTGGCCCGCTCGACGGTGGCCTTGTGCAACTGGAGTTCGAGAAAGTAATCCTCGCCGAACACGCGCTTGTGCCACTCTATGGCTTCCTCGGCGGCCGCCAGATCGCCCTCGGTGATCTTCTTCGGGATCTCGCCGCCCAAACATGCCGAGCAGCATATTATGCCCTCGTGATACTTCTCCAACTCGTAGTGGTCGGTACGCGGACGCATGTAGAAGCCCTCGGTCCACGCCTTCGACACTATCTTTATAAGGTTGTGATAACCCTTCGCGTTCTTCGCCAGCAGAATCAGGTGATAACCGCTCTGGTCCTGCTTGCCCTCCTTCAGCGCCAGCCCGCGGCGGGCGACATACACTTCGCAGCCGATTATGGCCTTGAAATCCTCCTTCGGCAGAGCGTCGTACTCGGCCCTGAGCTTGGCCATCTCGGCCGTCTGCTCGTCGGTCGGCGCGCCTGCGGCATCCATCTCGGCCTGCAAGGCGGCTATCTTGGCTTCGGCGGCCTTCACCTTGTCGCGTCGGGCGCCGTTCTTCTTCTTCACATAGTTCCAGAACTCCTTTATACCGAACATGTTGCCGTGATCGGTAATGGCAATGCCCTTCATTCCGTCGGCGATGGCCTTGTCGACGAGCTTCTGAATGCTCGCCTGGCCGTCCAGAATGGAGTACTGCGAATGGACGTGAAGATGAACGAAATCCTGCATATATCAAATAATTATCCGTTATCAATCCAAAGCCGACGCCACTATGTTGGCTATCACGGCTCTCGTGCGCGCAACGCTCCCCTTGTCGAACGGATGCACGCGGTTGGTAAGCAAAATCACGGCCACGCCTTCGTCGAGATCCATCATCATCGACGTGCCCGTATATCCCGTATGGTTCACGGTGCGGCCCTCGGTAAAGAGATCGCCCTCCGTCGAGGAACCCGTATCCCATCCCAATGCGCGGCCGAAGGGTTCGAATCCCGACGGGATGCGGAAAAAGGTATCCACGGCCCGCCGCGACAGCACGCGCACGTGCCGCCCCTGCTCGGGATAGTCTATCGCCCCGCCGTTCATGAGCATCGACGCCACGACGGCCAGATCCTCGGCCGTGGAGAAGAGTCCCGCATTCCCCGACACGCCTCGGTTCACTATGCGGGCGGTGGGGTCGTGCACCTCCCCGCACAGCACCTTGCCGTCCGCAATCGTGGTCGGCACGACGGGAGTGTCGGCCGCGAAAGGCCGCTCGGCATCGTCGAGGGCGTTGTACCACGTATTTTCGAGCCCCAGCGGGCGGAATATCTCGCGGTCGGCATAACGGTCCATGCGCTCGCCCGTGACGCGTTCTATTATGGCCTGCAACGCTATGAAGTTCAGGCAGCTGTAACGCAACTCATCGCCCGGACGCGACAGTCGCGCGGCATCGCGGGCGATGTACCCCGCGAGCGAATCGCGCAAATTCATCTTCTCTATGTCGCCGCGCTTCTCGTATCGCGACACGAACGTCGGCACATATATTCCCGCGGGCAGCCCCGAAGTATGGGTCAGCAGATGTTTCACCGTGATGGCCTTCTTCGCACCCGCCTTGTCGCTCCACGGCTTGAAATCGGGTATATAAAGCGCCGCATCGTCCGTAAGTCTCACCTTGCCGTCCTCCACCAGACGCATGAACGCGAGGGTAGTGCCCACGCACTTGCTCAACGACGCGAGGTCGAACACGGCGTCGGTCGTCATTGGTATCGTATCGCCCTGCGGCTCGCCGCTCACGGGATCCGCCGCCGAACACACCTGCCTGTTGCCGTACGCCTTCAGATAGAGTATGTCGCCCGCCGACCTGCCGTCCGCGGCGCGGCGCACCACGCACAGCACGGCCCCGGGGAACACCCCGTCCGAGATGGCATGCCCGATAACGCTGTCGGCCAGAACCATCCTCCCGACATCGAATCCCGCAGCCGCCGTGCCGCCCGCGCGGAATGCGAGGACACCTCCCGCAGCCACCGCCGCGACGATCGCCGACACGATTATTTTGATAAAACCCTTCATATTGACACTCCGCAAGTTAAGCGGCGCAGCACTCCCGCCGCGTCGCTTTTACAAATATATGGATAAAATATCGAATATTTTGGTTTGCTCATTGCAAGTTATCAACAAAAAACGCTTAACTTTATGATGCGATCGTCCGAGACGCTTCTCGGGCGGGCGCCATAAAACCGACAAGACTATGGAAGAGGATAATTTGATCGTCATCCGCGAATACGACTCGGTCAACGAGGCCGAATGGGACAAATCGCTGCTCGAAGGGGCAGGCATCTACGCCATGATACGCAACGAGATCATGGCCGCCGTATATCCCATCGGGTTCGCGCCCGCGCAGCTGGTCATCCGCAACGAGGACCGCGCCAAGGCCGAGGAAGTTCTCGACGCCTACACCAACGAATAGCTTATTCGTTCCACACCGCCCACGCCGCCTCGGCCTGGGCGTAGAGCATATCCAGCCCCGAAATGGTATGCGCACCGCGCCGCGCGCCCGATTCGAGAAAACGCGTGAGGGGCGGGTTGTATACCAGATCGAACATGTAGTGACGGTCGGTCAGGCCGTCATAGGGGATATTCGGCGCCTCCCCGACATGCGGATACATCCCCACGGGCGAGGCGTTTATTATCAGATGATGGTCCGCCACCGTCTCCTGCGACAGGTCGTCGTACGACATGTTGCCCTTCGCCCTGTCGCGCGACACGATGGTGAACGGTATGTCGCGCTCCGCGAGCACATATTGCACCGCCTGCGCCGCACCGCCCGTGCCGAGCACCAGAGCCGCATCGACCTCCGCGCCGCCCAACAGCTTGTCGAGCGACAGTCGGATGCCGTCCACATCGGTGTTGTAACCCGCGCGTTTCCCGTCGGGCATGATCTTCACGCAGTTAACAGCGCCTATGTTCCGCGCCTCATCGCTCAGCGAATCCAGATAGGGTATGACCTCGCGTTTGTAAGGTATGGTCACGTTGAAACCCGCCAGATCGGGAGTCGAGGCGATAAGATCCTCGACGCACGCGATGTCGGGCAGTTCGAAAAGTCCGTACGAGCACTCTGCGGCCAGCCCCTCGCGTTCGAATTTCTCCGTGAAATACTTCGCCGAAAAAGAATGGCCCAGCGTGCGGCCTATGAGTCCGAATCGCCTCATGACTATAACAGTTTGGCCACCAGCACGAACGACCCGATGAGCAACACCGTGAACGCTATGGCCAGCAGATTGAAATACTTGTCGATGAACCGTTTGATCGGAGCTCCGAACCGCCATATCAACCATGCTATGACGAAGAAACGCATTCCGCGCGACACAACCGACGCCAGCAGGAACATCGTGAAATTTATGTGGAACAGCCCGCCCGTTATGGTGAACAGCTTATAGGGCAGGGGAGTGAACCCCGCCGTGAAGACTATCCAGAAATTGTATCGGTCATAGAGCGCGCCCACCTTCAGGAAGCTCTCCATCGAGAACACGTGATTGAAAAAGAACTGGGCGAGGGCCGTGTATTCGCCCGCGGTGTTCTGCCACAGAAAGAATCCGAGCGCATATCCCGCCATGGCACCTACAATAGAACCCGCAAGGCATATGGCCGCATAACGGAACGAGCGCGCCGTAACGCCCAGACACAACGCTATAAGCAGCACATCGGGCGGTATGGGAAAGAAACTCGACTCCGCGAACGCGAAACAGAACAGCGCCAATGCGCCCCAGCGCGAATTACCCCACGAGAGCATCCAGTCATACAAACGTTTTACCCAATTCATCTTTCGATTACGTTTTGTTATTGTGGCACAAAGATACGAATAAGCCGAGTGCAAAAGCAAATTTATTTGCGGTTTTGCCGAGCGCGTGTGAAATAATCCTGCTGTTCGCCGACGGCGGTCGGAGTGCGACAGCAGTCCGCCGCAATGGGGCGGCGGCGAACTGCGCGGCTCAAAAAGCCGCAATATTTCTCTTAATGATTTTTCTTACGTTACCTTTTGTGTGAACAAAAGGTAACCGAAAAACCGCCGCGGTGAAACGATTTCGGGGTCGGCCACAGCGCCTTCGCTGAATCGGATGCCTACGGCACTTTTGAAGCAATCAAAAGATTTCCGATTCTTTTCGCTCCGTCGCTGCGGCCGCCCTTTATCCGAAATCGCTTCTGTCGCGGGTGAGGCTGCCGCATGTGCATTGATGAAATGTTTTCGGATCGCAACCTGCGGACTGCAACATACTGCGTCATGCCACCGAACGCAAGTGAGGACCGGCATCGCAAACGGGCGGTTGTCGGAAGAGCAGGAACCGACACTATCAAAAGCGATACATAACCGACCCAACGATGCCGCCGTAAAAAATCGTGGGTCGAAATGTATTGCACGAACTTCGGCAAAATTTATGTATTGATCGTATGTAAATAACACTATGCGACTATGAATAAGTCGGTTTTTGCAATTTGTCTTACGATCGGTTCGATGGGGTGTTCCAAAGAAGATGATCTCCGACTTCAGGGGGCGGAGCGTGTCGTAATTCAGGCGCAGATGCCTCATGACGACGATACCGACTCCTTGACCCGAACGTCGATGAACGGCGCCACGGCCTCGTTCATCGCAGGGGATAGGATCGGGGTGTCGGAAACGCTGACGCAGCGCAGCAACGTGCCCTACACCGCCTCGGGCAGCGGTTCCTCGATGACGTGGACCACTCCTGCTGCCACGACCATGTACTGGTTCAACTCCACGGCCACGCATACCTTTTATGCCTATTATCCGTACAATGCCGCCAATAACGGCAATGTGGTCTCGATACCGATACTGGCCAACCAGACGTTCGGGTCTGTGCCCGACGTGAATGCCGACATGCTCGTCGCAGGCCCCAAAACGCAGGTGCGCGGTACGGGCGGCAACGCCGTGGCGTTTATCGGTTCCGCGGCGTTCTCCCACGCTTTCAGCCTGCTTAAATTTACGATCTCCACCTCGCTGCTTTCTACCTACACCCTTAAATCTATGACGCTCCGTGGCGGCAACACGACCGTGAGTCCCGATAAGCCGTACGGAATGTTCAATACGGTAAACACGGTTTCCACGGTGGGTTACGACCTCGTCGCACGTTCGCTGTCGGTTACGACGGCCAATAATACGGCGGCCAATTTTTCACGGGCGGTCACCCGACCGATCGCTTCGACGGGGCTGCTCGGCAGTATTCCGATCACCGTTTATGCGCTCGTACTGCCGGGCCAATATACGGGGACGGGTCTGCTGAACCCGTCGGTTCAGGTGCAGGTCACCTCGCTGCTGGGAGGCAACCAGCAGACCGCGGTGATGCCGCTCAATGTAACCAATTTCCGTCCAGGATACATGTATTCTTTCAGCGTGCAGATCGGCAACGGTCTGATCGATATACTGTAAATAATTCAATAAACCAAATTCAAGCCATTATGAAAAAAATTATTCTACTCGCTTGCGTGGCCTTCGGATGGGCGGCCTGCGACAAAGACGACGTATGCCCTCGGGATTCGGAACAGACCGATAACGTGATACGGATCTCTCCTTCGATCGTTTCCGAGGACATGGCCACACGTACCGCCTATTCGGGGAGCACCGCTTCCTGGATCTCGGGCGACGCCATCGGAGTCTATGTCGACCGCCCCACGGGCAATCCTCCCGCCAATGTGCAGTATTCCTACAACGGTACGGCATGGACCACCTCCACCAATCTGTACTGGACCGACGGCACCACAGCCCACAAATTCCTCGGTTATGCGCCTTATGCCGCTGCAAATACGACTTACACGGCCGTCAAACTGCCTTCGCTGGTCGGACAGACAGGCACGATCGATCCGACGAAGGATTTCCTGATCTCGAACAACGCATGGACCACGGGCGTCACACGTCCCGCATCGGCTCCCTACTCGGTCTCGCTCGTCTTCACCCATGCCCTGACCCTGATCGAGTTCGATATCTCCGTCACGGGTTTTGCAGCCAACACGACGCTGACCAATTTCATCACCGCGGTATCGTCGGGCGGAGCGTTGATTACGAGCGACGCCACGACTTCGACCATCAACCTGGCCACGGGCGCGATCACCGCAGGAACCACGGCCAACACCGTCACGGCGACGCCCGTCACACCTCCGACCCTGTCTGCCACCCCCGCCAAGCTCTACCTGCTGATCTTGCCGGGTACCTATACGTCGCCCACCCTCGCCGTCAACCTGAGTGAAGCGGGAACGGCGGTCAGCGTGCCCGCCACGGCGATCGGGACCACGACTTTCGCGCCTGCGACCAAATACACCTACGCCGTCAACGTGACCCGTACGGCGATCACTATTTCGAATCCGAGCATCACCGACTGGATTTCAGGAACAGGCGGCAACGTCAACGTCCCGTTATAAAGGTCCGACATATGTCGGGGCCCGATTTGCATCTTCGGCAGGCAGAAACTCGGATAGGCCCTCCCCGAAACACCTTAACGGAGAATGAAATAGGGTTTCGGTAAAAACGAGAGGCGCGGGTGCGAACACCTCCGATTCAATGTAACAGTCTGTAAAAACGGACTGTTACATAGTTTGTATAAAAGTAGACACGAAAAACGTCCATTCCGCCTCCGTAGCGCATGGATGACGGAAGCAGGCCGCCGGCGCACAGTCACCCGATTGCAACAGATCATGAAACGAAAGCTTTTTCTTGCCTTCCGTCCTCCCGATTTCGACCTATTTGCAGACAAACGGAATTGCATGAACGGCATGAGCATCATGGCAATCAGAAGCGAGGTCATCAGAACGATGGTCACCGCAAGCTAAATGCAATACTGCTAATATTCGTGAGCACCGACCCCATAATACCTGCCACGAAAGCCGTTCAATACAAAAAAGGGCCCCTATTTCAATTATATTCAGATTGACTCCGAATGGGTATTTATGAGTTTCCCGCTGTTCGAAAAATTATCCCGATATCTGTCTTGAGTTATTTGAGTAAGTGACAACCGAAGTGGGTGGCTTACCAACTGCCTATCCTTTGCCTTTTCATAATTAATTTCTCTAATTTGATTTGTAATCAACGAATTTATTTCGGGCTACATAAAGATTACGAACAAGCGAGGGCGACAGCAGGTCCGCCTGCATTTTGCCGCCCGCCGCCGCCCTAATAATACCTCTCCACGATCCCGCCGCCTATCACGCGGTCGCCGCGATAGAACACCGCGGGCTGTCCCGCGGCGGGTGCCCATGCGGCGCCGTCGAGCCGTATGCGGTAACCGCCCGCAATTCGTTCCGCCCCAAGCATATACCCCTCAGGATTACGTCCCACGCCGCGAATGACTACCTCTATGTCGGCAGCCGTCATGAACTCATCTTCGTAAACGATGTTGCAGCTGCCTACTTCAAGTATCCGATAATATAAATCCGCGTCATCGCCTACCACCAGCCTGTTACGCTCGGCGTCGATGGCCACCACGGGCCGTCCAGCCACGCCCTCCAGGCCGCGTTTCTGACCTATGGTATAGAATGCCGTACCGTCGTGCTTCCCGACCACGCGCCCCTGCACGTCGACGATATCGCCCCTGCACGAGGCGGCAGGGCAGTGCCGTTCGATGAACTCGCGGCAGCCGCTGCCTTGCAGAAAACACAGCCCCATGCTCTCGCGCTTGTCGACGAACGCCGCCCTTATGTCGCTTTTCATCACATGCCCCATCGGCGTCAGCGCCCGCGCAAGCACTGCCTGCGACAATCCCCACAGATAATAGGACTGGTCCTTGGTCCGATCATCGGCCCGCGACACGTAGAATCGGCCGTTGTATTCGACTATATTGAAGTAATGGCCCGTGGCCACGAACCGCACGCCCCGCCGATCGGCTTCCTCTATCAGAAAGCGCCACTTTATAAGCGGATTGCACCTCACGCACGGCGACGGCGTACGCCCCGACAAGTAACTGCCAACGAAATAATCCACTATTTCCTCGGCAAAGACGCTCCGCACATCCATCACCGCATGTTCGACACCGATCTCGGCCGCAGCGGCACGGGCACGCCCGACGAGCTCGGCATCGCCCGTCGTGTCGAGCGTGAGAGCCACGACCCCGAAGCCGCGCTCCGACAAAAAACGAGCGGCAGTAACGCTGTCCATACCGCCGCTGAAACCCAATATCACCTTTTCGCGCTTTTGCTCCACCTGCTTTCGTTTTGATTATCCTTTCGATTTGCAACCATCGGCTTCCGAAATGGTCCGCACGAACTCCATCGTCTCGGCGAAACAGCAGGCGAACTTCTCGAAATCCTCCTTGTAAAGAAAAACCTTGTTGCGTTCGTTCTCTATCCCGCGCGGAGTGATTTTCTTACGCAATTCGGTTATAGTCAGGAAATAATCGTTTGCACGCGTAGCCTTCACATCCAGAAAGTAGGTGCGGTGTCCCGCCTTTATCATCTTCGAGAAAAGCGAATCGCCGAAACCTTCGTTTATTTCGTTTCGATCGAATACAGATTCTGAGACCATAATGAAAATCGGTTGTTAAATTATTTCCAAAAATATGTAAATTTTTTCCGATTTTCAAATGTTTCCAAATTATTCTAACTTCAGAATCGACTCATACTCCCCGCCGTCGCCTCCGACGATCTCCAGCGCCTTTGTAAAATATTCATTCTCACGAGGATTGATATATCGGTAAAATTCCGACGAAGTGTAGAGTCTTTGAGCGACCAGGGCCGTCAGCTGGTTTTCGATCAGCCGTCTCGATACGGCGAACTGCTTCTCGTCGAACTCCACTCCCTTGGCCGCAGCCATATCCGTCAAACGCTTCATATCCTCGTCGCCGAAGGCAAAGCCCGCCTCGAACTTCCCGAAATCGGGATACTCGGCGGCCAGCCGCTCGCGGTTGCGGTCCATGTAAGTCATTATGAAATCGCCGTATACGCCCTGTGCCACGATCTTCATCATGTAGTCCGATATGTCGGTGGTGTCGACCTCGATCTTCACGTCGGGCTCTATGCCTCCGCCGCCGTAGACCTTTCGATGCGAACGTATAGTCTCGTACACGGGACGCTCCGCCGCCGTCTGCGTGGAATCGGCCTTCTCGCCGCGCAGACGCTTCACGAACGATTCGTAATATTCGTCCTTATGGCCGTTCTCGTACGGGCGCTGTATGACACGCCCCGTAGGGGTGTGATAGCGCGCCACGGTTATCCTCACGGCCGAGCCGTCGCCCAGTGCGACCTGACGCTGCACCAGCCCCTTGCCGAAGCTGTCGCGGCCGACTATCACGCCACGGTCCCAGTCCTGCAACGCACCCGCCACGATCTCGCTCGCCGAGGCCGAGTTCTCGTTTATAATAACGGCCACGCGACCGCCGAACCCGCCGCCGCGCGACGCCGCATAACGCTCGGGCGAGACGGCACGCCCCTCGGTCGACACCACCAGAGCCCCTTCGGGCAGGAAATATCCCGCCATCTCCACGGCCTGGTCGAGCAATCCGCCGCCGTTGCCGCTCAGGTCAAGAATCAGGGCCTCTATACCCTCCATCTTCGCCATCGCCTCGCGGAACTCGCGCATGGTGGTGCGTCCGAATCGGTTGACCTTTATGTAACCCGTGCGCTCGTCGACCCGAAACGCGGCATCCACCGTATTAAGAGGAATATTGTCGCGCGTAATGTCGAAATCGAGTATCTCGGGCACGCCGCGCCGCGCCACGCCTATCTTCACCTTCGTCCCGCGGGGTCCGCGCAGGCGCGAGGGCACGTCGCTGCGTTTCAGTCCCACGGCATTCTCGCCGTCGATGAGCACTATGCGGTCGTTGGGACGCATGCCGACCGTCTCGGCAGGCCCGTTGACCACCGTGTTGACCACGATTATCGAATCGTTGAGGATATTGTACTCTATGCCTATGCCGCTGAACTCGCCGTCGAAAGCCTCGGTCTGCGCACGCATTTCCTCGACGTCGAGATACACCGAATGCGGGTCGAGCTCCGACAGCATGCCGCGAATGGCATTCTCCACCAGAGGTTTCATCTCCACCGTGTCGACATACATGCCGTTCAGGTAACGATAGAAACGGTTGAGTTTCTGCAACTGTTCGGCCGCGTCCTCCGTCTGCGCCGCAGCGCCCAGGCATGCGACGACGAAAAACGCCGAAAACAATATCCTCTTCATAACGATTACGTTTTAATGTCAGCCCTTTACGCCAGTTCGTCGCAGACGGCATCGAACGCCACGGTCCGCTGCTCGCCCGTACGCATGTTCTTCACCGTGGCGGCACGCGACTCCAGCTCGTTGCTGCCCACGATGACCACATAGGGTATCATGCGGCGGTTGGCATACTCCATCTGCTTCTTCATCTTGGCTGTCTCGGGATAGATCTCGGCCGCCACGCCGCGGTCGCGCAGGGCGCGTATCATCGCCAGCGAGGCCATGCACTCGTCGGCTCCGAGATTGACGAACAGCACCTTGGTCGAGAAATTGACTTCCTCGGGGAAGAGATCGAGTCCCACCATCACGTCGTAAATGCGGTCGGCGCCGAACGATATGCCCACGCCCGAGGTATCGGGCATGCCGAATATTCCCGTCAGGTCGTCGTAACGTCCTCCGCCGCAGATCGATCCGATGGCGAAATCGTTGGCCTTCACCTCGAATATGGCGCCCGTGTAGTAGTTCAAACCGCGTGCCAGCGACAGGTCGAGCTCTATGGGCAGCGATATGCCCAGAGCCTTCACGTAGCCGAATATCTCGGTCATCTCCTCCACGCCGCGCAGACCCGTCGCCGAGCCTCCTATCACGTCGCGCAACTTGGCGAGTTTCTCGTCGTTGGTGCCGCTCAGTTCAAGTATCGGCTGCAACTTGGCTATCGCCCCGTCGTCCAATCCGCGCTCGGCCAGCTCGGCCTTCACATTGTCGATGCCTATCTTCTCCAGCTTGTCGATGGCCACCGTGATATCCATCATCTTGTCGGCATGGCCTATGGTTTCGGCAATGCCGTACAGTATCTTACGGTTGTTCATTTTAAGCGTCACGCTAATTCCCAGCTTGCCGAACACGCGTCCCACGATCTCGACCAGCTCCACCTCGTTGAGCAGCGAACGCGAGCCTATGACATCCACGTCACACTGGTAGAACT